>NZ_JBFAPE010000021.1:0-121194 GCF_040675615.1 Streptomyces sp. NPDC049585 | reverse complement strand
GGGGCGCGGGGAACTGCGCGATCGGCCAGCGACGGCCCGCAGCTGACACACCACCCCGAGGGGCCGACTGCGGGCACGTCGTGGCTTGTCGCGCAGTTCCCCGCGCCCCTTCGGGGCGCACCGCATCCGGCCGATTGGGCGTTGCGCGCCTTGTGCGCGTCCGTGGCCTGTGCCTATCTTTCTGTCCGTCATACAGGGCCGCGGAGAGGCCTGCCGATCAGCCTTTGCGACCTTTCGGCCGGGTGTGGGCCGGGAGGCCGCCGACGTCGTCGGCGGAGGGTGACGGGCGGGATCGACGAGCGATCCCCCTCCCCGGGTCCCGGACCGGCCGTACGCGCGCGTGAGCCCCGCCGGCGTCATCCGGCGAGCGGGCCGCGTCCCGCCGGGCCGTGCCCGTACCCCAGCCCACCCCCGGACACCTCGCCGTGCGCGTGCCCGAACGGCGCACCGCCGAGCACCCGCGCCCGCGCGGCCCGAAGGAGCAACGTGTTAAAGGACCTGATCCCGCCCCCCGGCCCGCCCCGCGGCCTCGCCCTGGCCCAGCTGGTGTGCCGCATGGGGGACGGGGCCTACAACATCTGTGCGGCACTGTTCTTCACCCGGATCGTCGGGCTGTCCCCGTTCCAGATGAGCCTGGGCCTGACCATCGGCTGGTCGGCGGCGCTCGTGCTGAGCGTGCCGCTGGGACACCTGGCCGACCGCATGGGCCCCCGCGGCACGGCGGTCGTGCTGTTCGTGTGCGCGGCCCTGTCCGTCGCCTCCTTCACCTTCATCACCTCCTTCGTGCCGTTCGTCGTCGCCTCCTGCGCGTACGCGGTGAGCCAGCGCGGCGGCTCGGCGGCCGAACAGGCCCTGCTCGCCGGGCTGGTGCCCAAGGAGCAGGTCACGCGCGTGCGGGCGTACGTGCAGTCCAGTTTCAACGCGGGCATGACGATCGGCGCCGGCCTCGGCGGCCTCGTGCTGCTCTTCGACCGGCGCGGGGCGTACTACGCCGCCTTCGTGCTGAACGCCCTCGCCTTCCTCGTCGCCGCGTTCGTCCTCAGCCGGCTGCCGGCCGTGCCGCCCGTCCCGGCGGCCCCGCGGGACGGCGCCGGGGCGACGGCGAAGCCGGGCGGCACCTCGGTCTTCCGGGACGGCCCGTACGTCCTCATCAGCGTGCTGAACACCGTCCTGCTGCTGTACGTCCCGCTGGTCAGCGTCGCCCTGCCGCTGTGGATCAGCGAGCACACCGCGGCCCCGGTGTCGCTGCTGTCCGTGATGCTGATGCTCAACACCGTGGTGGTGGCCCTCTTCCAGGTGCGGGTCTCGGACGGCGTCAAGGACCTCGCCTCCGCCGCGCGCTACCTGCTGCTCGGCAGCGTCCTGCTGGGCGCGGCGTGCCTCGCGTTCGCCTTCTCCGCCGCCGGGGACTCCGCCTGGACGGCGGGAGCGCTGCTCGTCCTCGCCGCCGGGCTGATGGTCGCCGGCGAGATGATGCAGGCCGCCGGGGAGTGGGAGGTCAGCTTCGGCCTCGCCCCGAAGGGCAAGACCGGCCAGTACCAGGCGTTCTTCGGCAACGGCATCACCGTCGCGGAGATGCTCGGCCCGCTGGCCCTGACGGGCCTGATCGTCTACTGGGGCGCCCCCGGCTGGATCTTCCTGGGCGTGCTGTTCGTCGTGACCTCCGCCGTGATGGCCCCCGTCATCCGCTGGGGCGGCCGGCGGCGCGCCGAGCTCGACCGGCCGGCAGCGGGCCCCGAGCCGGCCGTCGCCGACCGGGTGTGACCCTCCGGCGGACGCAGTGGGGCCCCCGTCCTGACGGACGGGGGCCCTTTCCGCCGAGTGTGAGTGACGTGCGGAGCGAGAGACCCTCGGAACGTCTCTCAGCTGCAGCTGCCGCCGCACTGGCAGGAGCCGCCGCTCTGGCAGCCGCACGAGCATCCGGGTCCACACTGACAGCCGCTCATTCGGAAACCTCCTCGAAGGTGTCTGTCTTCTCCCTCAGTCAACGGCCGCCCGTTGCGACCGTCAATGCCCGTCGCGTACGTATGTACGGGCATGAGGGGCGCGCAGGAGCACGACGGAGCGCGCGTGCTGCCGACGCGCGCCGTGCGAGCGGACTGCGGCGAGACTGGGGCGAGCGGACTGCGGCGAGACTGGGGCGAGCGGACTGCGGCGAGCGGACTACGGCGCTTCGAGGGCGCCCTGCTGGCCGCCCGGCTGGGTGGTGAGCTCGTCGGCGTGCTCACCGGTCACCAGGTACACCACGCGCTTGGCCACCGAGACCGCGTGGTCCGCGAAGCGCTCGTAGTAGCGGCCCAGCAGGGTGACGTCGACCGCCGTCTCGATGCCGTGCCGCCAGCGGTCGTCCATCAGGTGCTGGAAGAGCGCGCGGTGCAGCAGGTCCATCGCGTCGTCGTCGTGCTCCAGCTGCAGCGCGAGGTCCACGTCCTTGGTGATGATCACCTCGCCCGCCTTGGCCATCAGGCGCTGCGCGAGCTGGCCCATCTCCAGGATCGTCGCATGCAGGTCGCGCGGCACCGCCGACTCCGGGAAGCGCAGCCGGGCCAGCTTGGCCACGTGCTGGGCCAGGTCGCCCGAGCGCTCCAGGTCCGCGCTCATGCGCAGCGACGTCACGACGATCCGCAGGTCCGTGGCCACCGGCTGCTGGCGGGCCAGCAGGGCGATCGCCCGGGCCTCCAGGTCCCGCTGCAGGTCGTCGACCTTGGCGTCCGCCGCGATGACGGACTCCGCCAGCTTCAGGTCCGCGTCGAGGATCGCCGTGGTGGCGCGCCCGATCGCGGAGCCCACCAGCCGGGCCATCTCGACCAGGCCCTCGCCGATCGAATCCAGCTCCTCGTGGTACGCGTCCCGCATCTGTCGACCTTCTCTCGCTCGAGTACTGCCCTGACCGCCGGGAACCGCATCCGGTACCTCTCGGACGGCCAACGCTCCCCACGGTCCGGCCGCAACGCGACGGCTGCCGTCCCCCGGAGTGAACCACCACTGACCTGAAGGTGAACTCTCGGCAACGTGTGTTCGAGACGCCCCCCATTCGGCTGTGGGAGGGCCCGTTCCCCCGCATAACCTGGAGACATGAACCTGGACGCGGCCGTCGCCGCAGCGGCAGCGATCGCCGGAGTGTGCACCGGCGTGATCGCCATGCTGGCGTTCCGCTGGAGCGAGCGCGACCAGGCCAGGCCCACGCGCACCTCCCTGCACACCGACGCCGTCCTGCCGCCCGGCGTGGACACCGTCCTGTCCGTCCTGCGCTCCTCCGCCGTCGTCCTCGACGAGGCCGACACCGTGGTCAAGGCCAGCTCCGCCGCCTACGCCCTCGGGCTGGTGCGCGGCGGCAAGCTCGCCGTCGAACCGATGCTGCAGATGGCCCGCGACACCCGCCGCGACGGCGAGATACGCCAGGTCGAGCTCGACCTGCCGCGCCGCGGCACCGGCCGCGGCGACGCGCTGGCGGTCTCCGCCCGCGTCGCCCCGCTCGGCTCCCGGCTCGTGCTGCTCCTCGTCGAGGACCTCACCGAGGCCCGGCGCATCGAGGCCGTCCGCCGCGACTTCGTCGCCAACGTCAGCCACGAGCTCAAGACCCCCGTCGGCGCGCTGTCCCTGCTGTCGGAGGCCGTCATGGACGCGAGCGACGACCCCGAGGCCGTCACCCGCTTCGCCGGCCGCATGCAGATCGAGGCCACCCGCCTGACCAACCTCGTCCAGGAGCTCATCGACCTCTCCCGGGTCCAGAACGACGACCCGCTGGAGGACGCCGAGCCCGTTCGCGTCGACGAACTCGTCGCCGAGGCCATCGACCGCTGCCGCCACCAGGCCGGCACCAAGCAGATCACCATGGCCACCGGCGGCACCGCCGGCCTGTACGTCTGGGGCAACCGCGGCCAGCTCGCGGCCGCCCTCGGCAACCTGGTCGAGAACGCCGTCAACTACAGCCCCGCCCGCACCCGCGTCGGCATCGCCGCCCGCAAGGTGGCCGCCCCCGGCGGCGACCTGATCGAGCTCGCCGTCACCGACCAGGGCATCGGCATCTCCGAGAAGGACCGCGAACGCGTCTTCGAACGCTTCTACCGCGTCGACCCCGCCCGCTCCCGCGCCACCGGCGGCACGGGCCTGGGCCTGTCGATCGTCAAGCACGTCGCCGCCTCGCACGGCGGCGAGGTGACCGTCTGGAGCGCCGAGGGCCAGGGCTCCACGTTCACCCTGCGCCTGCCGGAGGCCGGCGCGAGCCGCGAGCGCGACCGCGCAGGCCGGGGCACCCGGGCCACCCGCGAACGCAACCGCCCGCTCATCGGCCCCGACGCGGCGGACTTCGTCGACGACGCGCCCCACGATCCCCTGCCCGCGCCGGGGGCGCACCGGTGACCACCGGCGCCGCCTCCCCGTTCCATCCCACGCCGTCTGGGCCGAAGGCCCGACCGGAGGTCGAACTGTGACACGAGTGCTCGTCGTAGAGGACGAGGAATCCTTCAGCGACGCCCTGTCCTACATGCTCCGCAAGGAGGGCTTCGAGGTGGCCGTCGCGGCCACCGGGCCGGACGGGCTGGACGAGTTCGAGCGCAACGGCGCCGACCTCGTCCTGCTGGACCTGATGCTGCCGGGCCTGCCCGGCACCGAGGTCTGCCGGCAGCTGCGCAGTCGCTCGAACGTTCCCGTGATCATGGTGACGGCCAAGGACAGCGAGATCGACAAGGTCGTCGGCCTGGAGATAGGCGCGGACGACTACGTCACCAAGCCGTTCTCCTCACGCGAGCTCGTCGCCCGCATCCGCGCCGTCCTGCGCCGCCGCGGAGAGCCGGAGGAGGTCGCTCCGGCCGCCCTGGAGGCCGGCCCGGTCCGCATGGACGTCGACCGGCACGTGGTGACCGTCGCGGGCGCCAAGGTCGACCTGCCCCTGAAGGAGTTCGACCTCCTGGAAATGCTGCTCCGCAACGCCGGCCGCGTGCTCACCCGCATGCAACTGATCGACCGTGTCTGGGGCGCGGACTACGTGGGCGACACCAAAACGCTCGACGTCCACGTCAAGCGCCTCCGAGCCAAGATCGAACCGGACCCGGGCGCCCCGCGCTACCTGGTGACGGTGCGGGGCCTGGGCTACAAGTTCGAGCCGTAGCCCGGCCCGCCCCGGGCCGGCGGCCTGCGCCCCGGCCGGCCCGCGCCGTCCCGGTCGCCTGTGCCCCGTCAGGGGCGCCCGCACCCCGGGCCGGCAGCACGGCGCGCCCCGTCAGGGGCGCGGGGAACTGCGCGACAAGCCACCGACGGCCCGCAGTCGAACGCGCCACCCCGGGGCCAGGGGCACGGCACCGCACCTGCGGGCGCGTCGTGGCTGATCGCGCAGTTCCCCGCGCCCCTACGGGGCACCGCCCGAGGGCGAGCTCGTACGGAACGGGCCGGGCCCGGAAGCTGATCGCTTCCGGGCCCGGCCCGTTCGTGTCAGTGGCCCGCGTGCTGCGGCTGCGCGGCAGCGCCCGGCTTGGGCTGCCCCGAGGGGCTCGCGGAGGCGGACGCGGACGCGGAGGCGGAGGCGGACGCCGGCGCACCCGAAGGCGCCCCGGGCTCGCCGGAGGCGCCCGGCTTGGACTGGGCGGGGGCCTGCTCCGGGCCCCACTCCTTGAAGTAGCTCGTCGCCGGGACGACGAACGCGGCGATCTTGACGTCACCCGTCGAGCTGAGGTTGAAGGTCAGCGGCTGGCTCGCGCCGTCCTTGATGCCCTCGCGGCCCTTGGGCAGTACCGCGGACGCGTTGCCCTTACCGCCGAGCAGCACCGAGCCGCCGGCCGGGACGACGACGTCGCCGGCGCCCTTGGCGGACGTGAGCTTCACGGCCACGTCCTTGCCGGGCAGCTTGATCGAGCGGAGCGTCTGGTCCTTGCGGCCGTTGTTGAAGATCTGGCCGGTGATCACGGCGGGGCCCGTCGTGTCCTGGTTGGGCTGCGTGATGACGGTGATGTTCTGCAGCTTGATGTCGCCGACCGAGGTGGCGGCGTTGTCCGGCTTGACCTCCAGCGTCTGCGCGTCGTTGCCCGCCGCGCAGGCGGAGAGCGAGGCGATCGAGAGCACGAGGGCGGAAGCGGCGAGTGCGCCGCGTCGAAGGCTGCTGCTCACGGCGGCGGCATCTCCTTGGACGAGGTACGCGTACGGGGTACGCACGAGATAAGGGTTGTGTCAGCGGGGTTAGGTTACCGAGCCGTCCGACGGCCGCTGCACCCGACCCGCCCCCATGGTCAACTCGCGCCCCGGCCGGGTGCGCGACCGAATATCGGCGGTCGGCCGATCTCGCGACATGGGTGAACGCGGGGATCGCCGATGCGGGTGTTTATCGGCAATGAATGGGAGGCGTATGGGGAAGGAGTTCCGGAATTGATCAAGTTCGGTGTGATCAATTCCGGACGGCGGGGCGCAGAAGACCCGTGCGCCCCGAACGGAGTACGCGAAGTCCGCCGACCGGACCCCGGCAAAACGGGACGATCGGCTGCCCGTGGAGCCCGTCCGACGGGCGTAACGTCCGCGTTTCGCCCCGCCCGCAGATGCGCTCCCACCTGCGAATACCTGCTTCCGGAAGGGCCCCGCAGCACGTCCCGGTCTCTGTTGTCAAGCCCCGAGATATGCCCTGACCTGCGGAAACGCCATTCAGAACGGGCGGGCCCCGTGTTAGACTGGATAGCCACGGAAGGGGTACCTGTCACATGACGTTCAAGGTTGGCGACACCGTGGTCTATCCCCATCACGGGGCCGCGCTGATCGAGGCCATCGAAACTCGCCAGATCAAAGGCGTGGACAAGACCTACTTGGTGCTCAAGGTCGCCCAGGGTGACCTGACGGTTCGAGTGCCGGCGGACAATGCAGAGTTCGTCGGCGTTCGCGATGTGGTCGGCCAGGACGGGCTCGACCGGGTCTTCGAGGTGCTGCGCGCGCCCTATGCGGAAGAGCCGACCAACTGGTCTCGTCGCTACAAGGCAAATCTCGAGAAGCTCGCGTCCGGCGACGTGATCAAGGTCGCCGAGGTCGTCCGCGACCTGTGGCGGCGCGAGCGTGAGCGCGGCCTGTCCGCGGGCGAGAAGCGCATGCTCGCCAAGGCCCGTCAGATCTTGGTGAGCGAGCTCGCCCTCGCGGAGAACACCAACGAGGACAAGGCCGAGGCCCTGCTCGACGAGGTCCTCGCCTCCTGACGCACAGGTGCCGGTGGCCTCGCCGCCGCCCGGACCGGATGTGAAGAAGTGCCGCGGTGCCCGCGTGACGACGTTCCGTCGTCCGACGGGCGCTGCGGCATCTTCGGCTCCGGTCGCATTCAGTGGAACCAGTGGCTCGAAGCGTGCCGGGCCCGGGCAGCCGGCCCGGCCAGTCGTCACGGAAGGGGCTGGTCGGGGCATCGTGCCCGGCAGGCACGCTGAGGCCATACCCAAATCGGCCGAGGAAGCAAACCTGAACGCCAACGCAATGTCCGAGCGACACTCCGCGCCCGCCCCCGCCGTGCCGGGGCGCACCGCCGCCGTCATTCCCGCCGCCGGCCGTGGCGTCCGCCTGGGCCCCGGCGCGCCGAAGGCCCTGCGTGCCCTGAGCGGCACGCCCATGCTCGTGCACGCGGTGCGTGCGATGGCGGCCTCCCGGGCCGTCTCGCTCGTCGTCGTGGTCGCCCCGCCGGACGGTGCCGCCGAGGTGCGCAACCTCCTGGACGCCCATCCCCTCGCCGACCGCGACAGCACCCGTACGGATGTCGTGGTCGTGCCCGGCGGCGCCACCCGGCAGGAGTCGGTGCGACTCGGCCTGGCCGCGCTGCCCGACGACGTCACCGCCGTCCTCGTCCACGACGCCGCCCGGCCGCTGGTGCCCGTCGACACCGTCGACGCGGTCGCCGCCGCCGTGCGGGAGGGGGCGCCGGCCGTGGTGCCGGCGCTGCCGCTGGCCGACACGGTCAAGCAGGTCGAGCCGCGTACGGGCGAGCGGGCCGGGGAGCCCGAGCCCGTGGTCGGCACGCCCGAGCGCGCGCTGCTGCGGGCCGTGCAGACGCCCCAGGGCTTCGCCCGGGCCGTGCTCGCCGAGGCCCACGAGAAGGTCGCCGTGGACGGCGAGGGTGCCACGGACGACGCGGGCATGGTCGAGCGCCTCGGCGTGCCGGTCGTGGTGGTGCCCGGGCACGAGGAGGCGTTCAAGGTGACGCGGCCGCTGGACCTGGTCCTGGCCGAGGCCGTGCTGGCGCGCAGGAGGGCGAACGATGGCTTCTGAGGCGAGGCCGCTGCTGCCGCTGGTCGGCATCGGCACCGATGTGCACGCCTTCGAGGAGGGCCGCGAGCTGTGGTGCTCGGGCCTGCTCTGGGAGGGCGCGAGCCACGGGCTGGCCGGCCACTCCGACGGTGACGTGGCCGCACACGCGGCCTGCGACGCGCTGTTCTCGGCGGCGGGCCTGGGCGACCTCGGCGCACACTTCGGCACGGACCGGCCCGAGTGGTCGGGGGCGTCCGGGGTGACGCTGCTGGCCGAGGCGGCGCGGATCGTGCGGGAGGCCGGCTTCGGCATCGGCAACGTGGCGATCCAGGTGATCGGTGTGCGGCCGAAGATCGGCAAGCGGCGCGAGGAGGCGCAGGAGGCGCTGTCGGCGGCGGTCGGCGCGCCGGTGTCCGTCTCCGGCACGACGACGGACGGGCTCGGCCTGACCGGCCGTGCGGAGGGCCTGGCGGCCGTCGCGACGGCTTTGGTGTACCGCAGCGCCCCATAGGGGCGCGGGGAACTGCGCGATCGGCCACTGACGGCCTGCAGCCGACGCGCCACCCCGGCACCTCCACCTGCGGGTGCGTCGTGGTCGCTCGCGCAGTTCCCCGCGCCCCCTTGCGGGGCGCTCGGTTTCGGGGAGGGGGTCGGTGGGGGAGGGATCCACGGACAACCACCCCCACCGCACCGCCCCCCCGGGAGGGCCGCCGTGTCCGCCGTACTGTCCGAGGACCTGAAGAAGTACATCGACGACAACCCCGCCTTCGCCAGCATCGCCACGATCCAGCCCGACGGCAGCCCGCAGCTGTCCGTCACCTGGATCAAGCGCGACGGCGACGACCTGCTGCTGTCCACCACCGTGGGGCGTCGCAAGGAGAAGAACCTGCGTCGCGACCCGCGGATCACGGTGCTGATCAACCCGCCGAACGCGCCGTACACGTACGCGGAGATCCGCGGGATCGTCGAGATCACCACCGAGGGCGGCGACGAGCTCATCAACGAGCTGGCGCAGAAATACACCGGTAAGGATTACGCGGACTTCAACCCCGCGGCCAAGGACGACGCCCAGCGCGTCGTCGTGCGCATCACGCCGCGCAAGGTCGTGGGCTCGCTCTGAGCCGCGTCCGGCCCGTCCGTCAGGCGCCGTCCGCCGTGGCGGCGCCGACGGGGTCGGGCCCGGGGGCCGACCGGTCGAAGCGGCGCGGTTCCTTCAGCAGCGGCAGCCCGGCCGACTGCGCGGGGGCGGCGGGCCGCTCGGTGCGGCGCAGTTCCTCCAGCCCGGTGCGCAGGGCGGCCCGCATCCGCCGGCCCAGCGGCTTCTCCACGAAGCGGTGCATCAGCCAGGCGGCGCCCAGCATCACCACGATCAGCCCGGCGACCAGCAGCGGCGCCGGCACCGTCGTCCGCAGCGCGTAGATGACGGTCATGCCGATGTACTGGTGCAGCAGGTACAGCGGGTACGTCAGCGCTCCCGCCGTGCCCAGCCAGTTCCAACGCACCCGGTCGAAGGTGCCGAGCGCGACCAGGGCCATGACCGCGAAGATGACGAAGACGCCGATCTGGGCGGGCAGGAGTGCCGTGGCGTGGTTGGCGTTGTCGTGCACGCGCTTGGCCACGTGGTGGTTGGCGATCAGGTAGGAGATGCCGACGATGCCCCACAGCAGTGCCGTCGGCTTGAAGCGGCGCATCAGGTAGAAGGAGATGCCGGCGACGAAGTACGGCTCGGCGAAGGGCATGGCCCACATCGTGAGCAGTTTGCTGTCCGCGGTGGGGCTGACGGCGGCGGCCACCGTCCACACCCCGCAGAAGACGACGCACCGGCGGTAGGTGACCCCGCGGGCGACGACGAGGGCGAAGAGCAGGTAGAACTTCAGCTCCACCCACAGTGTCCAGTAGACGCCGTCGACGTCCCACACGCCGAGCCCGGTCTGGAGCATGGTGAAGTTGGTGAAGACCGTCTCCGGGCCCGCCACCGAGCGCACCTGCGGCCACAGCAGGACGACGCCGCCGGTGAGCACGATGGCCACCCAGTAGGCCGGGTAGATCCGCGCGGCGCGGGAGACCAGGAACTCCCCGGCGGTGCGGCCCCAGGTGCTCATGCAGATGACGAAGCCGCTGATCAGGAAGAAGGTCTCGACGCCCAGCCAGCCGTAGCGGGTGAGGGGCTCGAGGGTGGGGAACAGCTGCCGCGGATCTCGGTGCCAGCCGCCGCTCAGGCTCGTGTAGTGGTACAGCACGACCATGAGGGCCGCGAGGAGCCGCAGTCCGTCCAGGATGTGGAGCCGGGGGGTGTGCCCGCGGTCCGTGCCATCCGTCCGGACGCCCGCGGTCGCGCCGCCGCTGGCGAAACGCATGTCGTCCTCTCCCGTCGGCGTGGAGCCCGTCGGTGTCTGGGTCACGCAGCATGCTGGCACAACCACGGTGCGTGCCGAGGGACTGTTGGAGGGGAGGACTCCGGGTGGACGGCGGGTTTTCGCCCGTAGGACACGCCGCGTCCGCCGAACGGACGTACCACCGGCGCGGTGCTGACACCGGGTGTGCGACGGCGCCCGGCCGTGGGGCCGGGCGCCGGTGGGGACGAGGGGTTCAGGGGGTCAGATGCGCTCGCGCGCCGTGCGCATGTCGGCCAGGGCGCGGTTCATGCCGCGCTTGACCAGGCGGGCCAGCGGCCGCTCCCAGAAGCGGTGCAGCAGCCAGGCGGCGCCGAGCATGGCCGCGATCAGCGCCGGCACCAGCACGTACTGCGACAGGTACGGCTCGGTGTGCTGGATGACGACCCAGCCGATGCGCTCGTGCAGCAGGTACAGCGGGTACGTCAGGACGCCCGCGGTCGACAGCCAGCCCCAGCGGATGCGGCGCGTCCAGCCCAGGGCCACCGCGGCCATCGCCAGGAAGAAGAGGGTGAGCAGCATGGTGGTCGGCCACTCGGGGACGTTGCGGCCGATGTACTTCTCGGCGTGCGTCTGCGCCTGCATCAGGAAGTGCTGGCTGATCAGGTAGCAGGAGGCCACGACGAGCCACAGCACCAGGTTGGGGCCGTAGCGGTACATCAGGTAGAAGGCGATGCCCGCGATGAAGTACCAGCAGTCGTCCGGCAGCAGCAGGGCGTCGAGCACCGGCACGTTCACCGTCGTCGCGAAGGCCGCGGCCAGGCCCCACACCACGCAGAAGCCCAGGGCGCGCCGGTAGGTCAGGCCCTTCCAGACGACGAGGGCGAAGAGCAGGTAGAACTTCAGCTCCACCCACAGCGTCCAGTACACGCCGTCCACGGGCGTCACCTTCAGCGGCTCGTGCAGCATGGTGAGGTTCACCGTGATGTCGCCGAGCTTGGGCACGTTGTTGATCCCCGGCCAGATCACGGAGACCAGTGCGGTGGCGATCACGGCGAACCAGTACGCCGGGTAGAGCCGGGTCACGCGCGAGGAGGCGAATTCGCCGACCGTGCGGCCCCAGGCGCTCATGCAGATGACGAAGCCGCTGATCAGGAAGAACAGCTCCACGCCCGCCCAGCCGTAGGAGGCGGGCCACGACCCGATCGTGAAGATCTGGGCGACCGGTTTGGACCAGGCGCCGGCGTTGAAGGCCATGTAGTGGTAGAGGACGACCATGAGGGCCGCGAGCAGCCGCAGCCCGTCGAGGGCCGCCAGTCTTTCCTTGGCAGCTGCCGGTCGAGCGGGCGCCGGGACAGGGCGCTGTTCCTGCTGCCGTTGCTGCACCGTCACAGAGGACTGCAACGTCCCTCCTGAGTCCCGTGGCCGGGTTCCGCTGGTCGTACCACCGGTCAATGCACCGGTGAGCTCGCCGTCCCGCCGGGTGGCGTGACGCCCGGCGAAGCTACCATGCGGCTCTTTATCATGTGCAGATAGTAAAGAGACGTCAAAGAAGGCGGGCAGGTTCCGCGGAATGTATCCCTCCGCTGCAGCAGACCCGCAAACCCTGGCTTTCCGGCCTTTCGGCGGGGCGAGGCACTGCCCACGGCCCACTACCCTGGTTCCGTGACCATTCGCCTGTATGACACCAGCGCCCGGCAGATCCGTGACTTCTCCCCGCTGCGGCCGGGCTGCGTCTCGATCTACCTGTGCGGCGCGACCGTGCAGGCTGCGCCCCACATCGGACACATCCGGTCGGGTCTGAACTTCGACATCATGCGCCGCTGGTTCGCCCACCGCGGCTACGACGTCACCTTCGTGCGCAACGTCACGGACATCGACGACAAGATCCTCGCGAAGGGCGCCGAGCAGGGCCGCCCCTGGTGGGCGATCGGCTACGAGAACGAGCGCGCCTTCAATGACGGCTACGCCGCCCTCGGCTGCCTGCCGCCCACCGTCGAGCCCCGCGCCACCGGCCACGTCACCGAGATGGTCGAGATGATGCGCGGCCTGATCGAGCGCGGTCACGCCTACGTCTCCGACGGCAACGTCTACTTCGACGTGCGCTCCTTCCCCGGCTACCTGGAGCTGTCCAACCAGGAGCTGGACAACCTCCTGCAGCCCTCCGGCGAGGGCGAGACCGGCAAGCGCGACCCCCGCGACTTCGCCATGTGGAAGGCCGCCAAGCCGGGCGAGCCGTCCTGGGAGACCCCCTGGGGCCGCGGCCGCCCCGGCTGGCACCTGGAGTGCTCGGCGATGGCCCACAAGTACTTGGGCGAGGCCTTCGACATCCACGGCGGCGGCCT
Source organism: Streptomyces sp. NPDC049585 (assembly GCF_040675615.1). NCBI lineage: Bacteria > Bacillati > Actinomycetota > Actinomycetes > Kitasatosporales > Streptomycetaceae > Streptomyces > Streptomyces sp. NPDC049585. The sequence continues at coordinate 108,317 of NZ_JBFAPE010000021.1, read as the reverse complement.
GGACCTGATCTTCCCGCACCACGAGAACGAGATCGCCCAGGCCAAGGCCTTCGGCGACGCCTTCGCCTCGTACTGGCTGCACAACGCCTGGGTCACCATGAGCGGCGAGAAGATGTCGAAGTCCCTCGGCAACTCCGTCCTCGTCTCCGAGATGGTCAAGCAGTGGCGGCCCATCGTCCTGCGCTACTACCTCGGCACCCCGCACTACCGCTCGATGATCGAGTACAGCCCGGAGGCGCTGCGCGAGGCCGAGGCGGCCTTCGCCCGCATCGAGGGCTTCATGCAGCGCGTCGTGGAGCTCGCCGGCCCGGTCGAGCCCGCCGACGAGGTGCCCCCGGCCTTCGCCGAGGCCATGGACGACGACTTCGGCGTGCCCCAGGCCCTGGCCGTGGTCCACACCGCCGTCCGCCAGGGCAACTCCGCCCTGACCGCCGACGACAAGGACGCCGCGGTCGCCCGCCTGGCCGAGGTCCGTGCCATGCTCGGCGTGCTCGGCCTCGACCCGCTGGACGCGCAGTGGGCCGGCGCCGACGGTGGCAAGGGCGAGGAGCTGCACGGCGTGGTGGACTCCCTGGTCCGCCTGGTGCTCGACCAGCGCGAGGCCGCCCGCACCCGCAAGGACTACGCCACCGCCGATGCCATCCGCGACAGCCTCCAGCAGTCCGGCCTGGTGATCGAGGACACTCCCTCCGGCCCGCGTTGGACCCTGTCCTGAGGGACACTTTCGTACGTACGTCTAAGAGGAGCCGCCTCCCACGCGGCTCCGAGCAGTGAAGAAACAGGTGACCCCCATGGCCGGCAACAGCCAGCGCAGGAACCGCCGCACGTCCAACAAGAAGGGCGCGACGGTCGGCAGCGGCGGCCAGCGGCGCCGGGGGCTGGAGGGCAAGGGCCCGACCCCGCCCGCGCACATGCGCAAGGGACACAAGAAGAACCGCGTGGCCAACGCCCAGGCCAAGCACGCCGCCCGCCGCCCGGCCCCGCGCCGCGGCGGCCCCAAGGGCACCAACGAGCTGGTCGTCGGCCGCAACTCCGTCGTCGAGGCGCTGCGCGAGGGCGTGCCGGCCAACACCCTGTACGTCCAGCAGTTCGTCGACAGCGACGAGCGCGTGCGCGAGGCGCTGCAGCTGGCCACCGAGCGCGGCATGAACCTCATGGAGGCGCCGCGCCCGGAGCTCGACCGCATGACCAACGGGCTCAACCACCAGGGCCTGGTCCTGTCGGTGCCGCCGTACGACTACGCGTACCCCGAGGACCTCTCCGCCGCCGCCCTCGACGACGGCGAGGACCCGCTGATCGTCGCCCTCGACGGCATCACCGACCCGCGCAACCTCGGCGCCGTCGTGCGCTCCGTCTCCGCCTTCGGCGGCCACGGCGTCGTCGTCCCCGAGCGCCGCGCGGCCGGCATGACCGCCAGCGCCTGGAAGACCTCCGCCGGCACCGCCGCGCGCACCCCCGTCGCCCGCGCCACGAACATGACGCGCGCCTTGGAGGGGTACCAGAAGGAGGGCCTGATGGTCGTCGGCCTCGCCGCCGACGGCGACGTCGAGCTGCACGAGCTCGACGTCCTCGACGGCCCCGTCGTGATCGTCGTGGGCAGCGAGGGCAAGGGCCTGTCCCGCCTCGTCGGCGAGACCTGCGACTACCGCGTGCGCATCCCGATGCCGGGCGGCGCCGAGTCGCTCAACGCCGGTGTCGCCGCCGGCGTGGTGCTCTACGAGGCCGCGCGCCGGCGCGCACAGCGCTGACACCGACGTCGGACACCTCCGACGACGCACATCGACGACGTTTCGGGCGGCCGGGGACGATCTCCCCGGCCGCCGTGCGTTTGGCTGATGATGTTGACGGGTCTCGGACACATCCAACCGGTCAAGGCAGTGTCCTAACCTCCGGTCACTCGGTTAGATGAGTGTGGACACCAGAACACCCCGCACACCTACGGGGGGAAGCTCTTCCGGGTACGACGACCAGCCCGCGCTGAGTACGGTGAAGGTGCCGTCGGATCCGGCGCAGGTCATCGTCAACCACATGAGCTTCCGGGTGCAGCTCGCCCGCCCCCCACGCACCACCCGGCCCTTCGCCGGGGGAGCGGATTCGGCGCTGCCCACCGCCAAGAGCGCGGCCAGGCGCCGCGCCCCCGTGGTGTGGAGCGGGCGGACGGGGCCGGGCGACGCCTCCACCCAGCTCCTGGAGGCCGTCAGGGACTCCGGCGCCCCCCTGCACGCCGGCGGCGACGCCGGCGCCACGCAGGTCCTGCCCCGCATCGCCGTCGGCGACGACGCCCCCACCACCGTCATCGGCCCCCGCGGCCCCGCCGAGGCCACCGGGTCCCACCCCCGCCTCCTGGACGGGGTGCGTCCCACCGGCAGCGCGTACGACGAGGACGCCGGGGCGCACGGTCCGTACGAGGACTACCCGGACTACGACGCCGAGCACGACGACGACGAGGAGCGGCGCGGCCGGCAGGGCGACCCCCTGCGCCACGCCTACTACCCCGGGCGCCGGATGAACCTCGGCGTCGTCCTGCTGCCCCTGCGGATCTTCCTCGGCCTCAGCTCGGTCTACGCCGGCATGGGCAAGCTGTGCGACCCCGCCTACTTCGACGGCGGCAGCCGCCGCGGCTCCATGGTCAACTGGCTGCGGCACCTGCACCCCTGGAGCGCCGCCGAGCCCCTGCGGGACTTCGCCCTCGCCCACCCCATCGGCTCCGGCCTGACGGTGGCCTTCCTGCAGATCGTCGTCGGCGTCCTGACTCTCTTCGGCCTCTGGCAGCGGCTCGCCGCCGCCATCGGCGCCCTGCTGTCCGCCGTGCTGCTGGTCACCGTCAGCTGGCAGAGCGCCCCCGTCTACGACGCCCCCGACATCATCTACCTGGCCGCGTGGAGCCCCCTGGTGATCGCCGGGGCCCCGTTCTACTCCATCGACGGCCGGCTGGCCGGCGAGGCCTGGCGGCGGCTCGGGCCGCGCGCCGAGTTGTGGGCGCTGCGCCGGCGGGTGCTGCGGCGGGGCACGGTCATGGCGACCGTCGTCATCGGTCTGGCGCTGCTCACCGGCTCGATGCTCGGCGGCGCCGTCCGCTCCTCGCGGGTCGCCGAGACCCCGGGCACGCCCACGATCCCGGCCAACAGCCTGCCCGGCTCGCCGCTGCCGCAGTCGCCGTCGTCCTCGGCGCGGCACGGCTCGCACGGCCCCTCCGCCTCCGGGACGCCCAAGCCGGGCGCGACCCACAAGCCCGCGGTGCCCGGGGCCACGCCCTCGGCGGCGCCCGGCACCCGTACGCCGGCCGGTTCGGCCGGGGCCACGGGGGCCGGCCCGGGCAGCACCGGCAGCGTCCGCCCGGCTCCGCAGAGCCCGCACCAGGCCCCGGCCCCCGCGGCCCCGCCGCACAGCTCCTCGGGCTCGTCCACGGGCGGCACGAGCGGCACCGGCGCCGGCAGCGGCTCCAGCGGCCCGGGCAACGGCTCCGGCGGCGGCGCCCTCGGCGGCCTGCTGGGCTGACACCCGCCGCCCCATAGGGGCGCGGGGAACTGCGCGATCGGCCACCGACGGCCCGCATTCGACATGTGCGGGCCGTCGGTGGCTTGTCGCGCAGTTCCCCGCGCCCCTACGGGCGCTTAGCGGGCCAGCTCCTTGGCGGCCTCGGTGAGGTCCTTGGCCGTGTCGATGGCCCGCCAGTACGCGCCCTGCGGCAGCGGGAAGCCCGCCAGCCGGCGCTCACGGGCCAGTCGGGGGAACGTGGTGCGCTCGTGGTCGCCCCGCTCCGGCAGCAGCGCCGTGAAGCCGGGGGCGAAGACGTACACGCCCGCGTTGATCAGGTACGGGGACGGGGGCGCCTCGATGAAGTCCAGCACGTGCCCGAACTCGTTGGTCTCCACCGCGCCCCAGGGGATGCGGGGACGGGCCAGCGCCAGCGTGGCCAGGGCGTCGCGCTCGTGGTGGAAGGCCGCCATCTCGCGCAGGGAGAAGCGGGTCCAGATGTCGCCGTTGGTGGCGTACCACGGCTCGTCGGGCCGGGGCAGGGAGGCGGCGGCGTACTTCAGGCCGCCGCCCCGGCCGAGCGGTTCCTTCTCCACCACCGTCGTCACGCGCAGCGGCAGGTCGGCCGAGGCGAGCCAGTCCTCGAGGACCTCGGCCAGGTGGCCGCAGGAGACGACCGCGTCCGTCACTCCCTCGGCCGCCAGCCAGGCGAGCTGATGGCCGATGATCGGGACCCCGGTGCCGGGGATCTCGACCATCGGCTTGGGACGGTCGTCCGTGTAAGGGCGAAGCCGTGATCCTTGGCCACCGGCCAGGATCACGGCTTGGGTCGGATACGGGGAGGGCTGCGTGCCGGTCATGCTCCGCACGATATGCCGTGCCGCGAGCGGAGCCGTCGCCGGTGGCCCGCCCGGAGCCGTGGACCGTCAGTGGCCACCCTGGACGACACCGGCCGCGAAGGCCGTGTCGCAGACGGGGCGGGCGTAGGACTGCGCCTGCTTGACCGAGCGGTACTTCTTGACCGCGGCCTGGCCCAGGGCGCGGGCGATCTCCACGCAGTGCTGGGCCAGCGAGGGGCGGCCGTTGGTCGCCTCCTGCAGGTGGGTGAGCGCGACCCCGGGGTTCTTCTCCTGGAGTTCGCCCAGCAGCCGGTCGCGCAGGACCTCGTGCGGGGCGCGCGCCTTGGCGACGGTGGAGGCGTTCTCCGAGGATGCGGTGAGCACCTGCGACTCGGCGTTCGGAGCGGCCCAGGGAACGCGCGTGACCGCGAGGGTCCCCGAGAGCACGAGAACGACCGGGAGGACGAGAGCGAGAGTTCTGCCGATGCGGCGGGCGGCCTGGTTCATGCCGCAGATGGTAGCGAGGGGTAATGGGCGCGCGACATTTAGTCACCCGGTCGAGGGATGTCGTCGGGAGGCGATATGACGACCGCGTTGACGCACGCTGGTCGAAATGGGTGATCTGCCAGGGTATTTTCCCGTGCGATCACCGGGCCGGCGCAGACGCATACCCCACGCCGCCCGGTCCGCACACATGGCGTAACGCATGGTGTACGGAGCGCGGGCGGCGCGGGGTTCTGCGGGGGTGGCCCGGGTCAGTCGCTCAGGCGCTCGCCGGAGGACGTGGAGAACACGTGCAGCTCGCCCGGGCGCGGCACGACGTGCAGCACCGAGCCCTTCTCCGGCACCCGGCGGCCGTTCACGCGCACCACGAGGTCCTGCTGCGCGCCGCCGACCTCGGCGGTGCCGTAGACGTAGCCGTCGGCGCCGAGCTCCTCGACGACGTTGACGGTCACGGCCACGCCGGCCGGGTCGTCGGCGGACTCCTTGCTCAGTGAGCGCGCGGCCTCGCCGTTCTGCTCCACGACGTCGAAGTGCTCGGGGCGCACGCCGACGGTGACCGTGCGGTCGCCCTTGTCGGCGGCGGTGGTCAGCGCCTCGCGGGAGACGGGCACCACGCTGTTGCCGAACTTCACGCCGCCGTCGGTGATCGGCACCTCGACGAGGTTCATCGCGGGCGAGCCGATGAAGCCCGCGACGAACAGGTTGGCCGGGCGGTCGTACATGTTGCGGGGGGAGTCGACCTGCTGCAGCAGGCCGTCCTTGAGGACCGCCACCCGGTCGCCCATGGTCATCGCCTCGACCTGGTCGTGCGTGACGTACACCGTCGTGATCCCCAACCGCCGCTGCAGGCTCGCGATCTGCGTACGGGTCTGCACGCGCAGCTTGGCGTCGAGGTTGGACAGCGGCTCGTCCATGAGGAACACCTGCGGCTCGCGCACGATGGCCCGGCCCATGGCCACGCGCTGGCGCTGACCGCCGGAGAGCGCCTTGGGCTTGCGGCCCAGGTACTCGGTGAGGTCCAGGATGCGGGCCGCGTCCTCGACCTTCTGCCGGATCTCCGCCTTGGGCACGCCGGCGATCTTCAGCGCGAAGCCCATGTTCTCGGCGACGGTCATGTGCGGGTAGAGCGCGTAGTTCTGGAACACCATGGCGATGTCCCGGTCCTTGGGCGGCAGGTGGGTGACGTCGCGGTCGCCGATGCGGATCGCGCCGGAGTCGACGTCCTCCAGCCCCGCCAGCATCCGCAGCGAGGTGGACTTGCCGCAGCCGGAGGGTCCGACGAGGACCAGGAACTCCCCGTCCTCGATGGTGATGTCGAGCTGGTCGACGGCGGGCTTCTCGGCGCCGGGGTAGATCCTGGACGCCTTGTCGTACGTGACCGTGGCCATGGTGGTGTGGTGGTCCCTTCACCGGCAGGAACGTGCCGGACGATCCGTTGTAGAGGGAGTGGTCCAGTCCAATAGGACGGGAGTGCTGGTGACGGTACCCGGGCGGCAAGCGCTTGTCAGCAGGTGGCGGGTCACAATGCGGGTGTGGGTAGACTGCGACACGCACGCCGCCTTAGCTCAGCTGGTAGAGCACCGCTCTTGTAAAGCGAAGGTCGTCGGTTCGAGCCCGACAGGCGGCTCTCTCCCCACCTACACGAAACCGCAGGCCCCTCCCCGAGGGACCTGCGGTTTCGGCGTTCTCGCCGGATCGCTACGCGCGGATCCGCTCGCCCGCTTCGGCCGACCGGGCGGCCTCGCCCTGCGGCTCGTCCTGGTGACCGGGCCACCAGGCCTTGTGGCCCAGCAGCGAGGTGACCGTCGGGACCAGCAGCATCGCCATGATGAAGGCGGTGAGCAGGATGCCGAAGCCGACGGCGAAGCCCATCTGCTGCAGCATCGAGTTGTCGGCCAGGATCAGCACGCCGAAGGTGCCGGCGAGGATGATCGCGGCCGCCGAGACGGTCGGCGTGGACTGGGCGACCGCCGTGCGGACGGCCTCCCGGGCCGGGATGCCGCGGCGCACCTCCTCGCGCAGGCGGGCGACCATGAGGATGTTGTAGTCCGTGCCGATGGCCACCACGAAGAGGTAGACGATCACCGGCAGCATGAACAGCAGGCCGTTCTCGCCCTTGTAGTCCTGGAAGAGCCAGACCGTGGAGCCGAGGGTGGCGCCGAAGCCGAGGGCCACGGCGATCATCAGGTACCACGGGGCCACCAGGCTGCGCAGCAGCAGGCCGAGGATGACCATGATCGCGACGCCGGCGACGGGGAAGACGACCCGGTAGTCGTGGCCGACCGCGTCCTCGATGTCGGCCAGCACCGCGGAGGTGCCGCCGACGAGCGCCTCGGTGCCCTCGGGCGCCGCCTTGTGGCTGGTCTTGCGCAGATCGCCGCCGGCCAGGTCGATGGCCTCGTCCGAGGTCGGCGCGTACTTCAGCACCACGCGGTACTGGGCGACGCTGCCGTCGGGGTTGGCGACGGCCGGGGCGACCGGGGAGGTCACGCCCTCGATGCCCTCCAGCTTGCCGCGGAACGCCTCGATCTCGGCGGGCTTGAGGCGGGAGCCGTCCTTGCTCTTGAGGTAGACCATGGCCGGGTCGGACTGGCCGGCGGAGAAGCCGCGCTGCATGTCCTTCATGGCCTGGACCGACTCGAGCTTCTGCGGCATCTGGCTGCTGGTGTCGAACTCCGCCTTGAAGCTCAGGGCGCCGACCGCCAGTACGGCCAGGACGGCGGTGGAGAGCACGGCGACGATGCCGGGACGGCGGGCGACGAGGTCGCCCACGCCGTTCGCGAAACGATTCCGCGGGGTCTTCTTCCACGCCTTCGACGGCCAGAAGGCCGCCCGGCCCAGCAGCGAGAACACCGCCGGCACCAGGGTCAGCGCCGCGACCAGCGTCACGGCAACGGCGATGGCCAGGGACGGGCCCATCGCCCGCATCATGCCCATCGTGGACAGCAGCAGCGCGAGGAAGGCCGCGATGACGGCACCCGCCGCCGAGGCGATGGTCTCGCCGACGCGGGCGACGGCCTCCACGAGGGCCTGCTTGGGCTCCTGACCGGCGCGCAGGTGCTCGCGGTAGCGGAAGAGCAGGAAGAGGATGTAGTCGGTGCCGACGCCGAAGAGGACGACGATGAGGATCGCCGTGATCGAGGCGTCCGCCTTCAGACCGCCCACCTCGGCGGCGGTGCCGATCAGACCCGTGGCGACGGTGGCCACGATACCGATGATGATCACCGGCATGATGGCGATCAGCGGGCTGCGGAAGATGACCAGCAGCAGCACGATGATCAGCAGGAACGTCGCCGACATGACCATCGAGTCGGTGTCGCCGGACGAGTCCTTCGAGTCCAGCGCCTGCGCGGCCGGACCGGTGAAGCCCAGCTTCAGCTGGGTGCCCTTGAGCAGTTCCTTGGCGTCCTCGCGCAACGCCTTGACGGAATCGGGCAGTGCGTCGTCGAAGCTGTTCTTGGTGGTGGGATAGACGTTGGCCAGGGCTATTTCCCCGTTGGGGGAGACGGCCTGCTCGTTGGTGACCACCTTGGCGATCTTCGGACGGTGCTTGGCGTCCAGACCGCTCGTCACCTTCGCGACGTCACGCTTGTCGGTCTCGGACAGCTTCCCGCCGTCGGACCGCTGGAAGACACCGATGGCGGTCGGCTGCTCGGTCTGCGGGAACGCCTTCTGCGTCAGATTCCCCACCTGCACGGATTCATAGTGCGAAGGCAGGAACTCGGTCTCGTCGGTGGTGGACTTCAGGCCAGGGGCCAGCATGGCGAGCGCCACGGCTGCAATGATCCAGCCCGCGATCGTGAGCCAGGGCCGGTGGACGGCGAACCGCCCGACTCCTCGGAACATGATGCTCCTTCAACTTCCTTTTCCGCGCGTCGTTCGCGCTCTTGCTTCTCGTCGTGCAAATGGGCAGGGTTGTGCGCCGACCCCCTCCTTCGGACGGGACCGGCTTTTCGACGGGCGTGCAGCACGGGCATGAACACGCTAGGGATGCGGGTTCCCCGGAGACAACAAAGTTCTGCGGAATCAGGGGTAAATCGATCCTGGGGATGAGGGCCTCTCACCCGTGGGGTAGAGACGGCGGCGCCGACCACCTGCAGCTGGATGACACGGGACTACGCTGCCCCCATGAGCGATGTCGACTTCTACGCAGCCCGCATGGACCGTGCCGCCCGCACGGCCGCCGACGCCGGGCTCGCCGGGCTGATCGTCACACCCGGCCCCGACCTCGTCTGGCTGTGCGGCTACGCGCCCCCCGCCGCCACCGAACGGCTGACGGTGCTGCTCCTGGCGCCGGGCCGGCGGCCCCAGTTGTTCGTACCCCAGCTCGAACGACCTGATGCGGAAAAGGCCCCGGGAGCCGGCGCCCTGTCCCTGACCGGCTGGGTCGACGGCGAGAACCCCTACGCCGCCGTCGCCAAACAGCTGACTCCGCAGGGACGTTACGGCATCTCCGACAACGCCTGGGCCCTGCACCTGCTCGCCCTGCAACGCACCGTCCCCGGACTCGGTCTCGGCGCCCTCACCGAGGCCCTGCCCATGCTGCGGGCCGTCAAGGACGCCCACGAGACCGACCTGCTCGCCGCCGCGGGAGCCGCGGCCGACGCCACGTTCGAGGAGATCGTGCGGCTGCCCTTCGCCGGTCGTCGCGAGGACGAGGTCGCCGCCGACCTCGCCCGGCTGCTGCGCGAGCACGGGCACAGCCAGGTCGACTTCACGATCGTCGGCTCGGGCCCCAACGGCGCCAACCCCCACCACGAGGCCGGCGACCGCGTCATCGAGGACGGCGACATGGTCGTCCTCGACTTCGGTGGCCTGAAGGACGGCTACGGCTCCGACACGACCCGCACCGTCCACGTGGGGGAGCCCACCGCCGAGGAGCGCAAGGTCCACGACCTGGTGCGCGAGGCGCAGCAGGCGGCGTTCGAAGCGGTCCGCCCCGGCGTCGCCTGCCAGGAGATCGACCGCGTCGCCCGCCAGATCATCCGCCGCGCCGGCTACGGCGAGTACTTCATCCACCGCACCGGCCACGGCATCGGCGTCACCACGCACGAACCGCCCTACATGGTCGAGGGCGAACACCTGCCGCTCGTGCCGGGCATGTGCTTCTCCATCGAACCGGGCATCTACCTGCCCGGCCGCTTCGGCGTCCGCATCGAGGACATCGTCGCCTGCACGGAGACCGGCGCCCGCCGCCTGAACAACACCGCGCGGGAGCTGCGCGTGGTGGCATGACGCGGTGGCCCAGGCCGTGTCCGGCGGATCTTCGTCACGCGCCACCACGGCGCCCCGTCAGGGGCGCGGGGCGGTGTCGATCTGCGGCTGCGCCGCGTGGGCGCGATCAACCACGGACGGCCCGCAGCTGACACGCCACTGCGGGCACGTCGTGGCTTGTCGCGCAGTTCCCCGCGCCCCTTACGGGGCCTGCCTGAGCCGCCGGACGCGGCCTAGTCGCGGAGCCGCTGGTACATGACGAGCAGTCCCGTGTACGTCCCGTCCGGCAACCGGAAGCCCTCGGGCACGGTGCCGACGACGGCGAAGCCGAGGGAGTGCCAGAGGGCGACGGCCGGGGTGTTCGCCTCGACGACGGCGTTGAACTGCATGCCGCGGTAGCCCTCGGCGCGGGCCCACGCGAGGGCGTGCTCCCCCAGCGCCCGGCCGACGCCGCGGCGGCGGTGGCCGGGCGCGACCATGAAGCTGGCGCTGGCGACGTGGGAGCCGCCGCCGGCCTGGTTGGGGTTCATCTTGGCGGTCCCCACAACCGCACCGTCGTCGTCCACGGCCACGACGGTGCGCCCGGGGGCGTCGAGCATCCACCACGAACGGGCCACGTCGGGCGCGAGGTCGCGGGGATAGGTGTAGGTGTCACCGGCGGCGGTGACGGCACGGAAGATCGGCCACACGGCGGGCCAGTCGGCGGCCTCGGCGTCTCGGATGAGCATGGGGGTGAGGATGGGGCCGCCCGGGCACGACCCGCCACCGAATTTCGCGGGGCGCGCGGCCCACCGGCCCGCACCGCCCCGGTGCTACTCCGCCCGCATGCGGTGCGGGTCGTACGTCGCCGGGTACCCGCCCTCCGGGCGGCCCCGCTTCGGCGCCTCCGCCGTCACCAGCATCGTCGCCACCAGTCCGGCCGCCAGCATGATGACCGCCGCCCACCCGATCGCCACGTTGAACCCGTGCACCACCCCGGCCTTGGCCACCGCCACCCCCGCGACTCCCGCCTTGGCCCGTGCGGCCACGTACGCCGTTCCCGCCGACGTCGCAATCGTGTTGAGCAGGGCCGTGCCGACGGAACCGCCCACCTGCTGCGCCGTGTTGACCGTGGCGGAGGTGACGCCCGAGTCCTGTGGGGCGACGCCGCGGGTGGCGACGTCCATGACGGGCATGAAGGTCAGCCCCATCCCCAGGCCCACCAGCACTTCCGCCGGCAGGACGTGCGAGACGTACGCCGGTTCGACCGGCAGGAAGGTCAACAGGAAGAGCCCGGACGCGGCGAGGAGCGTGCCGGGGCCCATGAGGAGCCGCGGCGGCAGGTGGTTCATCAGCCGCGCGGAGATCTGCGTCGAGGCGAGGACGATGGACGCGGTGACCGGCAGGAAGGCCAGCCCGGTGCGCACGGGGGAGTAGCCGAGCACGACCTGCAGGTAGTAGGTCATGAACAGGAACATCCCGAACATGGCGATCACGGCGAGCCCCATCGTGAGCACCGCTCCGCCGCGGTTGCGGTCGCGCAGGACGTGCACGGGCAGCAGCGGGTGCGGCGTGCGCTGCTGCCACAGCGCGAAGGCCACGAGCAGCGCGACGCCGCCGCACAGCAGGCCGAGGACGAGCGGGTCGCCCCAGCCGCGCGGTTCGGCCTCGCTGCAGGCGTAGACGATGGCCACGAGCCCTCCGCAGCCGAGCAGGACGCCGGGCAGGTCGAGGGAGGGGCGGTGCGCCCGGTCGGGCCGGTGGTCGTGCAGCAGGGCCAGGGCGCCGAGGAGGGCCGCGAGGGCGATGGGCACGTTCACGTACAGGCACCAGCGCCAGTCGAGGTACTCGGTGAGCAGCCCGCCGGCGATCAGTCCGATGGCGGCGCCGCCGCCGGCGATGGCGCCGTAGATGCCGAAGGCCTTGCTGCGTTCCCTGCGGTCGGTGAAGGTCGTGGTCAGCAGGGACAGCGCGGAGGGCGCGAGGAGGGCGCCGAAGGCGCCCTGCAGGGCGCGCGCCGCGAAGAGCACCCCGGAGCTGTGCGCGGCGCCGCCGATCGCGGAGGCGGCGGCGAAGCCGATGAGCCCGGTGCAGAAGGTGCGCTTGCGGCCGGCGAGGTCGGCGATCCTGCCCCCGAGCAGCAGGAGCCCGCCGAAGGCGAGGGTGTAGGCGGTGATGACCCATTGCCGGTTGCTGTCGGACATGCCGAGCGCGCGCTGGGCGGAGGGCAGGGCGATGTTCACGATGGTGGCGTCGAGGACGACCATGAGCTGGGCGACGGCGATGACGACCAGTCCCCACCAGCGTCGGGGGTCGGGCTCGGTACCGGGCCGGTGGGGCGGGGATATGGGGGGCTGGTTCGCCGAGCTCATCACGCACCTGCTCTCGACGTGTGCCGGGCGCGGTCGGTCGCAGTCCAGCGTAGGCCCTGTGGGTGACGTACGCGCGCGGAATGCGGAGGCCCGAAGGGGCGCGGGGCAGTATCCATCTGCGGCTGCCGCCGCGTGGGCGCGACAAGCCACGACGTGCCCGCAGAGGGGCACTGCCCTTCCCCCGACTGCGGGCCGTCGGGGAACTCACGGCACCAGGACGACCTTGCCCATGGTGCCGCGCGTCTCCAGGGCCCGGTGGGCGTCGGCGGCCCGGGCGAGCGGGAAGCGGTGCACGGTGGGGACGACGTGGCCGGCGGCGGCCTCGGCCAGGGAGAGTTCCTCGAGCCGCCGGAGGCCCGCCTGGCCACCGCCGAAACGTTCCAGCATGGCCGGACCCAGAACGCTGCGCGAGGTGATTCCCCGCGCGGCGAGCTCCTCGGGGTCGAGCTGCCCGCCGGCGGCGGCGCCCGTGCGGCCCTGCGAGGACCAGCCGAAGACCAGGTGCAGCCCGCCGGGCCCGAGCAGGCCGACGGCCTCGCGGGCGACGTCGCCGCCGACGCCGTCGAGGACGACGGTGGCCGCGCGCCCGCCGAGGGCGGCCCGGGCGGCTTCCGGCCACGCGGGGTCGGTGTAGTCCAGCGCGATGTGCGCGCCCAGCCCGCGGGCGTGCGCCACCTTGGCCGGCCCGCCGGCCAGGGCCACGACGGTGGCACCGGCGTTGCGGGCGTACTGCACGAGCAGGGAGCCGATGCCGCCGGCCGCGGCGGGCACGACCACGACGTCGTCGGCGGTCAGGTCGGTGAAGGAGAGGATGCCGAGCGCGGTGCGGCCCGTACCGATCATGGCGATCGCGGCGGCCTCGTCCAGCCCGGCGGGCAGCCGGTGCAGCCGGTCCGCATCGGTCACCGCCAGCTCGGCGTAGCCGCCGCCGGGGACATCGCGGCCCAGGTGGGCGACGACGCGGGCGCCGAGCCAGGCGGGGTCGGTGCCCGCGCCGAGCGCGTCGACGGTGCCGGCGACCTCGCGCCCTGGGACGTACGGCAGCTCGGGCAGCTCGTACGGGCCGTTCGGGTCGCCCTCGCGCTGGGTGGTGTCGACGAGGTGCACGCCGGCGGCGGCCACCGCGATGCGGACCTGGCCGGGGCCCGGGAGCGGGTCGTCGGTGCGCTCGTGGGTGAGGTTCTCGGCGGGGCCGAAGGCGTGCAGCCGGACTGCGTGCATGGAGGAGCTCCTCGGTGGAAAAGGGGATTGCCGCACCGAGTCTGCGACCTCGACCGGACTTGAGGTCAAGGCCCGAACTCCCTGCTCACAGGCCGTTGTCAGTGCCCTGTGGCACGGTGGGACCATGACGAACGCGAGGCGCGGGCAGGGCACAGCAGCACGTCTTCCACGCCTGCCGCAGGTGCGGCTTCCGGAGCTGTGGACGTACGAGGGCGTGGGGCTGGAGCCCGAGGGTGATCACGAGGGGGTCGGCTTCCGGGAGGCCGACTTCACGGGGCAGGACGGCGCCACGTCGCGCTTCATCGACTGTCTGTTCGAGCGATGCGTGCTGGACGACACGGGGCTCGGCCGGGCCCGGTTCGCCGACTGCGTCCTGGACGCGCCGCGCGGGGTGGGCACCGGGCTGGCCGGGGCGTCCCTGCGGGACGTCGAGATACGGGATGCGCGCCTGGGCGGGACGCAGCTGCACGGCGCCGTGCTGGAGCGGGTCCTGGTGCGCGGCGGCAAGATCGACTATCTGAACCTGCGGTCGGCCGTGCTCAAGGACGTCACCTTCGAGGGCTGCGTGCTGGCGGAGGCCGACTTCGGCGGCGCGACGCTGGAGCGCGTGGTCTTCCGCGACTGCGTGCTGCGCCGCGCCGACCTCACCGGGGCGCGGCTCACCGACGTCGACCTGCGCGAGGCGGCCGAGCTGGACGTCGCCGCGGGCATCGAGCGGCTGACGGGCGCGGTCGTCACCCCGGCCCAGCTGCTGGACCTGGCCCCGGCGTTCGCGGCGCACATAGGCCTGCGGGTGGCGGCACCGGGGGAGTGACGGGGGGCGCCCCGCAGGGGCGCGGGGAACTGCGCGATCAGCCACGACGTGCCCGCAGACGACGTTCCGTGCGTCGCCACGCGGCGGCGGCCACGGATCGGACACCGCCCCGCGCCCCTCAAGGGGCGCCATGTCACACCCGGGGGAAGCGGGTCTGCAGGTTCCAGATCGCGGGGTTGTCGGCGAGGCCCTCGTGCATGTCGGCCAGGTCGGCGATCAGGTCGTGCAGGAAGTCGCGGGCCTCGCGGCGCAGCTCGGCGTGGCCGAAGGTCAGCGGGGCCTCGTCGGGTGCCCAGTCGGCGGTGACGTCCACCCATCCGAAGCGGCGCTCGAAGACGAGGCAGTCGGTGGACTCGGTGAAGTCGAGCTCGGCGAACTGCGTCGTGGCCGAGCGGCTGCCGCGGGGGTCGCGGTCGAGCTGCTCGACGATGTCGCACAGGGCCCAGGCGAAGTCGAGCACCGGCACCCATCCCCAGGCTGTGGACAGCTCCCGGTCGGCCTTGACGTCGGCGAGGTAGACGTCGCCGCAGAACAGGTCGTGCCGCAGGGCGTGCACGTCCGCGGTCCGGTAGTCCGTCTGGGGCGGGTCCGGGAAGCGGCGGGAGAGGGAGTAGCCGAGGTCGATCACGCCTCGATGGTACGTACTGCCGCGCGGGTACGTACTGCCGCGAGAGTACGTACTGCCCCGGCGGCACGTACGGGGACAGGGCCCGCGCCCCCGCCGCCGTGGGGCGGAGGGGGCGTGAGCCCTGGGGAGGACCTGCGGTTACTTGACGTTGATCGCGGACCAGGTCGCGGCGACCGTCTTGTACTCGTTGCTGGTCGAGCCGTACAGGTCCGCGGTGGCCTTCAGCGTCGCGGTCCGGGCGGCCTTGTAGTTGGTGGTGGAGGTGAAGTACGTGGTCAGAGCCTTGTACCAGATCTTGGTGGCCTTGTCCCGGCCGATACCGGTGATCTTGGAGTTGTTGTAGGTCGGGCTGTTGTAGGTCACGCCGCCCAGGACCTTGCTGCCGCTGCCCTCGGACAGCAGGTAGAAGAAGTGGTTGGCGGGGCCGGACGAGTAGTGGACGTCCACGTTGCCGAGCGAGGAGGACCAGTAGTCGCGCGAGGAGCCGTCCTTGCTGGGCTTGTCCATGTAGCGCAGCGGGCTGCCGTCGCCGTTGATGTCGATCTTCTCGCCGATCAGGTAGTCACCCGGGTCGGTGGAGTTGTTCGCGTAGAACTCGGCGGCGGTGCCGAAGATGTCGGAGGTCGCCTCGTTCAGGCCGCCGGACTCACCGCTGTAGTTGAGGTTGGCGGTGGCGGAGGTGACGCCGTGGCTCATCTCGTGGGCGGCCACGTCGAGGGAGGTCAGCGGGTGGGCGTTGTTCTCGCCGTCGCCGTACGTCATGCAGAAGCAGTCGTCGTCCCAGAAGGCGTTGACGTAGCCGTCGCCGTAGTGGACGCGGGAGTAGGCGCCCTTGCCGTCGTTGCGGATGCCGCTGCGGCCGAGCACGTTCTTGTAGAAGTCCCAGGTGACGGCCGCGCCGTACTGGGCGTCCACGCCGGCGGTCTGGCGGCCGCCGCCCCACACGTCGCTGGAGTTGGTGAACAGCGTGCCCGTGCCGGACGTGCCCTGGTTCAGGTCGTACGTCTTGTGGCCACCGCGCGAGCCGTCGGTGAGGCTGTAGCCGGAGGACGTCTTCGTCGTCGTCAGCGGAACCGTGCCGCTGTAGGTGCTGGTGCCCGTGCCGGTGTGGACGCGCTCCTCGGAGTACAGCTTCTTGCCGGTGTCGGCGTCGGTGATGACCCGCAGCTTGCTGGGCGTGCCGTCCTTCTGGACGCCGGTGACGAAGGTCTCGTACGCGAGCACGGCCTTGCCCTGCGCGGCCCAGATCACCTTGCGCGGCGCCTGGCCGGCGTCGGCCTTGGTCGTCTTCTCCTCGGCGGCAGCGCTCAGTGCGCTCTTCTTCGCCGTGCCCGGACCGAGGGCGGAGGTCGTGGTGGGCACGGCTATCGAGGCGTCGGTCGCCTTGGTGACGTCGCGGGCGCCGTTCTTCTTCTCGTGGACCACGAGGTCGCCGCCGAGCACCGGCAGACCGTCGTACGTGCGCTCGTAGCGCGTGTGCACCGTGCCGTCCGCGTCCTTGACGACGTCGCGGGCGACCAGCTTCTCCTTGCCGTCCAGGCCGATCTTCGCGGCGGTCGAGGAGGCCTCGCCCTGCGCGTCCTTGATGGCCGCGGCCCGCTGGCCGGCCGACAGCGCGAGCTGCTGCCCGCCCTGGGCCTTGTCGGCCGAGGCGTTCGCCGAGCCGGTCGTCGCGCCGATCACGACCATCGCGGCCGAGGCGACCAGGGCGGCTGCACGCAGGGAGGTGGTGCGGGGGGTGGCGTTGTTGCTTCTCAACTCAGTCTCCTATGAGGGGGGTTACGTGCAGCGTGTGCCGACGCCGCTCGTTGGTACAGGAGTTGTGCAGGAGCGAATTGAGGAGAGAGTGCCACTGATCGTTCGACTTTGACAGGGGCGCAACAAGGATTTGATCTATCGGTAAACAAATAGCGGTCATTTGCGTCCGCTATGCGGTGAGTTGAGAAGACCTGCGGGAGTGTTCATCTGCCGGAGGCCCGCCGTTTGTATGCAGAATCGATTCGACCGTCGACGGGAGTGAAGGAAGAGGGCGCGCGTGTCGATCAGAACCTATACGGAGTCAGATGTTCCGAGGGCTCTGCGCGTTCAAGTGGACGCCCTGCACGAGGAGGCCTGGCCCGGCATGGGCGGCAGCGGCGGGCACGACCCCGCCCTGCACCCGGTGACCATGCTGCTGGTCTCGGCACAGGGCGAAGTGCTGGCGGCGCTCGACATCCTCACCAAGGACATCGAACACGGCGCGCCCGGCGCGCCGCCCGAGCGCTACCGGGCCGCGGGCCTGAGCGCGGTCGTCACGGCACCGGCGCACCGGGGCATGGGAAACGGGCGGCGGCTCGTGGCCGCCGCCCGTGACGCGATAGCGCAAAACGGTGCGGACCTGGGGATCTTCACCTGCGACCGCCCGACGCGCGGCTTCTACGAGCGCGCGGGCTGGCGGGTGCTGGAGGGTGCGGTCCTCGTCGGCGGTACGCCGCAGGACCCCTTCCCCAGCGACCGGCCGGGGTTCGACAAGGTGACCATGGCCGACTTCTTCACCGAGCGCGCACGGCGCGCGGAGCCGGCCTTCCGGGGGAGCCGCATCCGGCTCCACCCCGGCGGGATCGACAGGTTGTGGTGAGGTGGGTGAGGTGGGGGCCGATGACGGTTACTGCTGGTCGTCCGGCCGCCTCTCCTGGGTGCCGAGCTGCTCGTTGATCTTCTGCTGAGCAGTGTCGACCTGGCTCTGGTACTTGTTCCCCGTCCGGGCGTCGAAGGCGTCACCACCCTTCTCGACGCCCTGCCGGGCGGTGTCCTCGTGGCCCTTGAGCAGTCCCTTGAGCTTGTCGAGCATGGACATGGCGCGATCCTCCCGGGGCGCGGTCCTTCTCCGTGTGTACCTGACCCCCTCAGGATCGCCAGCGCGGCCCCGCCCCGCATCCCGAGCCCAGGGCGTACGGGGGCGGGCGCGGGGCGTACGGATGGCCGCGTCAGGCTCCGTCGACGGAGTCCATGAAACGCAGCAGCCGGCCGTTGGTCGCCTCGGCGTGGTCGATCTGGGGCCCGTGCCCGGTCTGGTGCACGATCTCGACCCGGGCGCCCGGCACCAGCCGCGGGACGCGTTCGAGCTGCCGCTGCGGGTGCAGCAGCAGACTGCGCGCCCCCAGCAGGACGTGCAGCGGCGTACGGACCGTGGCCAGCTCCTCGTCGGTGAGCGGGAGCGGGGCCGGACGGCGTATCCGGTAGGCGCGCACGCCCAGCATGACCATCCGCTGCAACTCGGGCATCACCAGGACCGGCTGGTCCAGCCACACCGCCAGGCGCCGGCGCAACGGGCCCGGTGCGAAGGTGGCGAACGCGCTGACGAAGATCCAGGCGAAGAAGCGTGCCCCCACCTTCTCCAGGCCGCCGGGGTCGAGAAGGGTGGCCGAGGCCAGCCGGGCGGGGCGGCGGTGCGCCTGGTTCAGCGCGAGCCAGCCGCCGTAGGACGCCCCGACCAGGTGGACCTCGTCCAGACCGAGGCCGGCGAGCACCTCGTCCAGCCACTGCGCCGCGCGTTCGGGCTGGTGGATGGCCATGTGCTGGACGCTGCGCCCCGGATCGCCGGGGGTGTCGACGGCGTACACGGGGCGCTCCGCGCCGAGGGCGGCGACGTTCGGGTACCACATGGCGGAGTTGGAGCCGGCGCCGTGCACCAGCACGACGGGGGTGCGGTGCGCTGCCGCGGGGCCGTAGCGGTAGACGTGCGTGGTCCCGAAGGTGGTCTCCACGTCCGTTTCCGCGGTCGGGGCCGGCCCGAGGGCGAAGACCTCGTCGCAGGCGGCGAAGTAGCGGTCGCGCAGGGCGTCGTTCACGTAGCGGCCCACGTCGGCCGGGAGACGGTCGCGGGACGTGGTTGCGGGCGCGGACATGGGTCGACCACCTCCGAGGGGTGCGGTTTTGTGGTACGACCGTACCATGAACGTGATACGGCTGTACCATGAAGAGGGAAGAGGTGAGGGGAGGGTCTGCGGATGCCCAAACGCGTGGACCACGACGAACGACGCCGGCAGATCGCCGAAGCACTCGTCAGGGTCGCCGGCCGACGAGGACTGCACGCGGTCGGAATGCGCGACGTGGCCGCCGAGGCCGGTGTCTCGCTCCGACTGGTGCAGTACTACTTCGAAACGAAGGAGAAGCTCCTCCTCTACGGCCTGCGCCACCTGACCGCCGGACTCGAAGCCCGGGTCGCCGCCCGCGTACGAGCCGCCGGCGACACCGCCGGCCCCCGCGCCCTCATCGAGGCCCTCCTGACGGAAGCGCTGCCCACGGACGACGAGAGCCGTACGTTCCACCTCGTCCACACCGCGTACGCCGTACTGTCCGTCACGGACGAGGCCCTGGCGGCCCAGCCGTTCACGGAGGACCCCGACGCGGCGGAGAACGCGGTGGCGGGCCTCCTCCAACGCGCGAAGGACGCGGGCCTCGTGCCCGAGGGGACGGACGTCCGCACGGAGGCGATCACCCTGCTGGCGCTGTCGGCCGGATTGGGGACGTCGGTCCTGGTGGGCCAGCGGACGGTGGAGTCGGCGACGACGGTACTGCGCCACCACTTGGACCGGCTGTTCGGGGGCTGAGCGGGCGGGTGGGGCAGGTGCGGGTGCGGGTGTGGGTGGGGTGGGGATGCGGTGCGGGTGGGTGGGTTTGGTGGGGGAGGGTGCGCTGCGCCGCTGCGCGGCTTGGGGGGCGGAGGGCCGGGCTGCGCCCTGGGGGCCCACCCGCTGCGCGGCTGGAAGGGGGAGCCCGGAGCGGGTTCGGTGCCCCGTGTCGTTTGCCTGGCGGAGTGAGGTCCGCCGCTGCGCGGCTTGAGGGCTCGGCCCGCACTGGCAGCGTTTCCCCTCCCGGTGGGTCGGCCGCTCCGCTTCGCTGCGCTGTCAGGATGCCGGCACTGGGTTCGGGTGCCGTCTTGGCCGCGGGAGCACTCGTCGGGGGTGCCCCCACGATGCGGGGAAACGCTGCCAAGCCGCGTAGCGGCGGGTTTCACTGCGATCCGGGGCGCCCTTTCTCTTGCGGGGCTCGCCCTTCAGCCGCGCAGCGGCGCACCTCGCTTCATCGCTCAGACCGGTGCCGGGCACCGCTCCCGTGCGGGATGCGCGCTTCCGGCCGCGCAGCGGGTGGACCGCCCAGGGCGCAGCCCGGCCCTCCGCCCCCCAAGCCGCGCAGCGGCGCAGCGCACACTCCGTCACCCGACCCACTCACCCGCACCTCACCTCCACACCCCCTGCGGCATCAGGTGTGCCCACCGGAAGTGACTGCGCACGGCCACCGTCGCGTCGGCGACGGCCTTCTCGTCACCGCCCTTCACCGCCTCCCGCCGCGCCGCCTCCAGGTCGGCGCACTCCGTGCAACCGATCGGTGATGTCGACGCGGTGCCGGGCAGGCCGGCGGCCCGGCGCTCCTGCTGGGTGGCCAGGCGCAGCGCGTTCGTGGGCACGTACCACTCGTACGCGCCGCCCGGCTCCTTGACCCGCACATGCGGTCCGGCGTTGCCCAGTACTTGTGCGAGCGTCGCGTCCCGCGTGTCCACGACGTAGGCCCCCTCGCGGTAGGTCATGGAATGTTCCCTTCGGGTTGTGCTGACCAATGCGGGCCTCAGCGTTGTGCGGCGGGGCCTAGTTTCGGGAGGGGGTGCGCGGCTACAACAGCACTGTGGGCAAGGGGAGTTAAGTCATGGCCAACACATCGGGCGGTATCGGCTGGCACGGCAGGGCGAAGTTCGGATGGGAGTTCTTCGGGGCCGAGCTGAAGCGTCGCCGCGAGGAGCGTGGACTCTCACAGCAGGAGCTGGGACGTCGGGTCTTCTGTTCCGGGTCGTACATCGGTCAGTTCGAAGCCGGCATGCGCAAGCCGCAGCTGGAGATCGCGGAGCGGATCGACGTGGAGCTCGGGACGGACGGCTTCTTCGCCAGGATGTGCCGGCAGCTGATCGACAACGCTCCTTACCGCGACTACTTCGTGGAGACCAAGTATCTCGAAGGCATCGCCACGGCGATTCACGCCTACGCGCCGCTCTACGTGCCCGGGCTGTTCCAGACCGCTGCATACGCACGCGCCGTAATGATCGGCGGCTTTCCGCTGGCGCCGGACAGTGAGATCGAGCGATGGGTGTCGGGTCGGCTGGAGCGTCAGAGGATCCTGGAGCATCCAACAGAGCCCTTGTTGTGGGCCGTCCTCGACGAAAGCGTCATTCGCCGCCCGATCGGCGGACCCGCCGTCATGGGTGAACAGCTTGCGCACCTGGCGGCTCTGGTCGACAAGCGGCGCATCGTGGTGCAGGTGGTGCCGATGAGGGCGGGCATCCTCACTCTGGGCGGACTGCTGAAGCTCATGAGCTTTGCGGACGCGCCTCCTGTGGCGTATGTGGAAGGCGCCATGAGCGGCATGCTCAGGGACGATCCGGCCCAGGTGGCCCGCTATCAGCTCGCCTACGATTTTCTCAGGGCAACTGCGCTGTCGCCGGCGGCTTCCTTGGACCTGATCGCATCCGTGGCGGAGGAGTATGCAGATGAGTCGTGAAGATCAGTCGCTGACCGGCGGCGTTTGGCGCAAGAGCCGCTACAGCGGAGGCGGTGACGACTGCCTCGAAGTCGCCGACGACATACCCCATATAACCCGCGTCCGCGACAGCAAGCGTCCGAACGGCCCCACCCTCGCCTTCCCCACCCCCACCTGGGCCGCCTTCGTGGCGTACCTGCGATGAGTTATCGCCGGCGTTCCGCCCGAGTCCTGTTGCTCGACGAGGCGGACCGCCTCCTGCTGCTGAAGACCCACGTCGATCCCGGCGATCCGGCAGCCGGGCACGCGTGGTTCACGCCCGGCGGTGGGGTGGAGGGCGGCGAGACGTTGGCTCAGGCTGCTGCTCGGGAGCTGCGGGAGGAGACGGGGCTGGTCGTGGCGCCGGAGGAGCTGGGGCCGGCGGTTGCGTACACCTCCGGGTATGCCGATCTCGGCTGGGCCGAAGGGGTCTTCCGGGACGACTTCTTCCACTACCGCGTGGCGCGTCACACGGTCGACGCCGGCGGCCAGGGCGCCGACGAGCGCGCGTACCACGCGGGGCACCGCTGGTGGGCGCCCGGCGAGCTCGCCGGGAGTGCCGAGACCGTGTACCCCCTCGGCCTCGCCGGCCTGCTGGGCGAGCTGGTCGCCGGGCGCGTACCGGGCGAGCCCGTGCGGCTGCCCTGGCATCACTGACGGCGTCAGTCGGCCCCTTCCGCGTGCCGCACAAGGGCGGCGATGCGGTCGGTGATCGCGGGCCACACCTCGCGGGGGAGGTTGTGGCCCATGCCCTCGATCAGCAGGAGTTCCGCGCCGGGTACGGCCGCCGCCGTGGCGTGGCCGCCGCTGGGGTCGCACATGACGTCGTCCGCGCCGTGGACGACGAGGGTGGGTACGCGCAGCGAACGCAGTGCGGGTGTGCGGTCGCCGGAGGCGAGCGTGGCGACGGACTGGCGCAGCATGCCGGTGAGGTCGTGGCCGCGGTCGTAGGCGCGTGCGGCTCGCTCGGCGGCGACCGCTTCGTCGTAGGGGAATGCGGGGGAGCCGATCGTGCGGAAGGCGCGGACGCGCCAGTCGATGTAGCCCTGGCGGTCCGGTGGTGGGGCGCCGATGCCGGCGAGGGCGGCGAAGCGGGGCTGGCCGACGCGGCGGTCGCCGGTCGTGGACATCATCGATGTCAATGACCGTACGCGGTCGGGGTGTTCGATGGCGATCGTCTGGGCGACCATGCCGCCCAGGGACGCGCCGACGAGGTGGGCGCTGTCGAGTCCGAGGGTGTCGAGCAGGCCGATGGTGTCGGCGGCCATGTCGGAGAGGGTGTAGGACGCGGAGGCGAAGTCGCCTGCCAGGGCGGCCTGGAGGTCGGGGGCGGGCGCGTCGTGGAGGTGGGTGGAGCGTCCGGAGTCGCGGTTGTCGAACCGGATGACGTGCAGGCCGTGGTCGACGAGTGCGGCGCAGAAGCCGTCGGGCCAGTCGGTGAGTTGCGCTCCGCCGCCCATCAGCAGCAGGAGGGGCGGGTCCTTGGGGTCGCCCAGGCGCTCGTAGGCGATATCGATGGCGGACGGTCCGACGTTCAGGGCTTTTTCCTCGCTCACCGTCGTACCAACTCCTCGATGTGGAGGGGGCGACGGAGAGGCTTCCCTGGCGTCGGTGTTCCTACCCGTTTCCTACCCCTTTTCTACCCGTCGTCCAAGGAGCACAGCAGGCGCTTGAGTGCGCCGGCGAGCGCGTCGCGTTCGGGGCGGGTGAGGGTGGCGAGCAGGCGTTCCTCGGTGGCGACGTGGTCGGGCAGGGCGCGGTCGATCAGGGCGCGGCCCTCGTCGGTGAGGGTGACGACGACGCTGCGGCCGTCGGCGGGGCTGGGGGCGCGGGTGACCAGGCCGCGCTCCTGGAGGCGGTCGAGGCGCTGGGTGATGGCGCCCGAGGTGACCATGGAGGAGCGCATGAGCTCGGCGGGGGTGAGGCGGTGGGGCGGGTCGCTGCGCCGCAGGGTGGCGAGGACGTCGAAGGACGCGGCGTCCAGTCCGTGGGCGGCGAAGGTACGGCGCAGCTCGGTGGAGACGAGTTGCTGCAGGCGGGAGAGGCGGCCGATGACGGCCATGGGGGAGACGTCGAGGTCCGGGCGCTGCCGGCCCCACTGTTCGAGGACGCGGTCGACGTGGTCGGTCACGGGTCGAGTCTAGCCGCGGATCTCTTAGAGGTGAGACAGATTGCTTAGCGGTGAGATATATTGGCTTAGTGCTAAGCGATCCGAGCAACGGCAACATCGGCAACAGCAGGCTCGCCACCCTGCTCCTCACCGCCCTCGCGCCCGCCGTGTGGGGCACCACCTACGTCGTCACCACCGAGTTCCTCCCGCCCGGCCGGCCCCTGCTGGCCGCCGTCGTCCGGGCGCTGCCGGCCGGGCTCGTCCTGGTCGCGGTCACCCGGCGGCTGCCGCGCGGCAGCTGGTGGTGGCGGGCGGCCGTGCTGGGGGCGCTCAACATCGGGGCGTTCTTCGCGTTGCTGTTCGTCGCCGCCTACCGGCTGCCCGGCGGCGTCGCCGCCACCGTGGGGGCCGTCCAGCCGCTGCTGGCGGCCGGGTTGTCGGCCGGGCTGCTGGGGGAGCGGCTCTCGCTGCGCACGGTGCTGGCGGGTGCGGCGGGAGTGGCCGGTGTGAGCCTGCTGGTGCTGCGGGCCGACGCCCGGTTGGACGCGCTGGGGGTCGCCGCGGCCCTCGGTGGCGCGGTGGTCATGGCCACCGGTGTCGTGCTCAGCAAGCGCTGGGCCTCGCCCGCGCCGCTGCTGGCGACCACCGGCTGGCAGCTGGTGGCCGGCGGCATCCTGTTGTTGCCGGTCGCGCTGCTGGTGGAGGGCCCGCCGCCGGCGTCGCTGACCGGGGGCAACCTCGCCGGATACGCCTATCTCGCCGTCGTCGGCTCGGCGCTGGCGTACGCCCTGTGGTTCCGCGGCATCCGGGCGCTGCCCGCCACCGACGTCACCTTCCTGGGCCTGCTGAGCCCGGTCGTCGCCACGACGGTGGGGTGGCTGGCCCTCGGTCAGGACCTGGCGCCGGCGCAGGTACTGGGCGGGCTCGTCGTGCTCGGGTCGCTGGTCGTCGCCCAGACGCGGAGGTCGAGGGCCTCCGCGGAACAGAAAGCACCTCTGCCTGAAATGCCTCGAACGTCTCAAAGGAGCTGAGCGAGAACATGCGCATCACTGTCTTCGGTGCCGCCGGAAGCGTGGGCGGCCGGATCGTGGCCGAGGCCCTGGAGCGGGGCCACGAGGTGACGGCCGTCGTACGGGACGCGGCCCGCTTCGGCGAGCTGCCGCCGGGCGCCCGGCACCGTACGGGGGACGCCTCGGTGGCCGCCGACGTCGCGGCGCTGGGCGCGGACCAGGACCTCGTCGTCGGTGCCACCCGGCCCGCCGCCGGCCGGGAGGACGACCACGGCGCCACCGCCGCCGGCCTGCTGGCCGGGCTCGCGGGCACGGGCGTACGGCTGCTGGTGGTCGGCGGCGCGGGCAGCCTGGTCGTACGGGATTCGGGGAAGCCCGTGTACGACGACCCGCGGTACGTGCCCGCGGCGTGGCGGGGCATCGCCCTGGCGAGCGTCCGGCAGTACGAGGTCTTCCGGAACGCCGGTACGGCCGCCGTCGACTGGACGTACCTCAGCCCGCCGGCCCTGCTGGAACCGGGCGCACGGACGGGGATG
The DNA here is from genome assembly GCF_040675615.1 of Streptomyces sp. NPDC049585. NCBI lineage: Bacteria > Bacillati > Actinomycetota > Actinomycetes > Kitasatosporales > Streptomycetaceae > Streptomyces > Streptomyces sp. NPDC049585. The sequence goes on along the minus strand of NZ_JBFAPE010000021.1, from coordinate 83,064 downwards.
TACCGGGCGGGGCGCGACGAACTGCTCGTCGACGCCGCGGGCCGCTCGGAGATCTCCGTCGAGGACCTCGCGGTGGCCGTCCTCGACGAGGCGGAGCACCCCCGCCACCGCGGGCGGCGCTTCACGGTCGCGTACTAGGGCCTGTCCGGCGGACCTTCGCCATGCACGGCGCCCCGTGAGGGGCGCGGGGCGTTGTCGATGTGCGGCTGCCGCCGCGTGGGCGCGACAAGCCACGACGCGCCCGCGGACAGGGTGCCGTGCTTCGCCCGGTCTCGGGGTGGCGCGTCGACTGCGGGCCGTCGGTGGCCGATCGCGCAGTTCCCCGCGCCCCTGACGGGGCACGGCACCAGCCAACGGCGCCCCCTGGGGGCGCGTCCGTATCAGACGTTGACGCCGAAGTCCTGGGCGATGCCGACCAGGCCCGAGGCGTAGCCCTGGCCCACCGCGCGGAACTTCCACTCCGCACCGTGGCGGTAGAGCTCGCCGAAGACCATGGCGGTCTCGGTGGCCGCGTCCTCGCTCAGGTCGTAGCGGGCGATCTCGGCGCCGCCGGCCTGGTTGACGATGCGGATGTAGGCGTTGCGCACCTGGCCGAAGTTCTGGCCGCGGGAGGCCGCGTCGTAGATGGAGACCGGGAAGACGATCTTGTCGACGTCGGCCGGCAGGGCGGCCAGGTTGACGTTGATCTGCTCGTCGTCGCCCTCGCCCTGGCCGGTGCGGTTGTCACCGGTGTGGACGATGGACTGGTCCGGCGTCGACTTGTTGTTGAAGAAGACGAAGTGGGCGTCGGAGTAGACGCGACCGGCCGGGTTGACGGCGATCGCACTCGCGTCGAGGTCGAAGTCCGTGCCGGTGGTGGTGCGGACGTCCCAGCCGAGGCCGACCGTGACGGCCGTCAGGCCCGGGGCCTCCTTGGTGAGGGAGACGTTGCCGCCCTTGGACAGGCTTACAGCCATGGGATGGTCCCTTTCTGCGTACGAGCTGCGTCGCCCCTCATAACGCCATGTGGGGGACCGAGGGTTCCAGGTCCCTTTACTTTCTTTGCCGGACATTAACGGGATGACGAGTTCCGGCCGCCGGGGACATCATGGAACGCATGTCCGGCCCTTATGTCATCCGCGGTTCCGTCACGCTCCCCGAGGGGGAGCTGATGTGGCGTTTCTCCCGTTCGTCCGGGCCGGGCGGACAGCACGTCAACACCAGCGACAGCCAGGTGGAGCTGCGCTTCGACCTGGCGGCGACCGAGGCCTTGCCGCCGGTGTGGAAGGAACGCGCCCTGGCCCGCCTGGAGGGCCGGCTGGTGGACGGCGTCGTGAGCGTACGGGCCTCCGAGCACCGCTCCCAGTGGCGCAACCGCGAGACCGCGGCCGTACGGCTGGCGACCCTGCTGGCGGAGGCGAGCGCCCCGCCGCCCAAGCCGCGCCGGGCGACGAAGATCCCCCGCGGCATCAACGAGCGCCGGCTGCGGGAGAAGAAGCAGCGCGCCGAGACCAAGCGCGGTCGCTCCGCGCGCGACTGGCACTAAGCGCCCCGTAGGGGCGCGGGGCGGTATCGATCTGCGGCTACCGCCGCGTGGGCGCGACAAGCCACGATGCGCCCGGCAGGTTCGTGCATCGGCTGCGGGCCGTCGGTGGCCGTTCGCGCAGTTCCCCGCGCCCCTACGGGGCACCGTGGTGGCGCAGGGCGCATTCCGTCTGCGGGTGCGTGGTGGTTCGTCGCGCCCACGCGGCGGCAGCCGCAGATCGATACTGCCCCGCGCCCCTTCGGGGCGCCGTGGTGCTACGCCAGGTGGCGGTAGCGGCCCTGGAAGTACGTCAGTGGGCCGCTGCCCGTGTCGGGTGTGTCCACCCGCAGCACGCGGCCGATGACGAGCGTGTGGTCGCCGGCAGCCACGCGCTGCTCGGTGCGGCACTCCACGGCGGCGAGGGCGCCGTGCACCAGGGGGGCGCCGGTGACCGGGCCGCGCGCGGTGGCCATGTCCTCGAAGAGCAGCCGGTCGCTGAGGCGGCCCTTCATCGCGAAGCGGCCGGCGATGTGGCGCTGCTGCTCCGCCAGGACGGAGACCGCCCACAGCGGCTGCCGCTCCAGAAGTTCGTCCATGCGCGAGCCGGTGCGCACGCTGACCATGACCAGGGGCGGGTCGAGGGAGACGGACAGGAAGGCGGTGGCCGTCATGCCGACGTCCTCGCCGCGCGGCCCGTCCTCAGGGTCGTGCGCGGTCACCAGCACCACGCCGGCGGCGAGCCGTGCGAGGGCGGCACGGAACTCGTCGGCGGTCACTCCCTCACTGGCACTGGCGGCGGTCACCCCTTCAGGATGGGCTATGCCGGTCACGGTGGGCGTAGTCGTCTGCAACACGCTCCGCACGCTAGTCGGCCCGGGGGACGGGACGCATCGGGCCCGGGGACCAGGAGGGAGGGGGACACGGTCCTAGGTCGCGGGGTCCCGTGTGTCCGAATTTGCGTTCACGAAGCATAGAGGTCACTCGAACGCCAGTAGCGTGGCGCGATCACTCATTGTGACATGAGTCACAGTGGGCTCTAATTGTTGACCCTGTGTACCGGGCAGTCAGCTCGCTGTGATTCAGTGGCCGGGTAATCGGACGAAAACAAGAAGTCTGGAGTTGCTGTCGAGGTCTCGGGGGAGAGCGAGCTATGGAGACCGAGTCGGAGCCGTATGTCCGCCTGGCGACCTTGAAACAGGTCCACCGGGCCATCGCGGACCTGAACACCGCGCGAAGCCTCGCGGACACCTTGCAGACCGTGGCCGACGGTGTCGTCACCGGGCTCGGCTACGAGCTCTCGGCCGTCAATCTCGTACGACCGGACGGCGACCTCGTGGTTGCCGCGGTGGCCGGTAGCGCCAGCGCCGAGGCGCTCATGGCGGGGCGCGTCGGGTCGCGCGTGTCGTGGGAGCGCCGGCTGGCCATGGGCGACCAGTGGGGCGAGCTGAGGTTCATTCCGTACACCGAGGGCTGGGTCCTCGACGACGACGACGTTCCGCAGTGGCACACCGGCGGACCGGCGCCGCGCTTCGCCGACGAGTGGCACCCGATGGACCGGCTGTTCGCCCCGATGTATACGACCGGGCCGTCCGGCGGCGAACTGCTGGGCGTCATTTCGGTGGACAAACCGCGCAATGGGCGCAGACCGGGCGCATGGGGCCGCGAAGCCCTTCAGATGTATGCATCGCAGGCGGCGATTGCAATCAGTAACGCTCGCTTGCGCGCAAACATGCAACGCGCGTTGGTCAGACTCGAACGCGAACAGCAGGCCCTGCGCGCCAGTGAGGAAAGCTTCCGCCAGGCCTTCGAGTACGCGCCCAGCGGCATGGCCATCGCCGAGATGGGTGGCGACCAGCACGGCCGGCTGCACCGCACCAACGACGCCCTGTGCCGGCTGCTCGGCCGCTCCGCCTCCCAGATGCGCCGCTACTCCTTCTCCGACCTCGTCCACCCGGACGACGTCGGCACCCTGCTGCGCACCTCCGCCGAGGGCGGCCGCGCCGAACTGCGCCTCGCCCGCCGCGACGGCACCTTCGTGTGGGTCTCCCTGCGCAACTCCGTCGTCGCCGACGCCGCCGACGGGCCCCGCTACCTGCTCACGCACGTGGAGGACATCGAGGAGCGCAAGCGGCACGAACTGCAGCTCGCGCACCGGGCCAGCCACGACTCGCTCACCGGCCTGCCCAACAGCGCCGAGCTGCGCGCCCGCCTCAGCAGCCGGCTGTGCGGCCGGCCGCCCGGCAGCGAGACGCGCGGCGCGGCCACCGTCGCCCCGTACGGGCACCTGGAGGGCTTCGCCGAGGTCGAGAGCGTCACCGCGGGCGTCGCGGTGCCGGCCGCGCTGGAGGCCGCGGGCATCGGGGCCGGCGCGGGGGCCGGCCCGGGCCACGGCGGTCACGGCCACGGCGGTCATGGTCATGGTCACGGTCACGGCGGCCACGGTCACGGCTTCGGCTCCGACGCCGGACCCGACTACGCGCCGGACTTCCCCCCGGTCTCCCCGGAGGACTACGGCGGCATGCCGCCGGTCGGCGGCTACGACCACCACCACGAGCACGCCATCGCCCCCGACGAGGACCTCGCCGACGGCACCAAGGGGCTCGCCGTCCTCTTCTGCGACCTCGACGGCTTCAAGGCGATCAACGACCGCTTCGGGCACCACACGGGCGACGAGGTGCTCATAGAGGTCGCCCGGCGGCTCAGCAGCGGGGTGCGCGACGGCGACACGGTCGCCCGGCTCGGCGGCGACGAGTTCGTCGTCCTGGCCGACGGGCTCACCCCCGCCGACGCCGAGGACCTCGCGGCGCGGCTGCGCAATGCGATCATTCCGCCTATAAGGGTCGACGGACGCGCCGTGCGGGTGGGGGCCAGTTTCGGAATCGGCTGGGCCGGCTGCGGAATGTCCGCCGACGAGGTGCTCCACTCGGCCGACCAGCGGATGTACGTCGAGAAAAGATCACGTGCCAAGGCCGGAAGACGTGCCGGCTGAGTGCCGGGACCGTGGGGTTTTGCGTACGTTGTGAAGGGCAGGGGCACGGCGTGAAACCACCCTCTCGGGGTACGCTTCGCCGATGCGGCAACCGCCGCCGACAGCTGCGGTTTCGGCGGGTATCAGCGTGGGCGCCGATGGGCACACCATGTGGGGAGTGACAGGGGATGACGGCCGGTAACAACGGCACGGGCACGGGCCCGGGCACCGGTACGCCGGAGAACGACGATCCGTTCGGCTACCTGTACCGCTCGGAGGGCGGCGAGGGCACCAACCAGGACTCCGCCGGCTACCAGCCGGGCGTCCCGCGCACGTCGTACAACCAGGTCCGCCCGGTCGGCTCCCGCACCTACGGCGGCGCCCAGGGCGTCGGCGCCGCCCAGCGCCCGAACCCGCACTACGCGGCCCCGGAGACGCTCGGCCGCGGCACCCCCGCCCCCGGCCCCCAGCCCCAGGGCGGCCACGCCGCCCCACCGGCCCGGCCGAAGCGCCGCGGGCTGCTCATAGCCGCGGTGGCGGTCGTGGTGGTCGTCGCGGGCGGCATCGGCGCGGCGATCGTGGCCAACATGTCGGGCGACGGCAAGAGCGGCCAGCAGAACAGCGCTGGCGGCGCAGATCGGGACGAGTCCCAGAAGTCCAAGAAGGATAGTGACGCAAAGAAGGGCGACGACGGTCCCAAGAACCCGTCGGCGGCCGGCATGATGCAGCGGGACGCCGCGAGCCTCCGGCTCGCTGGCGGGGCCACCACCGCCAAGGACGTGAAGGGCGCGAAGGCCGACGGCGGCACGTACATCGCCGGCATGAACGCGGTTGGCGCCTCAGTCGAGTGGGTGCTGGAAGTCCCGCAGGCCGGCGAGTACACGGTGTTCGTCGGATACGGCGTGCCGGGCGTGGACGCCAATTCCACGCTCTCGATCAACGGGTCCGCGCGTAGCCAGGCCCTGAACATGAAGAACTTCGCCCAGGCCAAGAACGGCGACTGGGAGAAGGGCTGGACCCGGACGTTCGCATGGATCGACCTGAACAAGGGCACGAACACCATAAAGATTTCGTGCGAGCAGGGCAATCAGTGCAACTTCAACCTCGACCAGGTGTGGCTGAAGCCGGGGCACGTGAACGGCTGACGTCGGCGTATCGAAGAAAGCCCTGAGCCTTCGCGTCTTGGACGGAACGCGAAGGCTCAGGGCTTCATTGGCCGGGCGAGTCGGTCAGCCCTGGCGGAAGCCCACGCAACGGCTCGCGACCCAGCCCTTGCGGCTCTTGTAGTTGAGCGGGACCCACGTGTTGTACTTAGTGGAGGAGCCGGGGCAGGTGTAGGAACCACCGGTCTCCTCTCCCGTGCAGTACTCGTACCAGCAAGGAACGTCCTGCTTGGCCGGAATCCTGGCGATCACGGGTGCGGACGTGGTCTGCGCGGAGCGGATGTTCCACGCGTTGTTCCAGTTGTTGGCCTGGCCCCAGCCATAGGCCTGGGCGGACGACGATCCTGCGAACAGCGCGCCCAGTGCGAGCGCGCCGCTCATGGTCATCATTCGTATCCCTCGGCGCATTTCTTCCCCTCATGCGGTCTCACGGTCACCTCTCGCAACCGGTGTCGGAGCGAGAGGTTCAAGATCATATAGCTCTTTTGTTCGATTCGATAATCGGTTTTGGCCGGTTTGCTCCCGCCTGACTCCTGCTCAGAAGCGCACTGTCTCCAGGAACTGCGTCACCACCCCGGCCATCGCCTCGCGGGCCGGGGTGAGGTGTTTGCGGGGGTCCGTCGTCGACGGGTGGGCTGCGAGGGAGGCGCGGAGCGTGGTCGTGAAGGCGCGGTTCAGGGCCGTACCTACGTTGATCTTGCGGATGCCCGCTGTCACCGCCGCGCGGAGTTCCTCGTCGGGGACGCCCGAGGAGCCGTGGAGGACCAGGGGGACGGGGACGGTCGCGCGGAGGGTGGCGATCAGGGTGTGGTCCAGGGTTGCCGTGCGGGTGGTCATGGCGTGGCTGCTGCCGACCGCCACGGCGAGGGCGTCCACGCCGGTCTCGGCGACGTAGGCGGCGGCCTCGGCGGGGTCCGTACGGACGCCGGGGGTGTGGGCGTCGCCCGGTTTGCCGCCGATGCGGCCGAGTTCGGCCTCCAGCCAGATCTCGCGTGCGTGGGCCCAGCGGACGGCCGCGGCGGTTGCCTTGACGTTGTCGGCGTAGGGGAGTTTCGACGCGTCGAACATGACGGAGCCGAAGCCGTGGGCGTGGGCGGCGTGGAGGAGGTCCACGGTCTCGACGTGGTCGAGGTGGAGGGCGAGCGGGGCGCTGGAGGTGCGGGCCACGGCGGCCGTGGCGGCGGCGAGGGGGGCCAGGGCGCCGCCGTGGTATTTCACGGCGTTCTCGGAGATCTGGAGGACGGCCGGGGTGCCCGCGGCCTCGGCGCCGGTGGCGATCGCTTCGGCGTGTTCGAGGGTGATGACGTTGAAGGCGGCGAGGGGACGGCCGGACTTCATGAGCTCGCTGGTGCGGATGAGGGGCATGTGGCGGCTCCTGTCGTGGGGTGTCACATGGCCGTGACCCGTACCTGCGGGAGCAGGTCCTCGTACGCCGCCGCGTCGAAGTCGCCCGCCGTCGGGGAGCGGACGGTGGCGGCCGCCAGGGCCACGGCCCGGGCGAGGCGGTCGGGCCACGGCAGGTCGCGGGCGAGCAGGAGACCGGCCACGGCCGAGTCGCCGGCGCCCGTGGGGTTGCCCTGCAGGGGACGGGGTGTGGTGGCCCGCCAGATGCCGTCGGGGGTGACGGCCAGCATGCCGTCGGGGCCGAGGGAGGCCGCGACCGTGTGGGCGCCGCGGCGGCGGGCGTCCATGGCGGCGCGCAGGGGTTCCGTCGAGCCGGTGAGGGCCGCCAGTTCGGCGGCGTTGGGCTTGACGACGTCGGGGCGGGCGGCGATGCCGCGCCGCAGGGGTTCGCCGCCGGTGTCGAGCAGGACGGGTACGTGGCGGGCCCGGGCCTGCCGTACGAGATGGGCGTACGCGCCCACCGGCACGCCCGGTGGCAGGCTGCCGCACAGGGCCACGGCGTCGGCGTCGCACAGCAGTTGGGCGTAGCGGTCGGTGAAGGCGGCCCATTCGCCGGGGGTGATGTCGGGGCCGGTCTCGTTGAGCTGGGTGGTGGTGCCGGTGGCGGCGTCGGTGACGGCGACCGTGCGGCGGGTGGTGCCGGTGACGGGGAGGAGGGCGTCGGTCAGCGGGCCGGGCGCGTCGGCCAGCAGCCGGCGCAGGGTCTCGCCGGTGGGTCCGCCGGCGAAGCCGGTGACGACGGTCTCGTGGCCGAGGGCGGCCAGGACGCGGGAGACGTTGAGCCCCTTGCCGCCGGGGCGTTCGAGGGCCTGGGTGACGCGGTGCTCGGTCTGCGGGAGCAGCTGGGGGACGCGATAGGTCAGATCGAGCGCGGCGTTGAGCGTGACCGTGAGGATCATCGGCGCCTCTCTCTCCTCGACTCTCTCCTCGTCCGGCGGACGACAGCGCCAGTGATCATGCCAAATGCGCGGCGGCAGGCCCAGACCTCGGGACCTGCCGCCGCGCCGCAACTGGAGGAGCAATCAGCCCACTTCGGGACGGACCAGCCACTCTCCCCTGCGCATGACGCCCACCAGGTCGTAGGAACCGTCGAACACCAGCAGGTCCGCGTCCTTGCCGGGTTCGAGGGAGCCGACACGGTCGTCGACGCCGAGCAGTCGTGCCGGATTGGCGGACAGGGCCCGTACGGCGTCCTCGACCGGCAGCCGGTCGACCGTCACCGCCCGCTTGAAGGCCACGTCGAGGGTGAGCGTGGAGCCGGCGATCGAACCGGCCGTGGGGCCGTCGGAGATGCGGGCGACGCCGTCCCTGACCTCGACACCCATCGGGCCGAGGGTGTACATGCCGTCGGACATGCCCGCGGCGGCCATCGCGTCCGTGATGAACGCGACGCGGTCCGCGCCGGCCCGCGCGAAGGCCAGCTGCAGGACGGCCGGGTGCAGATGGGTGCCGTCGTTGATGAGCTCGACGGTGACCCGCTCGTCCTCCAGCAGGGCCGTCACCGGCCCCGGCGCCCGGTGCAGCAGCGAGGGCATCGCGTTGAACAGGTGGGTGGCCACCGTGGCCCCCGCCTCGACGGCCTCCAGCGTGGCCTCGTACGAGGAGTCGGTGTGGCCCACGGCGGCCACGACCCCGTGGTCGGCGAGCAGACGCACCGAGTCCAGGCCGCCGGGCAGCTCGGGGGCCAGCGTCATCATCCGGGCGGCGCCGCGGGCCGCGTCCAGCAGCTTGCGCACGTCCGCCGGGTGCGGATCGCGCAGCAGCTCCGGCTGGTGGGCGCCGCAGCGGTGCGGCGAGATGAACGGACCCTCGAAGTGGACGCCGGCCAGCTCGCCCTGCTCCGTCAGCTCCGACAGCAGCGCCGCCTGCCGGGCCAGGTCGTCCAGGTCGCCGGTCACCATGGAGGCGACCATGGTCGTCGTGCCGCGCGCGCGGTGCGCGCCGATCGCCGTCATCGCCTCCTCGGCGCCACCCGCCTGGAACGACGCGCCACCGCCGCCGTGCACGTGCATGTCCACGAAGCCGGGGACGATCCAGTGCCCGGTCAGATCCATGGTGGGCGCCTCGTGCGGCACGCCCTCCGCGATCCGGGTGCCCTCCACCGTCAGCCGGTCGTCCTCCGCGACCCCGGCCGGCAGGACCACGCGGGCTCCGGTGAGAACCGTACGTTCGTTCATCGGGCGGATACCTCCGTGGTGTCGGTGGGGACGGCGAGCAGGTCCCAGGCGAGCAGACCGGCGCCCAGGCAGCCGGCGGCGTCCCCGAGGGCCGCCGGGACGATGAGGGGGAGCCTGCGGAACGTCACGCGCTCGGCGACCGCCGCGCGCAGCGGCGCGAACAGCGTCCCGCCGGCCTCGGCCAGCCCGCCGCCGATGATCAACATGCCGGGGTCCAGCAGGCTGACCGCCACGACGAGGCCGTCGGCGAGCGCGTCCACGGCGCGCTGCCACACGGCGCGGGCGCGCTCGTCGCCGGCCTCGACGGCCCGGGCGCAGCCGGCCGCGTCCGCCGCCGGGTCGCCACTGGCCTCGGCCCAGGCACGGCTGACGGCCGAGGCGGAGGCCAGCGTCTCCAGACAGCCCCGGCCCCCGCAGCCGCACAGCGGCGCATCCGGGCCGGTACGGACGGCCACGTGGCCGATCTCGCCCGCGTTGCCGTGGGCGCCGGCCTCGATCCGGCCGTCGATGCCGATCGCGCCCGCTATGCCGGTGCCCAGCGGCACGAACAGGAAGCGGTCCGCGCCCCGGCCTGCACCGATACGGCCCTCGGCCAGCCCGCCGGTGCGCACGTCGTGGCCGACGGCCACGGGAATCCCGCCGAGACGCTCGGCCAGCACGTCGCGCAGGGGCACGTCGCGCCAGCCGAGGTTCGCGGCGTACACGGCGGTGCCGGAGGCCGCATCCACGATCCCGGGCACGGCCACCCCGGCCGCCACGGCCCCCTCCCCGAACCGCTCCTCACCGACGCCGCGCAGCTCGGCGGCCAGATCGAGGATCCCGGCCACGACGGCATCCGGCCCCCGCTCACGGCCGGTGGGACGGCGCGTCTCGTACAGGAGCGTGTGGTCCGGGGCGACGAGGGCCGCCTTGATGGCGGTGCCGCCGACGTCGAGGGCGATGACGTGTTTCACGCCTGTAGTTTTGCGCGTCGGAGCACGAAAGGTCTAGTCCACTCGCCGGGGTGGCGGCCGGTACCGCCTGTGGTGGGGCCGGGGTCCGGGGCGGAGCCCCGATTTCGGGTCCGGCGCCTCACCTCGTCGGCAGGATCACGCTCCGCGTCAGGTTGCGGGGGGCGTCCGGGTTCAGGCCTCGGGTCTGTGCCAGGGTCACCGCCAGGCGCTGGGCGCGGACGAGGTCCGCCATCGGGTCGCGGCCCTCCGCGTGGACGAGGGTGCCGCCGGTGGCCGCGACCTCGGCCGGGAGGCCGTCGGGCAGGGGGCCGAAGGCCCATGTCACGCGGCCGGGGGCCGTGATGGCCACGGGGCCGTGGCGGTATTCCATCGCGGGGTAGGCCTCCGTCCACGCTCCGGCCGCTTCGCGCATCTTCAGGGCCGCTTCCTGCGCCAGCCCGTACGTCCAGCCGCGGCCGAGGAACGTCCACTGTTCGGCGATCAGTGCCGCCATCGGCAACTCCTCGGCCAGGGCCTCCTCCGCGTCGGCTGCGGCCTTCTCGACGGTGGCGGCGCCGTCGATGCCGGTGCGCAGGTAGGCCAGGGCGGTGGTGGCGAAGCGGGTCTGGACGACGGATTCCTCGTCGGCCCAGTCCAGGACGGCGACCTCGGTCGCCGTGTGCATCACCGGGGTGTGCGGGTCGGCGGTCAGGGCGAGGGTGGGGGTGCGGCCGCGGAGGGTGTCGAGGAGGTGCAGTACTTCCGTGGTCGTGCCGGAGCGGGTGATGGCGACCACGCGGTCGTAGGTCCGGCCCACGGGGAATTCGGAGGAGGCGAAGGCGTCGGTCTCGCCGTGGCCGGCGGCCTCGCGCAGGGCCGCGTACGCCTGGGCCATGAACCACGACGTGCCGCAGCCGGTGACCGCCACGCGTTCGCCGGGGGCGGGGAGCCCGGGGGTGTGGGCGGCCGCGGTGGTGGCGCGGCGCCAGGAGGCGGGCTGGGTGGACAGCTCACGCGTGGTCAGTGACGGCTTCATGCGGCTGCGCTCCTTGCGGGTGCGGTGGTGCGGCAATCGGTCGTTCCCGTGCATAGCAGTCCGCGCTGACCTGGGGGAAGGGCGTTAGGGCGATACCGAAGCGCAACGCGGGATCCGTAGACCGTAAGGTTGCGCGCGGGAGAAACTCACGGTCTCCACGGGACTCACGAATCCCAGGGGGGAGATTCACGGTCTCCATAGTGCGGACACGAACCACAAGGTGGGTAGCAGAAGGTGCAGCGGCGGCGGTTCCTGGGCATGACGGCGGCGGGCGTGGCGACGGCGGCGCTGGCGCCCGTTCTGACGGCGTGCGGGAGTGAGGGCCCCGTCGGCGACAAGAAGCTGAAGCTGGTCGCGGCGGACTACGGCGACAAACCGGACAACAGCTCCAAGAAGTACTGGAATTCCCTCGCTCGGGACTTCGAGTCCAAGCACAGCGGCATCAAGATCGACGTCGAGGTCTACAGCTGGACCGAGGTCGACAAGAAGGTCGCCGACATGGTCGCCGCCGGCAAGGCGCCCGACATCGCGCAGATCGGTGCGTACGCGGACTTCGCGGCCGCCGGCAAGCTCTACAGCGCCGACCAGCTGATCTCCATCCCCACCCAGGCGGACTTCATCACCCCGATCGCCAAGGCGGGCGAGGTGCACCGGGTGCAGTACGGCCTGCCGTTCGTCTCCAGCACCCGCATGCTCTTCTACAACCAGTCCCTCTTCACCAGGGCCGGCATCGGCAAGGCGCCGGAGACCTGGGAGGAGCTACAGGCCGCGGCGGTCAAGCTCAAGGCGGCCGGCGTGAAGATACCCTTCGGTCTCCCGCTGGGCCCCGAGGAGGCGCCCGCCGAGACGATGCTGTGGATGCTGGCGGGTGGCGGCGGCTACACCGACAACACCGGTGCATATACGATCAATTCGGACGCGAACATCAAGGCGTTCGCGTGGGTGCGCGACGAACTCGTCGGCAAGGGCCTCACCGGCCCCGGCGACCCCGCCCGCACCAACCGCCAGGACCTCTTCGAGGCCTTCTGCAAGGGCGACGTGGGCATGCTGCACGGCCACCCGACGCTGATGCAGCAGGCGGAGGCCGCCAAGCTCAAGTACGGGACGGCGCCGCTGCCGGGCATCAAGGGCAAGGCCGCCTCCACCATGGGCGTCGCCGACTGGATCATGGCCTTCAAGCAGAACGGCCACCGCGAGCAGATCGGCACCTTCCTCGACTTCGTCTTCAGCAAGGACAACCACCTCAGCTTCACCGGCCAGTACCAGCTGCTGCCGGTGACCGAGTCCGCCTCGGCCGCCATGCACCTGGACCGGCAGTACGAGAAGCTGTGGCCGTTCCTCGACCAGCTGCAGAACGCCGACTTCTACCCGGCCGACAAGACCTCCTGGGCCAAGGTCAGCGCGACGATCAAGGAGAAGATCGGATCCGTCGTGCAGAAGAGCGGCGACCCCGCCGCCGTCCTCGGCGAGATCCAGCGCGAGGCCGAGGCGACGGAGCTGGCCGACCGGTAGGTTGGAGTACGTGAGTCGGGAGAAGGACGGCGGAACGGACGCGCCGGAGGGCCGCCCCCGGGGCGGCCTGTCCGCACGCGACCTCGCCGTCCTCGCCCTGGAACGGCAGTCCTGGCCCGGGCCCGGCGCCAAGGAACGGGCCGTCCGCGAACGCCTCGGCATCACGCCCACCCGCTACTACCAGCTCCTGAACGTCCTGCTCGACGACCCCCGCGCCCTCGCCCACGACCCCGTCACCGTCAACCGGCTGCGGCGCCTGCGCGAGGAGCGGCGCGAGCGCCGCTGACACCGGTAGGGTCGGGCCCCATGGGCAGCCAACCGCTTCCGGAACCCGTGACCGACGCCGGCCGCGAGGGCCTGACCGCGCTGCTCGCGCGGCCCGAACACGCCGTCGTCGCCCTCGACTTCGACGGCACCCTCGCCGAGATCGTCACCGACCCCGAGCGGGCCCGCGCCCACCCCGGCGCCGTGCCCGCCCTCGCCCGCCTCGCCCCGCACCTCGCCTCCGTCGCCGTTGTCACCGGCCGCCCCGCCGGGGCCGCGGTGCGCCACGGCGGCTTCGCCGGCGTGCCGGGCCTGGAGCGCCTGGTCGTGCTCGGCCACTACGGCGCCGAACGCTGGGACGCGGTCACCGGCACCGTACGCGCCCCGGCGCCGCACCCGGGCGTGGCGGCGGTACGGGCCGAGCTGCCCGGCGTGCTCGACGCGTCCGGTACGTGGCAGGGCACCTGGACCGAGGACAAGGGGCGGGCCATCGCCGTGCACACCCGGCGCGCCACCGACCCGCAGGCCGCCTTCGACGCGCTGCGCGCGCCGCTCGCGGCGCTCGCCGAGCGGCACGGGCTGATCGTCGAGCCGGGGCGGTTCGTGCTCGAACTGCGCCCGCCCGGTGTGGACAAGGGCGTCGCCCTCGCCGGCTACCTCCGCGAGACCGGGGCCCGCGCGGTGCTGTACGCCGGCGACGACCTCGGCGACGTGGCCGCCTTCGCGGCGGTGGAGGAGCTGCGCGGCGAGGGGGTGGCGGGGACGCTCGTGTGCAGTGGCAGTGCGGAGGTGACGGTGCTGGCCGAGCGGGCGGACCTTGTGGTGGACGGGCCGTCGGGTGTGGTGGAGCTGTTGACCGCGCTTGCGGACAAGCTGGGCTGAGCGGTCTCCCGGGGGCGAAGCCCCCGGGAGGGCCTACCGTCGCAGCGCCGCCAGTTGGTCCGTGAACCAGTGGGCCGGGGGCAGGGCGGTTGCTGCGGACGTGAGACGTTTCGTGCGCTCCGCGCGCTCGGCCGGGTCCATCAGCAGGGCCATGTGCAGGGCGCGTGCCGTCGCCTCCACGTCGTACGGGTTCACCAGGAGCGCGTCCTCGCCCAGCTCCGCCGCGGCGCCGGCCTCGCGGGAGAGCACCAGCGCACAGCCGCGGTCGGAGACGAGGGGGACCTCCTTGGCGACGAGGTTCATGCCGTCGCGGATGGGGTTGACCAGGGCCACGTCGGCGATGCGGTAGGCGGCGAGGGAGCGTGCGAAGTCGTCCTTGACCTGCAGCGAGACCGGTTGCCAGGAGTCCGTGCCGAAGGCGGAGTTGATCTCCTGGGCGACGCGCTGGACCTCGTCCGTGTAGTCGCGGTAGACCTTCAGGTCCTGCCGGGAGGGGTAGGCGAAGGCGAGGTGGACGACGCGGCCGCGCCACTGGGGGTGGTCCTCCAGCAGGCGCCGGTAGGCGTGCAGGCCGCGCACGATGTTCTTGGAGAGCTCCGTGCGGTCGACGCGCAGGACGATGCTTCGGTCGGGGCCGATCTGCTCGCGCAGCCGGTCGATCCACTCCTCGACGTCCGGCCGGTGCGCGCGGGCGCGCAGGAACTCGGCGTCGGCGCCGAGCCCGTGCACGCCGAGCCGGGTGGTGCGGTCCTCGAAGCGGACGGCCGCGGCGGTGCCGTCCTCCTCGCGCAGGATCTCCGCGCCGGGCAGCACGCTCGCGCAGCAGGCGGCGAAGGACTCGGCCCAGCGGCGGGTGAGGAAGGCGGCCCGGTCGCCGCCGAGCATGCCGCGCAGCACCTGTTCGGCGATGTCGTCGGGCAGCAGGCGGTAGTAGTCGGGCGGGGCCCACGGGGTGTGGGAGAAGTGGCCGATGCGCACATCGGGGCGGCGGGCGCGGAGCAGCCCGGGCACGAGGGTGAGGTGGTAGTCCTGGACGAGGACGCTGGCGCCCTCGGCGGCCTCCTCGGCGACGGCGTCGGCGAAGGCGGTGTTGTACGCCTCGTACTGGGCCCACTGCTCGCGGAACCCGCTGTCGAAGGACGGTTCGAGCGGGGTCTGCCAGAGCATGTGGTGCAGGAACCACAGGACGGAGTTGGCCACGCCGTTGTACGCGGCGGCGAAGGTGGCGGAGGGGATGTCGAGCATCCGCACCGGCTGCTCGCCGGTGTCGGCGGCGTCCAGCCTGCGCCCGGCGCGCCGGGCGGCGAGCCGGTCGCCCTCGCCGAGGGCCGCGCAGACCCACACGGCCCCGGCGTCCGGGCCGATCGCGCTCAGCCCCGAGACCAGCCCGCCGCCGCCGCGGCCCGCATGCAGCGTGCCGTCCTCGCCGAGCCGGTAGGAGACCGGGCCGCGGTTGGAGGCGACCACGATGGGCGCCGCGCCGGGGGAGGTGTGGGTGTGCTCAACGACCATGTCGCCAGCCTTGCCCCCGGGAGAACCGCTCAAACGTACGCTTACGCGGCATGCCGGCGGGCGTACTCCGGGATTCCGGCCATCGGGGGGCGCTCCTCGGTGTCGACCGGGTACGTCCGCGGGACGAAACCCTCCGCCGTTCGCTCGAACTGGGTCAGTGCGGGCCGCACGAGGTGGCCGCGGGCCAGCCGCAGCTGCGCCGTGCGGTAGATGGTGGCTGCCATCCGGCCGAGCGCGCGGCCGTCCTGGTGGCGGTGCTTGCGCTCGCCGACGTCGACCTGGGCGAGGGCGTCCAGGCCCACCGTGTGCAGCGCGTCGACGAGCAGGCCGAGCTCCACGCCGTACCCGACGGGGAAGGGCAGCCGCTCCAGCAGCGAGCGGCGGGCGGCGTACTCGCCGCCCAGCGGCTGGACGAAGCCGGCGAGCTGCGGCCAGTGCAGGTTCAGCAGCGGGCGGGCGACCAACTCGGTGACCCGGCCGCCCTGGCCGGGGGCCTCGCCGAGGGGACGGTCGTACATCCCCTTGACGAACTGCACCTCGGGGTCGGTCAGCAGCGGGCCGACGATGCCGGAGACGAACGTGGCCGAGAAGTCCCGCAGGTCGGCGTCGACGAAGCAGATCACGTCGCCGGTGGTGACCAGCAGCGAGCGCCACAGGACCTCGCCCTTGCCGGGCAGGGCCGGGATCCGCGGCAGCACCTCGTCGCGGTGCACCACGCGCGCCCCGGCCGCCGCCGCCTCCGCCGCCGTACGGTCGGTGGAGCCGGAATCCAGCACCACCAGCTCGTCCACGAGCGGGACGGCGTCCGTCATCAGCTCGCGACGGATCGTCGCCGCTATGGCGCCGACCGTGGCCTCCTCGTTCAGCGCCGGCAGTACGACGCTGACCGTGGTGCCCGAGCCGCGTTTGGCAGCGAGAAGCCGGTCGAGCGGACGATCGGCTGCGGACCAGGACCGCTGGGCCAGCCAGCGCTCCACCTCATCCAGCACGTGTAGGACTCCCTGCTGTGCATCGTCTCGATGGTCGCCGATGCGCCCGTGTGACGCATCTCGCGGTTCGGACGGCCCTCTGCTGCGGCCGCCCCTTCCGTTACAGTCTTGAACAACGCGGACGGCCGCCCTATGTCGGGGTCGTTCCGCGCACAAATGCCTGGGTCCGCCCAGCGCCATACCGCTCATCCAGAGGGGCAGAGGGACACGGCCCGATGAAGCCCCGGCAACCCTCCAGCCGGTCTTTCGTCCGTACAGGACGCGAGGCTCCCGGCGGGGAAGGTGCCAATTCCGTCTCGTGGCGAGGTGCGCCGCGAGGAAGATGAGGAGAAAGGGCCTCGCCTCCATGGCCGTCGAAGCCGTTGAAAGTCGTACCACCACACCCTCCGCCGGACCTGCGTCCTCCTTCGGACCTGCCGTCGCGCTCTCCTGCCGCGAGTGCGGCGAGCGCTCCCCCCTCGGCCCCGTCTTCGCCTGCGCCTCCTGCTTCGGACCGCTGGAAGTGGCCTACGAGCTGCCCCAGGGCGATCCCGAGGAGCTGCGCCGGCGCATCGAGGCCGGCCCGGCCAGCATCTGGCGGTACGCCCCCCTGCTGCCGGTCGCCGCGGACGTCGCCGAACGGCCCAACCTCAACCCCGGCCTCACCAAGCTCGTCAAGGCCGACAACCTCGCCCGCGAACTCGGCGTGACCGGCGGCCTGTACGTCAAGGACGACTCCGGCAACCCCACGCACTCCTTCAAGGACCGCGTCGTCGCCGTCGCCGTCGAGGCGGCGCGCGCCTTCGGCTTCACCACCCTGTCCTGCTCCTCCACCGGGAACCTCGCCGGGGCCGTCGGCGCGGCCGCGGCCCGCGCGGGCCTGCGCTCGTGCGTGTTCATCCCGCACGACCTGGAAGCCGGCAAGGTCGTCATGGCCGCGGTCTACGGCGGCGACCTCGTCGGCATCGAGGGCACGTACGACGACGTCAACCGCTTCTGCTCCGAGCTCATCGGCGATCCGCTCGGCGAGGGCTGGGGCTTCGTCAACGTCAACCTCCGCCCGTACTACGCGGAGGGCTCCAAGACCCTGGCGTACGAGATCTGCGAGCAGCTCGGCTGGCGGCTGCCGGACCAGATCGTCGTGCCCGTCGCCTCCGGCTCCCAGCTGACGAAGATCGACAAGGGGCTCCGGGAGCTCGTCGCCCTCGGGCTCGTCGAGGACCGGCCGTACAAGATCTTCGGCGCCCAGGCCGAGGGCTGCGCCCCGGTCTCCCGCGCCTTCAAGGCGGGCCACGAGGTGGTTCGGCCGGTACGGCCGGACACCATCGCCAAGTCCCTGGCGATCGGCAACCCGGCCGACGGGATCTACGTGCTCGACATCGCCCGGCGCACCGGCGGCGGCGTGGAGGACGTCGACGACGCGGCGGTCGTCGACGCGATCCGGCTGCTCGCCCGGACGGAGGGCATCTTCGCCGAGACCGCGGGCGGGGTGACGGTGGGCGTGACCCGCAAGCTGCTCGCGAGCGGCGCGCTGGACCCGGAGCTGACCACGGTCGTGCTCAACACGGGGGACGGGCTCAAGACGCTCGACGCGGTCGCGGCGGGGCCGACGGCCACGATCCGTCCGACGCTCGACGCCTTCCGTGCGGCGGGCCTGCAGGGCCGGTAGGGCCCTTCGCCCGAACGGGCGTCCCTTTCTTCGCTTACACCTCTCACCTCACACGACACACAGAAGGTCGAGGCATACCCATGAGCGTCACCGTCCGTATCCCCACCATCCTGCGCACCTACACCGGCGGGCAGGCGGAGGTCGCCGCCGAGGGCGCCACCCTCGGCGAGGTGATCGCCTCCCTGGAGGCGAACCATCCCGGCATCGCCGGCCGGGTGCTCGACGACGCCGGCAAGCTGCGGCGCTTCGTGAACGTCTACGTGAACGACGACGACGTCCGCTTCGAGGACGGCCTGGGCACGGCCACGCCCGACGGGGCCGGCGTCTCGATCATTCCCGCCGTCGCGGGCGGCTGAGCCGGCCTCGCGACCACGCTCGGCAAGCAGACGGAATCGCCCCGTCCGTAAAGCGGACGGGGCGATTCCGTCTGTTGAAGCGCGCTACAGTTGGGGCGTTCCCCCTCTGGCGTCACTGCCGAGTGCGTACGAGAACCCGTCAAGTTGTGCCCATTGCGAGGATGCGATTTGCCGGGTTGGTGGCGTTTTGCCCGGCCCGACTTGCCCGGGAAGCTGTGGAAATCGGTACGAATAACCGATCGGCCGCCGCCGGATTTCTCGTCCGAGTGACCTGTTGCAGACGGCATCCGTGCAGATACATTCAGCCGCGGTCGACGCGTTCCGGCGCACACCCCCACCCTGTCTGGGGGTGAGGTCTGACCCGGGTCCGCGAAGTGCGGTCCTGTGCAAGGGCCAGTAATAGGGGAGTTAGGCATGGCTCAGGGCACCGTCAAGTGGTTCAACGCGGAGAAGGGGTACGGCTTCATCGCGGTCGACGGTGGTGCGGATGTATTCGTCCACTACAGCGCGATCCAGATGGACGGTTACCGCACCCTCGAGGAGGGGCAGCGGGTCGAGTTCGAGATCTCGCAGGGCCAGAAGGGGCCGCAGGCGGACATGGTCAAGGTGACCGTCTGATCGGTGCGCATCGACCACCGGCTCACTGAAGCTCGCTGAAGCTCGCCGAGGGGCTCGCGTCATCACGACGCGGGCCCCTCGCGCGTTGCGGGCACCCTTGGGCACCACGTGTGACCCAAGGCCCGGCGGGGCAGGCTGCACCGGTAGGGCGGCCTTGCACTCTCAGGGTGCGAGTGCTAATCATTGGGCTTAGCACTCTCCAGGTGAGAGTGACAGATTTGGACCGTCGGTGAGGTCGCGGGCCAAGCGGGGCAAGGAACCGCGGGGCAAGCAGGCCGTCCGTCGCGGGCGCCAGCGCGGTCCGGAGCAATCCACCCCGTCCTGGGAGGACCACTTCACATGGCCAAGATCATCGCGTTCGACGAGGAGGCACGGCGCGGTCTCGAGCGCGGGATGAACCAGCTCGCCGACGCCGTCAAGGTCACCCTCGGCCCCAAGGGCCGGAACGTCGTCCTCGAGAAGAAGTGGGGCGCCCCCACGATCACCAACGATGGTGTGTCCATCGCCAAGGAGATCGAGCTCGAGGACCCGTACGAGAAGATCGGCGCCGAGCTGGTCAAGGAGGTCGCGAAGAAGACGGACGACGTCGCCGGTGACGGCACGACGACCGCGACCGTCCTCGCCCAGGCGCTGGTCCGCGAGGGTCTGCGCAACGTGGCCGCCGGTGCCAACCCGATGGCCCTGAAGCGCGGTATCGAGAAGGCCGTCGAGGCCGTCTCCGCCGCCCTGCTCGAGCAGGCCAAGGACGTGGAGACCAAGGAGCAGATCGCCTCCACCGCCTCCATCTCCGCCGCCGACACCCAGATCGGCGAGCTCATCGCCGAGGCCATGGACAAGGTCGGCAAGGAAGGCGTCATCACCGTCGAGGAGTCCAACACCTTCGGCCTCGAGCTCGAGCTCACCGAGGGCATGCGCTTCGACAAGGGCTACATCTCGGCGTACTTCGCGACCGACATGGAGCGCATGGAGGCCGTCCTCGAGGACCCCTACATCCTCATCGCCAACTCCAAGATCTCCTCGGTCAAGGACCTGCTCCCGCTGCTGGAGAAGGTCATGCAGTCGGGCAAGCCGCTGCTGATCATCGCCGAGGACGTCGAGGGCGAGGCCCTGTCGACCCTGGTCGTCAACAAGATCCGCGGCACCTTCAAGTCCGTCGCCGTCAAGGCCCCGGGCTTCGGCGACCGCCGCAAGGCCATGCTCGGCGACATCGCCATCCTCACCGGTGGCACGGTCATCTCCGAGGAGGTCGGCCTCAAGCTGGAGAACGCCGGTCTCGACCTGCTCGGCCGCGCCCGCAAGGTCGTCATCACCAAGGACGAGACGACCATCGTCGACGGTGCCGGTGACAGCGACCAGGTCCAGGGCCGCGTCAACCAGATCCGCGCCGAGATCGAGAACAGCGACTCCGACTACGACCGCGAGAAGCTGCAGGAGCGCCTGGCGAAGCTGGCCGGCGGCGTGGCCGTCATCAAGGCCGGTGCCGCCACCGAGGTGGAGCTCAAGGAGCGCAAGCACCGCATCGAGGACGCCGTCCGCAACGCCAAGGCCGCCGTCGAGGAGGGCATCGTCGCCGGTGGTGGCGTGGCCCTGCTGCAGGCGTCCGCCGTCTTCGAGAAGCTGGAGCTCGAGGGCGACGAGGCCACCGGTGCCGCCGCCGTCAAGGCCGCCCTGGAGGCCCCGCTCAAGCAGATCGCCGTCAACGGTGGTCTCGAGGGCGGCGTCGTCGTGGAGAAGGTGCGCAACCTGGCCGTCGGCCACGGTCTGAACGCCGCCACGGGCGAGTACGTCGACATGATCGCCGAGGGCATCATCGACCCGGCGAAGGTCACCCGCTCCGCCCTGCAGAACGCCGCGTCCATCGCCGCGCTGTTCCTGACCACCGAGGCCGTCATCGCCGACAAGCCGGAGAAGGCCGCCGCGGCCGCTCCGGGCGGCATGCCGGGCGGTGACATGGACTTCTGATCGACCGCACCGGTTGATCGACCGTCCTGATCGCCGGGGCGGCACCCCTCTCCCAGGGGGTGCCGCCCCGGCGGCGTTTTCCCCTCCCCGCGGCCCGGTGCGCCCGTACCGTGTGGAGGCACACGGATGCGAGCGAGGGGCGGGGCGTGCACAACGACATATCCGGCGGCGTCTTCTTCCACACCGTCGTCCAGGGCCAGAACGTCACCCTCCAGCTGCCCCGCGAACTGCCGCCCCACCTCACCGGCATGCCCGATCCGTCGCCCACCTTCACCGGCCGCGGCGACGACCTCGCCTTCCTCACCGACCTCCTGCGCCCGCGCCCGCCCGGCGACGGCGCGCCCCACGTGTGCTCCGTGGCCGGACTGCCCGGCGTCGGCAAGACCGAGCTCGTCCGGCAGGCCGCCTGGCACGCCTGGCGCGAGCGGGACTGGTTCCCCGGCGGCGTGCTGTTCGTCGACCTCTTCGGCTACGACGCCGAACGCCGGCTCACCCCCGAACGCGCCCTCGGCTCCCTGCTGCGCGCCCTCGGCGTCACCGACGAACACCTCCCCGCCGATCTGCAGGACCGCGCCCGCCTCTACCGCTCGGTGCTCGCCGCCTACGCCGACCAGGGACGCCGGCTCCTCGTCGTCCTCGACAACGCCGGCAGCAGCGAACAGGCCCGGCCGCTGCTCTCCGGCGACCCGCGCATCCCCGTCCTCGTCACCTCCCGCCACACCCTCACCGGCCTCGGCGCCCGGCTGTACGACCTGTCCGTACTCGACGAGGCCGCCGCCGTGGACCTGCTGGCCGGAGCCGTGCGCCAGGCCCGCGGTGAGGACGACACCCGCGTCGCCGACGACCCCGGCGCCGCCGCCCGCCTCGCCCGGCTGTGCGGCCACCTGCCCCTCGCCCTGCGGATCGTCGCCGCCCTGCTCGCCGAACTGCCCAGCCGGCCGCTGGCCTCCATGGCCGGTGCCCTGGAGGACGGCCGCAGCAGACTCGAGCGCCTGAGCAGCGAGGACGCCACGGTCCGCGCGGCCTTCGCGCTCTCCTACGCGCACCTGCGCCCCGACCAGGCCCGCCTCTTCCGGCTGCTGTCCCTCAACCCCGGCCCCGACCTGTCCACCGAGGCCGCAGCCCGCCTCGCCGACGCCGACCCCTACGCCGCCGAGGAGCTGCTGCGTGCCCTCGCCCGCGGCCACCTGCTGGAGGCGGGCGCGACGTACGGGCGCTGGCGCATGCACGACCTGATGCGCCTGTACGCCGCCGAACTGGGCGAGGCCCACGGCACCGGGGACGCCGCCGTGCGGGCCCTCGAAAGACTCCTGCAGTACTACGTCGACACGACCCGGGCCGCCGCCAGCCACCTGGCCCACGCGGCCGCGCCCCACCCCCTCTTCGCCACCCGCAACCAGGCCCTGACCTGGCTCGACGACGAGCGCACCAACCTCATCGCGGTCGCGGCGACGGCCGCCGCCCTCGACGCACCGCAACTGCCCCTGATGCTGTTCGAGGCCCTCGTCGAGTACCTCTCCCTGCGGCGCCACTTCGACGACTGGCTGGGGCTGGGGGCCCTGGCCATGTCGGCGGCCCGGGCCATGGAATGGCCGCTCGCCCTCGCCGGAGTGCTCAACAACATCAGCGTGCCGATGCGCCACCTGCGACGGTTCGAGGAGGCGGCCTCGATCATCAAGGTCGCCGCGGACCTGTACCGGCAGATCGACGACCGCAGCGGCGAGGCCGGCGCCCTGAGCAACCTCGGGCTGGTGCTCGGCGAGATGCGCCGCTTCGACGAGGCGATCACCGTCCTGGAGAAGGCCATCGCCATCCACCGCGAGACCGGCGAACTGCGCAACGAGGGCATCGCACTGACCAACCTCGGCCTCGTCCTGCAGGACCTGCGCCGCTTCGCCGAGGCCATCGAGGTCCACCGCCAGGACGCCGCCATCTGCGCACGCATCGGCGACCGCCGCGGGGAGGCCCTGGCCCTGAACAACCTCGGCACGGTCCTGCGCCACGAGGGCCTGCTCGACGAGGCCGCCGAGGCCCTCGTCCGCGCCCGGGACATCCTGTGCGAGCTGGGCGACGTCCACGGCGAGGCCCAGACGCTCACCAACCTGGGCCTCGTCCGCTCCCGGCAGGGGCGGCTCGAGGAGTCCCTGGACGCGCAGGCCCGGGCCGTCCAGGCCTTCCGCACCTGCCACGCCCCGCACGGCGAGGCCAACGCACTGGGCAACCTCGGGCTGTCCCTGATCAGATCCGGCCGCAACGAGGAGGCGCTCGCCCCCCTCGAACAGGCGGTGGCCCGCTACCGCGAGCTGGCCGACCGCAACGCCGAGGGCAGGGTCCTCGTCAACCTCGCCTCCGCCCTGGCCGGCGCCGGCCGCCCGGCCGAAGCCCTCGCGGCCTGCACCGAGGCCGTCGCCTGCTACCGCGACACCGACGACCGCTACCACGAGGGCCTGGCCCGGGTGAACCTCGCCCAGCTCCTGCACGAGGCCGGCAGCCCGGCGGAATCCGCCACCACCCTCGCCGAGGCCCTCCCCGCCCTGCGCGAGACGGGCGTCCTGGAGCAGGACGGCCCGGCGCCGCGGACCCTGGAGGACGTCCACAAGATCCTGGAAGCCCGCGGAATCCTCGACTGACCGCCCGCTCGCGAACCCCCGACGTGACCACCCCCGCATGAGGCACACTGGAGGTTTAGCCGTAGCGAAAGGGTGACGCGTGAACGGTCCGCTGATCGTCCAAAGCGACAAGACGCTGCTCCTGGAAGTGGACCACGAGCAGGCCGACGCCTGCCGCCGGGCCATTGCGCCGTTCGCGGAGCTGGAGCGGGCGCCGGAGCACATCCACACCTACCGGGTCACGCCGCTGGGGCTGTGGAACGCGCGGGCCGCCGGGCACGACGCGGAGCAGGTCGTCGACGCGCTCGTCACCTACTCCCGCTACCCCGTGCCGCACGCGTTGCTCGTCGACGTCGCCGAGACCATGGCCCGCTACGGGCGGCTGCGGCTGCTCAAGCACCCGGTGCACGGGCTGGTGCTGGAGAGCACCGACCGGCCGGTGCTGGAGGAGATCCTCCGGTCGAAGAAGATCGTGCCGCTGGTGGGGGCCCGGATCGACGACGACACCGTCGCGGTGCACCCCTCCGAGCGCGGGCAGATCAAGCAGACGCTGCTCAAGCTGGGCTGGCCCGCGGAGGACCTGGCCGGGTACGTCGACGGCGAGGCGCACCCCATCGAGCTGCACGAGGACGGCTGGGCGCTGCGGCCGTACCAGCAGCAGGCCGTCGACGGCTTCTGGCACGGCGGCTCCGGCGTGGTCGTGCTGCCGTGCGGCGCGGGCAAGACGCTGGTCGGCGCGGGGGCCATGGCCAAGGCCAAGGCCACGACGCTGATCCTGGTGACCAACACCGTCTCGGCCCGGCAGTGGAAGCACGAGCTGGTCAGGCGCACCTCGCTGACCGAGGACGAGGTGGGCGAGTACAGCGGGACGCGCAAGGAGATCCGCCCGGTCACCATCGCCACGTACCAGGTGCTGACCACGAAGCGGAAGGGGATCTACCCCCACCTGGAGCTGTTCGACTCCCGGGACTGGGGCCTGGTCGTCTACGACGAGGTGCACCTGCTGCCCGCGCCCGTCTTCAAGTTCACCGCCGACCTGCAGGCCCGGCGGCGGCTCGGACTGACCGCGACGCTGGTGCGCGAGGACGGCCGGGAGTCCGACGTCTTCTCCCTGATCGGCCCCAAGCGCTTCGACGCGCCGTGGAAGGAGATCGAGGCCCAGGGCTACATCGCCCCGGCCGACTGCGTCGAGGTGCGGGTGAACCTCACCGAATCGGAGCGGCTGGCGTACGCGACGGCGGAGCCCGAGGAGAAGTACCGCTTCTGCTCGACCACCGACTCCAAGCGCCGCGTCACCGAGGCGCTGGTGGCCCGGCACAAGGGCGAGCAGACGCTGGTCATCGGCCAGTACATCGACCAGCTCGACGAGCTCGGCGAGCACCTGAATGCGCCCGTGATCAAGGGCGAGACCAGCAACGCCCAGCGCGAGAAGCTCTTCGACGCCTTCCGGGCGGGGGAGATCTCCGTCCTGGTCGTCTCCAAGGTCGCGAACTTCTCCATCGACCTGCCGGAGGCGACCGTCGCCATCCAGGTGTCGGGCACCTTCGGCTCCCGTCAGGAGGAGGCCCAGCGGCTCGGGCGGGTGCTGCGGCCCAAGGCCGACGGACACGAGGCGCGGTTCTACTCGGTCGTCGCCCGCGACACCATCGACCAGGACTTCGCGGCCCACCGCCAGCGCTTCCTGGCCGAGCAGGGCTACGCGTACCGCATCGTCGACGCCGACGAGTTGCCGGCAGGCGACGGGACCGGCTGATGCGCCCGCGTGTACGCGGGAGCAGTCGCTACCCTGGCGGGTGAATTCCCGCGGACGAATTCACGCCACGGCGCGGCGGTGGTACGGCAAGGAGGGCGCTTTGCCTCATCAGGAGATCTACGAGGTGCTGTACACCGAGCCGGCGGCGCGCGACCGCGACCGGCTCGATCCGGTGCGCCGCGCCGCGTTCGACAAGGCCGTCGAGATCCTGGCGCGTGACCCCTACACCGAGCTCTCCCGGCCCATCGGGCTGGGGGAGCACGACCGCGAGGTGCGGCTGACCTCGCAGATCGTCGCGGAGTACATGGTCTCGCGAGGGCGGCTGCTGCTGGTGGTGCTGCGCATCTTCGACGACGCGGACGTACTGCTTCCGGAGTCGTAGCCGACTGCGCCCGTCAGCCGTTCGGCAGGTTGGCCAGCACGGCGAAGGTGAGCAGGCCGGCGCCCAGGGAGAGCACGGCCGTGGTCGTACGGGCCGCGGAGAAGCGGGTGCGCGAGGGCAGCACCCAGGAGACGATCAGCAGGACGACGGCCGTCAGCCACAGGATCGGGGCGGCCATGAGGGCGTTGTTCAGCGCCTGCGAGCAGTGGTCGGGGCCGCAGCTGTCGGTCGCCATCGGCGACAGGCCGATGGACACGAAGTCCATGAACAGCAGCGGCAGCATCACGAGGGTGGTCAGGGAGCGGACCAGCCAGGCCCGGTCGTCCCTCGCGGAGTTCGTGTGGTTCATGCCCCCATCCAACCGGCCGGCGGGTCGCCGGAACACCGCCGACGTACTCAGCTCCTTGGGACGGGCTACTCAGAGGGCGGGGCGCTCCTCCGCGTGGCGGCCCAGGAGGACGACGCTCAGGGCCGCGCCGGCGAAGGCCTTGAAGGCGCGGAGGGCGGAGTTGAATGGCGTGGTCGTGTTCATGCCCTCAATGATGGCTTCCGGCCACCGCCGCGGCATCGGCCTGCCGGTGTAACTGCGCAGGTCCGGGCGTACGACTTGAGCAGCACGGCGTCCCCTACGGGAGAGGGACGGGCGTCCCCGAGGGCGCGCCGGGGGCGCGGAAAATGCTTCGCGCGCCCAGGGGGCAGGTGACTACAATCCCCCCTTCTCGCCGCCTCCCGCCCCTTTCGCCGCGGGTGCGCTGCCGTCCGGACGGAAACCGGCGGCCGACCGCTCTTCCGCCGTACGTCTGGAGGCTCCGCCGTGCCCGCACAGCAAGTGACCACCCACGCCGACGACCCGCTGGAGCGCGAGCGCACCCATTTGGCCGCCTCCCGGGCGGCTCTGCGGGCGATGCGGGCCGACGTCGAGGCGCTCGACATCAAGGATGTCGCCGCCAACTGGGTCAACGCCCAGGTGTTGGAGCGGCAGATCGAGGAGCGCATCGCGGCGCTGGCGGATCTGGCGCACACCCCGCTCTTCTTCGGGCGCCTGGACTATCTGCATGCCCCCGGTGCGGAGCTGGCGGAGGGTGCCGCATCAAAAGGGGCGGCGCGAAGCGCCTCCGGCCGGGGTGGTGGTCGGGCGACGGGCGGGCAGTTCTACATCGGGCGGCGGCATGTGCACGACGGCGACGGCGACCCGATGGTCGTCGACTGGCGTGCACCGGTCTCCCAGCCGTTCTACCGGGCGTCGAAGAAGGAGCCGATGGACGTGCGGCTGCGCCGCCGCTTCGGCTACACGGGCGGGGAGTTGACGGCGTACGAGGACGAGGACCTCACGGGCGCCGACCCGGCCGCCGACGAGCGGGCCGGGGCCCTGCTGCAGGCCGAGATCGAGCGGCCCCGCGTCGGCCCGATGCGGGACATCGTGGCCACCATCCAGCCGGAGCAGGACGAGATCGTACGCGCCGGGATCGCCGGCACCGTGTGCGTGCAGGGTGCCCCCGGTACCGGCAAGACGGCGGTGGGCCTGCACCGCGTCGCGTACCTCCTGTACGCCCACCGGGAGCGGCTCGCCCGCACCGGCACGCTCGTCGTCGGGCCGAACCGCTCCTTCCTGCGCTACATCGAACAAGTACTTCCCGCACTGGGTGAGTTGAACGTCGCCCAGGCCACCGTCGCCGACCTCGTCGGCAGCGTTGCCAAGGTCGAGGTGCGCGGCACCGACACCCCCGCCGCCGCCCGTATCAAGGGCGACGCGCGCATGGCCGAGGTGCTGCGGCGCGCGGTGCGTTCCGGCGTGACGATGCCGGCCGAACCGGTCGTCGTCGTGCGCGGCGCCCGGCGCTGGCGGGTGCCGGCGTACGAGATCGAGGAGATGGTGCGCGAGCTGCTGGCCCGCGACATCCGCTACGGCGCCGCGCGCGAGGCGTTGCCGCAGCGCATCGCGCACGCCGTGCTCGTCCGCATGGAGGAGTCCGGCGAGGCCCCCGACGACCGGGTGCAGGACGCGGTCGCCCGCAACCCCGCCGTGAAGGCGGCGGTCAAGGCGATCTGGCCCGCGGTCGACCCGGCGAAGCTCGTGCTGCGCCTGCTGTCGGACGCGTCGTTCCTGGCGGAACAGGCGGCCGGGCTGCTCGACGAGGACGAGCAGCGGCACATCCTGTGGGAGCGCCCGCCGCGCTCGGTGCGCTCGGCCAAGTGGTCCGCGGCGGACGCGGTGCTGATCGACGAGGCGGCCGACCTCGTGACCCGTACGCCCTCGCTGGGGCACGTGGTGCTCGACGAGGCCCAGGACCTCTCGCCCATGCAGTACCGCGCGGTCGGCCGGCGCTGCACCACGGGCTCGGCGACGATCCTCGGCGACCTGGCGCAGGGCACGACGCCGTGGGCCACGCGCACCTGGCAGGAGGCGCTGGCCCATCTCGGCAAGGCCGATGCGGTCGTCACGGAGCTCACGCAGGGCTTCCGCGTGCCCCGCCAGGTGATCGCCTACGCCTCCCGGCTGTTGCCGGCGATCGCGCCCGGCCTGAAGGAGGCCACCTCGGTGCGCGAGTCGCCGGGCGACTTCGCGGTGCGCGAAGTGGGTGCGGAGGCGCTCGACGAGGCGGTGGTGGCGGCCTGCCGGCAGGCCCTGGGCCACGAGGGCTCGACCGGCCTCATCGCCGCCGACGCGCGCGTACCGGAACTGGCCCGCGCCCTGGACCGGGCCGGCCTCGCCCACCTGGCCCCGGGCGAGGAGACGAGCGAGGGTGCCCGCCTGACCCTGGTGCCGTCGACGCTGGCGAAGGGCCTGGAGTACGACTACGTGGTCCTGGACGAGCCGGCGGCGGTCGTGGCGGGCGAACCCGACGAACGGACGGGCCTGCGGCGCCTGTACGTGGCACTGACCCGAGCGGTGTCGGGCCTGACCGTGCTGCACGCGCAGCCGCTGCCGGCGGAGCTGGGGCGGGGCGAGGGCTGAGGCCCGTCAGCCGCTGATCCCGGCCTGCCCGGCCTGCGCGGCCTGAGCGGTCTCCTTCAGGATCGCGTCCAGCAGGCCGGGGAAGCGGGCGTCGAGGTCGGCGCGGCGCAGGCGCACGTAGCGGTTGCGACCCGCGGTGCGCGTCGTGGTGACGCCGGCCTCGCGCAGGACGCGCATGTGGTGCGAGACGGTCGACTTGTGGAGGCCCTCCAGGCCGAGCTCGCACTGGTCGCAGCTGTGCTCGCGGTCGTCGGCGTAGACGGCGAGGAGTCGCAGGCGTACGGGGTCGCCGAGGGCGCGCAACACGGCGACCAGCTCGATCTCCTCGCGTGCGGGCTGCGGAAGCGTTTCGTCCGGCATCGGGCGGGGTCCTCTCCTCCTCGGCAACTGTTTGACAATCATCCACCTTTCCCTATTGTTTGACGAACGCCAAACAGTTGACGCCAGACAAGGGGGATCCGTGCGTCTTCGCCTGCTCCTGCTCGCCCTCGGCACCTTCGCCGTGGGCACCGATTCGATGGTCATGGCCGGCATCCTCGGCCTCGTCGCCCGCGACCTGGACGTCTCCGTCCCGGCCGCGGGCCAGATGGTGACCGTCTTCGCCCTCGCCTACGCGGTGTTCGCGCCCCTGCTGGCGACGCTCACCGCCCGCTGGCCGCGCCGCCGGCTGCTGCTGACGGCCCTCGTCGTCTTCACCGCCGCCAACGCCCTCAGCGCGCTCGCCCCCACGTACGAGACGCTCCTCGCCACGCGCGTGCTCGCCGCGGCCGGGGCCGCGCTCTACACGCCCACCGCCAACGCGGTCGCCACCGGGCTCGTGCCGCCCGAGCAGCGCGGCCGCGCGCTGGGCACGGTCATGGGCGGGATGACCGTCGCCACGGCGCTCGGCGTACCGCTCGGCACCTACCTCGGGCGCGTGGAGTGGCGGCTGACCCTGTGGCTCGTCGTCGCGCTCGGCATCGTCGCCATCGCCGGAGTGGCCCTCTTCCTGCGCGAACCGCCGGCGGCCGGCAGAGGCGCGACCCCCGGACTGCGCGAGCGGCTGGCGCCGCTGCGGGACCGGCGCGTGGCGATCGGCGTGCTGACCACCTTCGCGTACTTCCTCGCCGTCAACGCCGTCTACATCTACCTCGGCACGGCCGTGCGCACCGCCACCGGCGGCGACGCCGACCGGCTGAGCCTGGTCCTGCTCGCCGGCGGCGCGGCCTCGGTGGCCGGCACCTGGCTGGGCGGCCGGGCCGTCGACCGCCTGGGGGCGGACCGGGTGCTGCTCCTGGGCGGCGCGGTGGCGGCCGCGGCCTTCACGGCGCTGCCCTGGCTGGGGCGCACCATGCCGGGGGCCATGGCGTACGCGGCGGTGGTCTCGATGGCCGGCTGGGCGATCGGGGTCGCCCTGCCGCACCGGCTGGTGTCGGTGGACCCGGCGAACGCACCGCTGCTGATCTCGCTCAACAGCAGCGCGCTCTACACGGGGATCGCGGCGGGCGGGGCGACGGGCAGCGCGGCGATCGCGCTGCTGGGGGAGCGCTGGTTCCCGCTGACGGGCACGGCGCTGGTGGTGGCCGCCACGGTCCTGGCGGGGGCCGTGCGGGACGGGCGCCGGCCGGTGGGCCGGCTTGCGCCCACCCCTTCCGCCGTGTCCGGCGGATCACGCAGCGCCCCGTAAGGGGCACGGGGCAGCGTCGATCTGCGGCTGCCGCCGATCGGCACTGCCCCGCGCCCCTTACGGGGCGCTACCCGTCCAGCGCCTCGCGCCAGACGCGGACCGCGGCGGGGTCGACCGGGGACGTCCAGCCCGCCGGGCGGGCCGCGGAGCCGATGTGGAAGGCCGTGATGCCCGCCGCCCGCAGCGGCGGCACGTGCTTGAGCTGCAGTCCGCCGCCGGCCATGATGCGCGGCTCGTAGCCGGGCTCGTCCGCGCGGCCGGCCTCGGCCAGGAGCGTGGGCAGGCCGTCGTCGACGCCGGCGGGGGAGCCGGCGGTGAGGTAGGTGTCCAGGCCCGGCTGGTCGGCGAGCTGCTTGCGCAGCGCGTCGCGGTCGGCCGCGCGGTCGACGGCACGGTGGAAGGTCCAGCGGGCGGCCGGGCCGGCGGCCTCGACGAGGGCGCCGACGGCGGCGAGGTCGGCGCGGCCGTCGTCGGTCAGGAAGCCGAGGACGTACTCCCGCGCCCCCGCGGCCCGCAGCGCGGCGGCCCGGGCGCACAGGGCGTCCAGTGCGGCGGCGTCGCCGGCGGCGAAGCCGTCGGTGGCGCGCAGCATCACGCGGACGGGGATGTCGACGGCGTCCCGGACGGCGGTGAAGGTCTCAAGGGGAGGGGTGAGACCGTCGGCCGCCATGTCGCAGACCAGTTCGAGCCGGTCCGCACCTCCGGCCTGCGCGGCCACTGCGTCCTCGGGGCCGAGGGCGATCACCTCGAGAATTGGTCTAGACATGTAATCAAGCGTGCCACACCCCGCACCCGCCCGTCGACGGGGCCTCGCCGGGGGCGGGGGTGCGGGGTGGGGCGGCGGTCAGCAGGTGGTCAGGCTCTTCGCGTCGGTGACACTGCCGAGCGAGTAGTACGTCTCGGTACGGGCCTGGTGGGCGGGAACCGAGTAGCACGTGCTGCCCGGACCGTTGCTGAAGACTCCACCGGATCCGGCCAGGTGAGTGGCCCACAATGGGCACCATGGCCCTCATGTCCGAGCACGATGCCCTGCGCGCCCGCTGGCGGCGGACCGTCGAGCGGGTCCGGCCCGGTCAGGGGCCCGATCCCGACCGTTACGCGGACGACCTGCTGGCCCGTTGGGCCGAGCCGCAGCGGCGGTACCACACCGTCGACCACCTCTCCGCCGTCCTCGCGCACCTCGACGCGCTGGAGCCGTACGCCGACGACATCGACGCCGTCCGCCTGGCCGCCTGGTTCCACGACGCCGTCTACCGCCCGGACCGCTCCGAGAACGAGGAGCGCTCCGCCCACCTCGCCGAGCGCGCCCTGCCCGAGCTCGGCCTGGACCCGGCCCGTACGGCCGAGGTCGCCCGGCTCGTCCGGCTCACCACCACCCACGACCCCGACCCGGGCGACCGCGACGGCGAGACGCTGTGCGACGCCGACCTGGCGGTGCTCGGCGGCTCCCCGCGCGCGTACGCGGCGTACGCGGCCGCCGTCCGCGAGGAGTACGCCTTCGTGCCGGACGACGCCTTCCGCGCAGGACGCGCCGATGTGCTGCGTCATCTCCTCGCCCTGCCACGACTTTTCCGCACCCCGCTCGGCCACGACCGGTGGGAACTGCTGGCACGCCGCAACCTCGCCACCGAACTGGAGCTGCTCACCGGGGAATAGCGGTCCGGCCGTTCGCGCTGGTCATGGATATGCCCCACGCCAGTCCCTCCCGTACGCCCATGCCCGTCGCCGTCCATGTGCTCGGCCTGTCCGTATTCGCCCTCGGCACCTCCGAGTTCATGCTGTCCGGGCTGCTGCAGCCGATCGCCCGCGACATGGACGTCTCCATACCGCAGGCCGGACTGCTGGTCTCCGCTTTCGCGATCGGCATGGTCGTCGGCGCGCCCCTGCTCGCCGCCGCGACCCTGCGACTGCCGCGCCGTACGACGCTCGTCGCCCTGCTCGCCGTCTTCGGGCTCGGCCAGGTGGCCGGGGCGCTCGCGCCCACGTACGGGGTGCTGTTCGCCTCCCGGGTGGTGAGCGCACTGGCGTGCGCCGGGTTCTGGGCCGTGGGCGCGGCGGTGGCCGTCTCGCTCGTCCCGGTGGACGCCCGCGCCCGGGCCATGGCCGTCATGGTCGGCGGCCTGTCCATCGCCAACATCGCCGGCGTACCGGCCGGTGCCCTCCTCGGCCAGCACGCGGGCTGGCGCGCCGCGTTCTGGGCGGTCGCCGCGCTCTCGGCCGTGGGCCTGGTCGGCGTCCTCGCGGTCGTTCCCGCCACCCAGCCGCCCACCGGCGCCGACGCGCCGCGCCTGCGCACCGAACTCTCCATCTACCGCGACCGGCAGGTCTGGCTCGCACTGATCACCACCGCGCTCAACGCCGCCGCCGTCTTCTGCCTCTTCTCCTACCTCGCCCCGCTGCTCACCGAGACGGCCGGACTGCCGGAGAGCTGGGTACCGACCGTCCTCGCCCTCTTCGGGGTCGGCGCACTGATCGGCACGACCATCGGCGGGCGCGTCGCCGACGCGCACCTCTTCGGGACGATGTACAGCGGCATCGGTGCCGCGGCCGTCGTCATGGCGGTCCTCGCCCTGACCGCCCACACCGCTGCCGCGGCCGTCGGCATGGCCATGCTGCTCGGCGTCGCCGCGTTCACGACGGCGCCCGCGCTCAACGCCCGCATGTTCAACGTCGCCAACGCCGCACCGACGCTCGCGGGCGCGACCACGACGTCGGCGTTCAACCTCGGCAACACGGTGGGGCCGTGGCTGGGCGGCCTCGTCATCGCCGCCGGCTGGGGCTACCCGGCCGTGGCCTGGCTGGGCGCGGACCTGGCGGCGCTGGCACTGTGCACGACGGTGGTGGCCGGCCGTTTGCACGGCGGGGAGTCGCGGGTGGTGGCGCGATCCGCGGAGCGGGAGCGCAAGCGCGAGCCGGCGGCGTAGCCGGGCCCTGTCTGGCAGCTCTTCGTTACGCGGTCACCACGGCGCCCCGTAAGGGGCGCGGGGAACCGCGCGACAAGCCACGACGTGCCCGCACAGGGGGTGCTGCTCCGCCCAAGGTGCGCGTCGGACTGCGGGCCGTCGCCGGCTGATCGCGCCCACGCGGCGCAGCCGCAGATCGACACCGCCCCGCGCCCCTTACGGGGCGGAGCCCCCGGGAGACGGGGAAGCCTACGGCGCGCGCCGCTTCGGGCGGCGCAGGCCGGACTCGCGGAGCAGGCGTACCAGCTCGCGGCTGCTGATCCGCGTCGCCCCCATCCCCACCGCCGTCTCGTACGAGGACGCCGGAATGTCGTAGTGGTCGCCGTCGAACGCCCGCGGCGGCGCGCCGAGGGCGGCCGCGAAGGCATGCAGTTCGGCGTACGACTCGTCGCTGACCAGGTGGGACCACAGGCGTCCGTGTCCCGGCCAGGTCGGCGGATCGATGTAGAGCATCAGCGCACCGCCGTGCCGAGGGAGCCGATGGGCGCGACGAGCACGGCCTGCTTGGTGCAGGCCCAGTGCGGGTCGGGGCCGAGTTCGGGTTCGACTTCGAGGGCGTGGGGGTCGCCGGAGTCGGTGCACAGGGGGCACAGGGGCCAGCGGCCGTGCCGTTCCAGCAGGGCGTCCTGGACGTCCTGGGCCACGAGCCCGGGCAGGTACTCGGCGCCCTGCGGCCACTGCTCGACCCACCACCGCCGGTGGGCGACCGCGTCCTCGACGAGGTCGACGACGTCGGCCTCGGCGACGTCGCCGGCGACCAGGTCGGCGAGGACGAGCGCACGCGCCGCGTGCAGTGCCTGTTCGAGCTCCATGTGCACCATTGTCCCGGGCGTACGGGGTTGACGGCGCGCCGGGCCGAAAATACCTTTCGGAACGTGAGCGGCACCGTGAAGGAAACCTTCGGGGCGCGCCCCACTCCGCCCGCGGCGCTGGCCGCGAAGGTGCGTACGCTCGCCCCGACCATGACCCGCTCCATGCAGCGCGTGGCGGAGGCGGTGGCCGGGGATCCGGCCGGTTCCGCGGCGCTGACCGTGACGGGGCTCGCCGAGCGCACCGGTACCAGCGAGGCGACCGTCGTGCGCACGGCCCGTCTCCTGGGCTATCCCGGCTACCGCGACCTGCGGCTGGCCCTGGCGGCGCTGGCCGCCGAGCAGGCGGCGGGCCGGGCCCCGGCCGTGACCGCGGACATCGCCGTGGACGACCCCATGGCCAGCGTCGTCGCCAAGCTGGCCCAGGAGGAGGCGCAGTGCCTGGCGGACACCGCCGCCGGCCTGGACACCGCCGCCCTGGAGGCCGCCGTCGCGGCACTCGCCGCGGCCCGCCGCATCGACGTCTACGGCAGCGGAGCCTCCCACCTCGTCGGCCAGGACCTCGTGCAGAAGCTGCTGCGCATCGGCCTGGTGGCGCACACCCACGCCGACCCCCACCTGGCCGTGACGACGGCCGTGCAGCTCGGCGCGGGCGACGTGGCCCTGGCCCTCACGCACTCCGGCAGCACCACCGATGTCGTCGAGCCGCTGCGCGTCGCCTTCGAGCACGGGGCGACGACGATCGCGGTCACGGGCCGGCCGGGCGGGGGGATCGCCCAGTACGCCGATCACGTCCTCGTCACGTCCTCCGCCCGGGAGAGCGAGCTGCGCCCCGCGGCCATGTCGAGCCGCACGAGCCAGCTGCTCGTGGTGGACTGCCTGTTCATCGGCGTCGCCCAGGCCACGTACGACCGGGCGGCACCGGCGCTGGCCGCCTCGTACGAGGCGCTGGCGCACCGGCACGCCCCGCACGACCGGCGCGACCGGCGCTGATGGCATCCCGTTCCCCCGAGCCGGAGGAGAGGCCCCGCCAGATGTCCGAGGCCGTGGCCCTGAGCGCCCTGCGGGCGCAGCTGGCGGGGCTGACCACCGAGGCGTTCCGGCCGGAGCTGGCCGACATCGACCGGCTGCCCACCGGGGACATCGCCAGGATCATGAACGCGGAGGACGCGACCGTGGCCGGCGCGGTCGCCGACCGGCTGCCGCAGATCGCGGCGGCCATCGACGCGACGGCCGAGCGCATGGCCCGCGGCGGCCGGTTGGTCTACGCCGGCGCCGGCACGGCCGGCCGGCTGGGCGTGCTGGACGCCAGCGAGTGCCCGCCCACGTTCAACACCGGCCCCGACCGGGTCGTCGGCCTGATCGCCGGCGGTCCGGGCGCGCTGGTCGCCGCGGTCGAGGGCGCCGAGGACAGCGAGGAGCTGGCCGCCGCCGACCTCGACGCCCTGGGCACCGGCCCCGGCGACACCGTCGTCGGCGTCTCGGCCTCCGGCCGTACGCCCTACGCGCTCGGCGCCGTCCGGCACGCCCGCGCCGCGGGCGCCCTGACCGTCGCCCTGGCCTGCAACGCCGGCTCGGCGCTGGGCCGGGCCGCCGAGCACGCGATCGAGGTCGTCGTGGGGCCGGAGCTGGTGACGGGCTCGACGCGGCTGAAGGCGGGCACGGCGCAGAAGCTCGTCCTCAACATGATCTCGACGATCACGATGATCCGGCTGGGCAAGACGTACGGGAACCTGATGGTCGACGTCCGTGCCTCCAACGACAAGCTGCGCGCCCGCTCCCTGCACATCGTCTCCCTCGCCACGGGGGCGCCGGACGCCGAGGTGCAGGCGGCGCTCGCCGAGACCGGCGGCGAGGCGAAGAACGCCATCCTGGTGCTGCTCGCCGGCGTCGACGGGGCCACGGCGGCGCGGTTGCTGAGGGAGTCGGGCGGGCACCTGCGTGCCGCGCTGCGGGAGGCGTCGGGCTGACGTAGCGTCATGTGCTGGTGAAGCACGCATGACACAGGACGCCCGGCCGACCCACGACCCGCCCGGTACGGGCGCGGCGCTCCTCGCGCTGCTCGGCGGCGCCGCGAACGTCCGCTCCGTCGCCGACTGCATGACCCGCCTGCGCGTCGAGGTCCACGACCCCGCCGCCGTGGACGGCGCGGCCCTGCGGGCCCGGCCCGGCGTCCTGGGCGTGGTCGCCGACGGCCCGGCCTGGCAGATCGTGCTCGGCCCCGGCACGGTCGGCCGGGTGGCCAGGGAACTGCACCTGCTGCTCGCCCCGCCGCCCCCCGATCGCGGACGGCTGCTCCTGCGCCGCATCGCGCAGATCTTCGTACCGCTCATCCCCGCCCTCGTCGGCTGCGGCATCATCGCCGGCCTCGCCGGACTGCTGGCCAACCTGCACCTGCTGCCCGCGCTCGTCCCCGCGCTCACCGCGATCGCCGGCGGCTTCATGTCCCTGATCGCGGTGCTCGTCGGGTACCAGACCGCCAAGGAGTTCGGCGGCACGCCGATCCTCGGCGCGGCGGTGGCAGCCGTCGTCGTCCACCCGGGCGTCGCCCGCGTCGACGCCTTCGGGCTCTCCCTGACCCCCGGCCAGGGCGGAGTCCTCGGCGCCCTGGCCGCCGCCCTGCTGGCCACCGGCGTCGAACGCACCTGCCGGCGCATCGTCCCCGAGGCCCTGGACACCCTCGTCACCCCCTTCCTCACCGTGCTGCTGCCGGGGCTGGTCACGCTGTACGGGCTGATGTTCGCGGCCGGCGAGATCTCCTCCGCCACCGGCCACCTGGCCGACCGGCTGCTCACCCACGGCGGCGCGGCCGCGGGCTTCGTCCTCGGCGCGCTCTTCCTGCCCCTGGTCATGCTCGGCCTCCACCAGGCCCTGATCCCCCTGCACACCACGCTCATCACCGAGACCGGCTCGACGGTCCTGCTGCCGATCCTCGCCATGGCCGGTGCCGGCCAGGTCGGCGCCGCCCTGGCCGTCTACGTCCGCCTCCGCGGCGACGCGGACCTGCGCAGAACCATCCGCTCGGCCCTCCCGGCCGGCCTCCTCGGCATCGGCGAACCCCTCGTCTACGGCGTCTCCCTGCCGTTGGGCCGACCGTTCGTCACGGCCTGCGTGGGCGGCGCGTGCGGCGGGGGCGTGGTGGGCCTCCTCCACCAACTCGGCCACACGTGCGGCGCAACGGCGATCGGCCCGTCGGGGTGGGCCCTCTTCCCCCTGCTGCGGGGCAGCGACGGCCTGCTGGGGGCGGCAGCGGTGTACGGGGCGGGGCTGCTGACGGGGTACGCGGCGGGATTCGGCGCGACGTACGCGTTCGGGTTGCGGCGTGTCCTGCGAGCCGGTGGCCGTGCGCCTGCGGCGGGCTGAGCCCCGGCCCCACCCTCTCCCCTTCTCCCGGGGGCTCCGCCCGGTGTCCTCAATCGCCGGACGGGCTCAATCGAGCCCGTCCGGCGATTGAGGACAAGCGGGGGGGTGCTAGGGGGCGCAGCCCCGCCAGGAGACGGGGAGAGGGCGGGACCGGGGCTCAGCCCGCCGCAGGCGTCACACCGTGTCCTCCGCCAGTTCCGCCACGCCGGTGATCCGGTGGAGGGCGAACGTGCGGACCTCCTCCGCCGTGTGGTCGAACGCCGTCACGTAGCCGCCCTCCACCCGTACCGGTGCGATCACGCGCTGGCTCGCCGCGCCCTCCGCGTTGACGTAGCCGATCCAGACGGGGGTGCCCGTCAGGACGGCCGCCTGCATCGTGGCGAGGGTCTCCGCCGACGTCGTGCGGGGGAGCCCGCCCGTCGCGGCGGCGGGGGAGGCTTTGCGGGGGGCCGTCGAGGCGCGGTCGCCGGCGCGGACGGCGCGGACGGCCGCGCCCAGGAGCGTGGCGTCGGGGACGGGCGGGCCCTCCGGCACGGGCGCGGGGGGTGTGCGCGGGGGCGTGCGGTGCGCGTCGGCGCGGGTGATGACGACGTCGCCCTCCGCCGATTCCGCGGCAGGCGCGTAGCCGAGGGCGCGCAGGCCCTCCAGCAGGGCGTCCGGCGGGACCTGCGCGGCCAGCACGGTGCCGGCGAGGCGGCGCAGCCGCAGGGCGGCCGAGCGGCGGTCGGCGAGGATCTCGCCGAGGACGGCCTCGTCGTCGCAGCGGACGTACGAGGAGGCGGCGCCCACGCGCAGGTGGCCGTGGCGGCGGGCGACGTCGTCGACGAGGTAGGCCAGCGGCTGGGGCACCGGGGTGCGGGAGTGCGCGGCGAGGAAGGCGTGCAGGTCGGCGGCGGTGCGTCCGGCGTCGAGGGCGCGGCGTACGGAGTCGGGGGCGAAGCGGTAGACGGTGGCGCCGCCCTTGGACTCGACGTCGGCCAGCAGGGCGAGTTCCTGGGCGAGGGGCCGGCGCAGGGGGCCGGGGGCGACGGCGGTGAGGTCGGCCTGCAGCAGGACGTGGTCGAGGGGTTCGGGCAGCAGCGGGGCCAGCAGGGCGGGGGCGGCGGCGGGGTCGGTGAGCAGGGCGCGGCCGTGGCCGGCGAGGGCGCCGCGGCCGGTGACGCCGAGGAGTTCGGCTTCGGCGAGGGTCCAGCGGGCGAGCCGTTCACGGGGGTCGTCGGCGGTGGTGCGCGGGGGGCGTTCCCAGCGGAGCCGGGCGAGGAGGGCGTCGTGGGGCACGGCGGTGCCGGCGGGCAGGGAGGCGAGCAGTTCCAGGACCCGGCGGCGGACCTCGGGCGCGGCGGACCGGTCGAGGTCGGGGCCGAGGGCGGCGAGCGTGCGGCCCTTGGCGTCCTTGCCGCCGACGAGGCCGGGGGTGCGGGTGGCGGCGAGCCAGGCGGTGGCGAGGTGGGCCCAGCGCTGTTCGGCGGGCAGGCGCAGCCAGTCGTCGTAGGCGGGGGTGGGGGCGTAGCGTTCGTCGACGTCGCCGTCGGAGGCCAGCAGACCGGCGGTGTAGGCGAGTTCGGCCCAGAAGGCGGCCGTCTCCTCGGTGGTGTCGAGGGTGGTGGCGGTGCGCTTGAGGTCGCGTACGCTCAGGCCGCCGGCGCGCAGGACGAGGGGGCCGTCGGTCTCCCAGGAGCCGAGGAGGTCCTCGACGGTGGCCAGCGCGGTGAAGGCGGCGCCGGCGGCGGTGGCGTCGATGGCGGGCGCGGAGTGCCCGGTCGGGGGCGCGAGTTCGGGGGCGAGCGGCTCGGGCGTGCGGTGGGCGCGGCCGCCGCGCAGGTGGAGGGCGGCCTCGCGGGGCAGGACGACGCTGCCGGGTGCGGTGGGCAGCAGCAGCCCGCGGTCGAGCAGCCAGCGCAGGTGCGGGGCGGGGTCGGCGGTGACGGTGCCGTAGGGCGGGCCCCAGGTGAGCCGGCCGAGGACGGCGGTGGCCTCGGCGGGGGCGTCGGCCAGGAGGGCGCTCATGCGGGCGCGGTCGCCGAAAAGGGCGGTCAGGGAGGCGACGGCCGTGACCGGATCGTGGGTGCCGGGCAGTCCGGCGGTGGTGATGATCTGCTGCAGCCGGCCGGGGGACATGCCCGCGGTGACCTCGGCGACGGTGGGGCCCAGGCCGGTGGGGGAGGGGCGCGTGGGGGTGGGGGCGAGGAGTTCGCGGACGGTGCGCACGAGGTGCAGGCGGTCCTCGCCGCCCCAGATGAGGGCTTGTTCGCGCAGGGTGGCGACCGCGCGCGGCAGCTCGGCGGCGACGGCCGGGTCCTCGGCGTCGTCCCCTGTCATCAGGGCGGCCAGCACGTCGTACGGGCAGGGGTCCGCGGCGATGGCCAGGGCCTCGGCGACCTGCAGTGCGAACCGGTCCAGCCGGTCGAGGGCGCGGACGACCGAGGCCCGGGTGGCCGCCCGCGTGGCGAGCTGGGTGAGGTCGCCCGGGACGGGATTGAGCAGGTCCGGCCGGGCGCGCAGCAGCGCGGCGAGGGCCTCGTCGGGACGGGCGCGCAGCTCCTCGGCGAGGGTGCGCGGGGCGCCGCCGGTGCTGCCTGTCTCCCGCGAAGTGGTCATTCTGTTTACGGTACCGGGTCCGTGCGGATCGGCCCCGGCTTCGCCCGGGCTACCGGGACGCGGGACGGGGAACCGGTACCGTCGGGGAAGGCGACGGCTCGTGCGGCCTTGGGGGCTTCGGTGGGGATCGAGAGCGATCAGCTGGTTTACGACTATCTGAGCAAGGTCGGCGACCTCGCGCAGAGACAGTCGCTGACCTCCGGGGACCGCATGCGCCTGGTCTCCCGCCTCCGGACCGAGATCGAGCGCCGCCGGGCCGCGGAGGGCGCCGAGACACCCACGGCCGTGCAGCGCATCCTCGACGGCCTGGGCACGCCCTCGGAGGCCGTGGCCGACGCAGACGGGCTGCTGGCCGGGGACGGGCCCGGCGTGCCGGTGGCGCCGGACGCGGGGCGGGTGCCCGAGCAGCGCCGGGAGGCCC
This sequence comes from Streptomyces sp. NPDC049585, assembly GCF_040675615.1. NCBI lineage: Bacteria > Bacillati > Actinomycetota > Actinomycetes > Kitasatosporales > Streptomycetaceae > Streptomyces > Streptomyces sp. NPDC049585. The sequence continues at coordinate 42,617 of NZ_JBFAPE010000021.1, read as the reverse complement.
TGCCGCCGCACCTCGCGCCCGAGGACCAGCTGCGGCCCGCGGGCGGCCGCCGGGAGGCCGACTGGTGGCGCACCGAGCGCATCGAACCGGTGCCGCTCGGCGGGGGCGGCGATGCCCGCCCGTCCGCGGAGGCGGGCGGGGACGCCGTGTACGGCTTCACCGGCGGCATCGAGATCGCCGACATGCTCAGGCCCCCGCCGCCGCGCCTCCCCGAGCCGCAGCTGTCGGCGGCCGCGAAGGCCGCCGAGGCGGCGGAAGGGCAGGGTACGCAGGACGAGGCGGCCGGCGAGCCCGGCTTCAGCCTGTGGCGCTCGCGGGCCGGGGTGCCCATGAGCCCCCTGCTCCTGCTGGTGGCCGTGCTGCTGGTCGCGGGCGCCGTGCTGGGCAACTGGCTGGTGCTGGTCGCCGGCTGGGCCCTGGCGTACGTCACCCGCCGACTGACGCAGACGGAGTCGAAGTGGGCGGTGCTGGGCGTGCCCGGACTGGTGGCGGCGGCCGGCATGGTGTGGCTGTGGGGCCGGGCCAACGGGCGCTGGGGCGAGCCGATACCGCAGGGCGGGATGGCGGCGGTGCTCTCCGACACGTGGCCGGTGGTCGTCAAGGCGGCGGCGGTGGCGTCGGCGGCATTCGTCCTGTGGCGAGCCCGCCGCCCGGGCTGAGCGGGCAGCGCCCCGCAGGGGCGCGGGGAACTGCGCGATCGGCCACCGGCGGCCTGCAGTCGACGTACCTGCCCGGGTCCGGGCGCGCACCACGGCACTTTCGTCTGCGGGCGCGTCGTGGCTTGTCGCGCAGTTCCCCGCGCCCCTACGGGGCGCCCTGGTGCCGCGTAAGGGGCGTTACTTGATGCCCAGCGCCTGCTCGATCGGGCTGAGCAGGAAGTAGACGAGGAAGCACAGTCCGACGGCGTTGAGCAGCCACGGGATCTCGCGGGCCCGGCGCGTGGCGATGCGCAGCAGGATGAAGGCGAGCACGCCGATGCCGATGCCGTTGGTGATCGAGTACGTGAACGGCATGGAGACGATCGTCAGGAACGCGGGGATCGCGATCGTGAAGTCGTTCCAGTCGATCTCCTTGACGTTGGACGCCATGATCAGGAAGCCGACGACGAGCAGGGCCGGCGTGGCGGCCTGCGAGGGCACGACGGTGGCCAGGGGGGTGAAGACGAGGGCGAGCAGGAAGAGGCCGCCGGTCATCACGTTGGCCAGGCCCGTGCGGGCACCCTCGCCGACGCCCGCGGTGGACTCCACGAAGCAGGTGTTGGCGGAGGCGGAGCCGGCGCCGCCGGCGGCGACCGCGATGCCGTCGATCATGAGGATCTTGCCCATGTTGGGCAGCTGGCCCTTGTCGTCGGTCAGCCCGGCCTCCTCGCCGACGCCGATGATCGTGCCCATGGCGTCGAAGAAGCCGGAGAGCAGCACGGTGAAGACGAACAGGCAGCCGGTGAGCAGCCCCACCTCGTGGAATCCGCCGAAGAGGCTCACCTTGCCGACGAGTCCGAAGTCGGGGGTGGCGACGATCCGGTCCGGCCAGGTGGGCACGGACAGGCCCCAGTTCTTGCCGGGGAGGTCGGCGAGGGAGTTGATGACGATGGCGACGAGCGTCATCACGACGATGCCGATGAGGATGGCGCCGGAGGTCTTGCGCACGACGAGGACGAAGGTCAGTGCGAGGCCGAGGACGAAGACGAGGACGGGCCAGCCCTGCAGCTGACCGCCCTGGCCGAGGCCGAGCGGGACGGTGGTGTGCGCGGCGTCGGGGTTGCGGGTGACGAAGCCGGAGTCGACGAGGCCGATGAGCGAGATGAACAGGCCGATGCCGATGGCGATGGCCCGCCGCAGCCCGGCGGGGATGGCGTCCATGACGCGCTGCCGCAGGCCGGAGGCGACGAGGATCATCAGGACGAGGCCGGCGAGGACCACCATGCCCATCGCGTCCGGCCAGCTCATCTTGGGGGCGAGCTGCAGCGAGACGACGGCGTTGATGCCGAGGCCGGCGGCGCAGGCGATGGGCACGTTGCCGATGATGCCCATGAGGAGGGTGGACAGGCCGGCCATCAGTGCGGTCGCGGTGACCAGCTGGCCGTTGTCCAGGTGGTGCCCGAACTTGTCCTGGCCGGCGCCGAGGATGATCGGGTTCAGCACGATGATGTACGCCATCGCAAAGAACGTGGCCAGACCGCCGCGCAGTTCTCGGGCGACGGACGAGCCGCGTTCGGTGATCCGGAAGTACCGGTCGAGGACGCCGCGCCCGGCGGCGGGGGGCGGGCCGGACGGCTGCTGGGCGCGGGCCGCGGAGGTGGCCGAGGTGGGCATGCGGAACCTCAGTCGTATGGGCCGGGAAGGGCCGGGAAACAAACAAAAAAGGATCTTGAATGCCCGTTGATTCGGCACCGATTCGCCATCGTTTGGCCGATCAAACAAAAGCGAGCAGTCAAATTCCGTTCGATTCAGTATGAATAAACAAGGCCGGATTGGCTATCTCCGCGCGTAGACCCCTGCGGCGCAAGGCCTCGGACGCACTAGGCTGGTCGTCATGAAGAAGTGGACACCCACGCACGAGGCTCCCGAGCCCCTGGAGGGGCCCGTCGTCGCCACGATCACGGGCGGCACGATCGTGTGGTTCGTCCTCTTCCTGGCCCAGCTGCCGTTCTACGGGTGGTTCGAGGACCACGGGCACCTGTGGTGGGTGTGGACGTGCCTGGCCGGCGCCGGCCTCGGCCTCATCGGCATCTGGTACGTCCGCAGGCGCGACGCCGCGCTCAAGCGGCACGCGGCGGCCACGGCCGCCGCCGGCGCCCCGGCCGAGGGCCGCGACTGACACCCGGCCGAAGGCCGCGACCGGCCCTTTCGGCTACCGTCGGAACATGGGCGAACCGTCGCGGGCGACGGCAGTCGCTCGGCATCCCGGCCTCGGCGCCCGGGAGGTGGCCGAGCGGGTCGCGCGCGGCGAGGTCAACGACGTCCCCGTACGGTCCTCCAGATCCCTGGCGGACATCGTCCGGGCCAACGTCTTCACCCGCTTCAACGCCATCATCGGCGTCCTCTTCCTGATCATCCTGGTCGTCGGCCCGATCCAGGACGGCCTCTTCGGCTTCGTCATCATCGCCAACACCGCCATCGGCATCGTCCAGGAACTGCGCGCCAAGCGGACGCTGGACTCCCTGGCCGTCGTCGGCGAGGCCCGGCCCACCGTCCGCCGCGACGGGGCGCCCGTGCCCGTGGCCACCCACGAGATCGTCCTCGGCGACGTCATCGAACTCGGGCCCGGCGACAAGTGCGTCGTCGACGGCGAGGTGGTCGAGGCCGACGGGCTGGAGATCGACGAGTCCCTTCTGACCGGCGAGGCCGACCCCGTCCTCAAGCGCCCCGGCGACGCGGTCATGTCCGGCTCGTTCGTCGTCGCCGGCAGCGGCGCGCACACCGCCACCAAGGTCGGCCGCGAGGCGTACGCGGCCCGGCTCGCCGAGGAGGCGTCCCGCTTCACCCTCGTCCACTCCGAACTGCGCACCGGCATCAGCCGGATCCTCAAGTACGTGACGTGGATGATGCTGCCCGCCGCCATCGGCCTCGTCCTCAGCCAGCTGGTCGTGCAGCGGCACGACTGGCGCGAGGCCGTGCGGCGCATGGTCGCCGGCATCGTGCCCATGGTCCCCGAGGGGCTGGTGCTGCTCACCTCCGTCGCCTTCGCCATCGGCGTCGTCCGCCTCGGCCGCCGGCAGTGCCTGGTGCAGGAGCTGCCCGCCATCGAGGGCCTGGCCCGCGTCGACGTCGTCTGCCTGGACAAGACCGGCACCCTCACCGAGGGCGGCATGGACGTCGCCGAGCTGCGCCTGCTGCCCCGCGCCCCCGTCGAGGGCGAGCAGGCGCGCCAGGTGCTCGGCGCGCTCGGCGAGGCCGACCCCCGGCCCAACCCCAGCCTGCAGGCCGTCATCGACGCCTTCCCCGCCCGCCCCGGCTGGCGCTGCACCCAGGCGCTGCCCTTCTCCTCCGCCCGCAAGTACAGCGGGGCCGCCCTCAACGGCCCCGACGGCGAGAGCGGCACCTGGCTGCTCGGCGCGCCCGACGTGCTGCTGCCCGACGGGGACGGCGCCCTCGCCGAGGCCGAGGACCTGGGCGCCAAGGGCATGCGCGTGCTGCTGCTGGCCCGCGCCCCGTACGACCTCGACGACCCCCGCGCCACGCAGGACCTCCAGCCCACCGCCCTCGTCGTCCTCGCCCAGCGACTGCGCTCCGACGCCGCGCAGACCCTGCGCTACTTCGCCGAGCAGGACGTCGCGGCCAAGGTCATCTCCGGCGACAACGCCGTCTCCGTCGGCGCCGTCGCCGCCCAGCTGGGGCTGCCCGGCGCCGACGGGCCCGTGGACGCCCGCCGGCTGCCCGCCGACCCCGACCGCATGGCCGGCGCCCTCGAACGCGCCACCGTCTTCGGCCGGGTCACCCCCCGCCAGAAGCGGGACATGGTCGCCGCCCTGCAGGCGCGCGGGCACACCGTCGCCATGACGGGCGACGGCGTCAACGACGTCCTCGCCCTGAAGGACGCCGACATCGGCGTCGCCATGGGCTCCGGCTCCGAGGCCACCCGGGCCGTCGCCCAGATCGTGCTGCTGAACAACGGCTTCGACGTGCTGCCGTCCGTCGTCGCCGAGGGCCGGCGCGTCATCGGCAACATCACCCGCGTCGCCACGCTCTTCCTGACCAAGACCGCCTACTCGGTGCTGCTGGCGATCCTCGTCGTCGCCACCCGCGTGCCCTACCCCTTCCTGCCGCGCCACCTGACCCTGCTGTCCACGCTGACCATCGGCGTGCCGGCGTTCTTCCTGGCCCTCGCCCCCAACAAGGAGCGGGCCCGGCCGCACTTCGTGCGCCGGGTCATGCGCTACGCCGTGCCGTCCGGGCTGATCGCGGGTCTGGCCACCTTCGCCGCGTACCTGCTGGCCCGCGCCCACTACAGCGGGCCGGGCTCGCTGCAGGCGGAGACCAGCGCGGCCACGCTCACGCTGTTCCTGATCTCGATGTGGGTACTGGCGATCATCGCCCGGCCGTGGACGTGGTGGCGCGTGGCGCTGGTGGTGGCCATGGGGGTGGGCTTCCTGGCCGTCCTGGCGGTGCCGTGGCTGCAGCACTTCTTCGCGCTGAAGCTGGTCGGCACGCTGATGCCGTGGACGGCCGTCGCCATCGCCACCGCGGCGGCGGTGGTACTGGAGCTGACCTGGCGCTGGATCGGCCGCCGCTTCCCGGCGTAGCGCCGGGGCCCTGCCCGGGTGGATCGTGCAGTGCCCCGTAGGGGCGCGGGGCGGTGTCGATATGCAGCTGCCGCCGCGTGGGCGCGACAAGCCACGACGCGCCCGCACGTGAGTGCCGTGCTGCGCCCGGGCCCGGGGGTGCGCGTTCGGCTGCAGGCCGTCGGTGGCCGATCGCGCAGTTCCCCGCGCCCCTACGGGGCACTGCGTGATCCGCCGGACAGCCCCTACGGGGCGCCGTGGTGCCGCGGCCTTACGTCCCCTCGGGGGCGTCCTCCAGCATGCCGCGGATCTGTTCGCGCAGCTCCGGGCTGTCCTCGTGCTGGTGGACGGAGACGGCATGCTCGGTGGCGGCGCGCAGGACCTCGTCCTCCTCACCCGTGATCGTCAGCGTGCAGTGGGACTCGCTGGGGTACTTGCGGCAGTCGGCTGTCTTCCTGGTCATGACGGCCTCCTGGTCGTACGGCCCGTGGTCGTGACGGGCCCACTACGACCAGGGTAGGCACCGTCAGTCGAACCAGCGGGCCCGCGCCAGCTCCTGCGTGCGCGAGGGGTCCTCCAGCAGTGCCGCCGCCTCGAAGCGGCGCGACCACGCGCCGGCCGCCCAGGCCAGACCGGCCGCCAGGCCCTCCAGGGTGGTCGCGTGCAGGACGCCGTCCGGGCCCAGGCGCCAGTCCAGCTCGACGCCGCCGACGACCAGCTCCTCGTGCTCGACGTACGTCCCCGGCGCGCCCGGCAGCAGGGCCAGCAGCCCCGCCGGGACCTGGTGCACCTCCCCGTCGCCCGCAGGCACGGTCACGGGGAACACCTCGCTCACCCGCCGCACCTGCAGCAGCTCGGCGAGGGCCGCGGCCCGGTCCGGGCGGACGGGCAGCAGCGGGTGGCCCGCCGTGAGGGGCATCAGGTCGGGGGCGTCGGCGACGAGCGCGTCGGCCGCGTCCACCACCCGTACCTCGCCGTCGACGACGGCCCGCAGCTCGTCCGGGAGAGTGACCTCCTCCGGGTCGAGGGTTGCCAGCGCCCCGTACAGCCCGTGCAACTGGGCCTCGTGCACCGGGCGGGCCGGGTCGGCGAGGCGGGCCAGCAGCTCGGCGGCGCCGCCGGGCTCGTCCAGCAGGGCGGCGAGCGAGGTGCGCACGCCGAGCGCCCGCAGCACCTGCTCGTCCGCGAGACCGCCTGCGTCCGCCGCCTCGTACAGGCCCGCCAGCAGCGGGTCGCCGCCGGCCGCCCGCAGGCCCGCCGGGCGGCGGCCGTCCAGGACGGGGTGGCCGCGCAGCCACCACGCGGTGTACGGGCGGACGGACTCGGTGGTGCCGTCCGGCAGCAGTACCCGCACCGGCGTGGTCAGCGCGTCGCGCAGCGGCGGCTGCGCGAGCAGGGCCAGCGCCTGCGGCCAGGCGTCGTCGTCGACGAGCTCCAGGTCGCGCACGGCGGTGATCTCGGTGGCGACGGGCGGCACGGGCGTGTCGGGGAAGCGGTCGAGGACGTCCTCGCACCAGACGTCGACGGCGTCCAGCAGGCCCACGTCGTCCGGCTCGGCGTAGTCGCCGTCGCGCGGCTCCAGCTCGTCGGGGTCGAGGACGACGTCGCCGGCGCGCACGAGCGCGAAGGTGGCGAGGACGCCGACGGCGGTCAGCGGCTGCTCGCCCCAGCGCGCCGCCAGCTCGGCGTCGACGGCGGCGAGCTCGCCGGGCCTGATGACCTGCTCGAAGGGGCTGCCGGGCAGGACGAGTTCGCCCGCGGGGGCGAGCTCGCCGTCCTCGTCGGGCAGGGCGAGGGCGCCCAGCCAGGGCTCGTCGCCGGGGGCGAGCTCGGCGTCGCGCACGAGGGAGAGGACCACCTCGGCGAGGGCGTCGGCGTCCAGCGTCCCCTCCTCGTCCCACACCTCCTCGGCGTCCAGGGAGTTCGCGACGGCCGCCCGCACCTGGGGGGTCGTCAGGATCGCGCGGGGCGAGGACGGGGTGGCGCCGAGCTTCTCCAGCAGCGGGTGCGCGGCGTCGGGGTGGGCGATCCGCAGGCCCAGCCGGGAGAGCCGCTCGGAGCCGGTGGTGTCGGAGGGCGGCAGCAGCACCTGCCGGGGGCCGACGGCGGTCCGGCCGTCGGCGAGCGGGACGGGCAGGCCGGTCAGCCGGTCGGGGTCGACCCCGGCAAGGCTGTCGTACAACCGCCACCACCACGACGGGTCGCGCTCGACGCCGGCCAGCCGGTCGACGACCTCGCCCAGCGGGATGCGGACCACGCCCAGGGCGCGCAGCTCGGGGCGGCGCTCCAGGCCGGCGGGCAGCAGGGTGGGGAACAGCTCGGCGAGCACCGCCACGGTCTCGGCGCCCGCCCCCTCGACGAGCTCGGCGTCCAGCGGCCGGATGGCCACGGGCTCGCCGGCCTCGGCGAACGGGTCGTCCCAGGCCGGGCGCTCGGCCTCGGCCGGCGCCGCCCCCTGCGCGGTGTGCGTGGCCGCGTCGGGGCCCTCGGTCCAGGGGATGCCCTCCACGCCGGTGCCCGGCGCCGGCGCCGGCTCCTCCGGCAGGCTGCCGGCCGCGCCGGGCAGGAACGGCACGCGCGGCAGCCGCTCCAGCACCAGCCGGCGCAGCTCGGCGTCCACGGCCCCGGTGGCCAGCGGCGCCGGTACGAGGTCGAGGGTGCCGGTGGAGACCGGGTGCCAGTCGCGCAGCAGCGCCGTGTACGTCTCGGCGGCGCGCCCGATCAGGAAGTCGGTCAGCGCACCCGGCGCGGTGTGCCGCCGGGTGGGCTCCAGCGGGAAGCTCGCGATCAGCAGCGCGGGCAGCCGCAGCGGCTCGTCGGTGGGGGTCGGCGCATGCACGACGGGCGCGGTCACGGGGCGTACGGGCTCGCCGGCCGGGCCCACGGGCACCGCCCAGGTGACGGACCAGTACGGCCGGTGGCGCTCCTCGACGGGCCGGTCGGCCAGCAGCGCGGCGTCCAGGCGGCCGCAGGTGCTCTCCACCCGCCAGCGCGTGGCACCGGCCCGGGCGGAGTCCTCGACGACCGTGTACGGGCCCTGCCGGTGCCGGGTCAGGGTGCGCACCCCGCCCTCCGGCGTCTCGATCACGACCTCGGCCAGGCCGGGCAGCGTCAGCAGCAGGGCGTCGTCGATCCCGGCGAGCAGACGCCGGGTCAGGTCCTCGGCGGCGACGTCGCGCAGGGGCAGCACGACGACCGTGTCGTACCCGGCGGGCGCGGCGCCCTCCGCGGGCAGCGGCAGCCGCAGCAGCGGCACGTGGCCCTCGCGGCGGCGGATCTCCTCGGCCAGGGCGGGCACGCCCTGCGCCGCGGCCTCGGCCAGCGCCCGGCCCTCGGCCAGGGACCAGCGCACGCCCCCGGTGCGGCCGAGCACGGCCGGCTCGTCGGTGACGGCGAGGACGGCGGCGAAGCCGACGCCGAAGCGGCCCACCGGCGCGCCGGGCCCGGCGGGCTCGGCATCGCGCTTGGCGGAGGCCCGCAGGGTGGCCAGGGACTCGACGCCGGCGGCGTCCAGCGGTGCACCGGTGTTGGCGGCGGCGAGGGTGGCGGGCGCGCCGGCGCCGCCGGCGTGCAGCGTCAGCCGCAGCCGGCCGGGGACGCCGGCGCGGGCGGCGGCGTCGGCGGCGTTCTGGGCGAGCTCGACGACGAGGCGGTCACGGTAGCCGCCGAGGGCGAGATCCTCCTCGGCGTTGGCGTCCTCCCGGAACCGTGCGGGCGAGGCCGCCCACGCGTCCAGCACGCCCTGCCGCAGCCGCGCGGTCCCGAACGGATCCATCACGCTCGTCGCTCCCCTCACAGGTGTGTATGGGGCGACGGTACCGCTCGCTTGCGGGCAATCGTCCCGCAGGGCGGTGGGGGCACCTCCCGGCGGTAGCTGGCTGGGGGAGGGTGGGCACACCCACCGGCTCGCATCCCGCCAGGCTCAGGAGTGCCCGAGATCCTCTTCGGCCGGCTGTTCGCCGCCCTCGCGCAACGGCATCTCGTCCACGAGCGTCTCGTCGACGACCGGCGGCGCCGGCCGCGGCGGCTTCGGCATGACGGCCGCCTCGGAGTGCCCGCCGCACCCGTAGGAGAGGGACACCACGTGCCCGTCCGCCGGCCCGAACTCGTTCGCGCAGATGCCGAACGCCTGGCCGAGGGAGCCGCCGATCGGCACGAGGAAGCCGCAGCTGACGCAGGAGGCGGGGGCGGCCTGGGCCATGGGCGTCTTGGAGCCGTGGGTCTCGTCCCAGCGGTCGGCGGCGGTGTGCAGCCCGTAGCGGGACAGGACCCGGGCGCGGCGCATGCCCAGTTCCTCGGCGAGTGCGGAGATCGAGCCGCGCCGGGGGGCGACGGGCTGGGCGGCGGGCGGGCCGGCCGTGACCTCGGCGTCCTCGGCGTCGGCGAGCTCGCTCATCTCGTGGGAGACCGCGGAGTTCGCCGGGGGCTCCTCCTCGCCGGTCCAGCCGGGCTCCAGGCGCAGGTCGTCGGCCTCGGTGGGCAGCAGGTCGCCGGGGCCCATGTCGCCGGGGCGCAGCCGCTCGCTCCAGGGCACCCATTCCGGGGCGAGGAGGGCGTCGGGGCCGGGCAGCAGGACGGTCTCGTCGACGGTGACGAGCTTGGCGCGGGAGGCGCGGGCGACGGTGACGGCCCAGTGCCAGCCGCGGTAGCCGGGGTCGTGGCAGGCGAAGTGGTGGGTGACGACGCGGTCCCCGTCGGCGGTGACCTGGACATGGTCGCCCACCGTGCTCGGTGCGGCGGCCTCCTCGGCGGCCGCCCGGGCGAGTTCGACCGCCTCGGCGCACAGGCGGTCCGGGGTACGGCTTCGCATCGCAGCACTCACAAGAATCGATTCTCTCTTCCACGCCGTCTCACGAGTGCGCCGACCGGGCTGCCGGGGGCGACGGACGGAGCGGACCGCTGGACCGCGTCGACGTCCGCGCCCGGACGGCCCGGGCACACCTGTCACCCCCCATTCTGCGGGATGGCGACCCGGGGTGCGGCCGAAGCGGACGGCCGGTGGCGCGCTGTGCACGCTACCCCGCGCGGCCACCTCGGGCATACCCGGGCGTCACCGTCGTGCCGACGGCGGGGCGTGCCGGGGCCGGGCGGCCCCCGAAAGTGCCATCGGCGGTGCCAGTTGGGGCAGTATGGCGTGGTGGGAGCCATCCGGTCGGCCGAGGGCGGCCCGCTGCGCCGTACGGCCAGCCGGGCCGCGCGCGTCGTGCGCGCTCCTTTCCGGGGGGCGGCCCGGGGCATCCGCCGGGCGACGCATGCCCACGGCGCCGGCGAGTCGGGGCTGGCGAAGCTGATCGAGCTGCACGCGGTGAACTCGGCGGGCGACATGCTGATCACGGTGGCGCTGGCGTCGACCGTGTTCTTCTCGGTGCCCACCGATCAGGCGCGCGGCCGGGTGGCGCTGTACCTGGCGGTGACGATGGCGCCGTTCACGCTGCTGGCGCCGGTCATCGGCCCCTTGCTGGACCGGCTGCCGCACGGCCGGCGGGCGGCGATGGCGGGCGCGATGCTGACGCGGGCGGTGCTGGCGGTGACGATGTCGGGCGCCGTGGCGACCGGCGGGCTGGAGCTGTATCCGGCGGCGCTCGGGGTGCTGGTGGCGTCCAAGGCGTACGGGGTGGTGCGCTCGGCCGTGGTGCCGCGGCTGATGCCACCGCGGATCGCGCTGGTCAAGGCGAACTCACGGGTGACCCTGGGCGGGCTGCTGGCGACGGGACTGGCGGCCCCGGTGGCGGCGGGGCTGCATCAGGTGGGGCCGCAGTGGCCGTTGTACGGGGCGTGCGTGGTGTTCGCGTTCGGCACGTACTTGTCGTTGTCGTTGCCGGCCACGGTGGACTCGGCCAAGGGCGAGGTGCGTGCGCTGCTGCACGCGCCGGAGCAGCGCGGCCGCGCCCGGCGCGGGCGGCTGCGCACGATGCGGCGGCCCAAGGGGCCGGGGCTGCGCACGGTGGGCGCCTCGGTGCTGCACGGGCTGCAGGCCAACGGCGCGCTGCGCATGCTGTCGGGTTTCCTGACGTTCTTTCTGGCGTTCCTGCTGCGGGTGCATCCGCTGGACGGGCTGGGCCCGGCGCTGTCGCTGGGCGTGGTGGTGGTGGCGGCCGGTGGCGGCAACGCGCTGGGCACGGCCATGGGGGCGCTGCTGCGCTCGCGCGGCCCCGAGAAGACGATCGCGCTGGTGCTGACGGTGGCGCTGGCGTCGGCGGTGCTGGCGGCGGCCCTGTACAACGCGGTGTTCGTGGTGCTCGTCGCGGCGGTCGCCGGGATCGCGCAGGCGCTGGGCAAGCAGTCGCTGGACTCGCTGATCCAGCGGGACGTGCCCGAGCAGGTGCGCACCTCGGCGTTCGCCCGTTCGGAGACGTTGCTGCAGATGTGCTGGGTGGTGGGTGGCGCGATCGGGATCGTGCTGCCGCTCAATGGGGTGGTCGGCATGTCGGTGGCGGCGGCGTTCCTGGCGCTGGGGGCGGCCACTGCCGTACGGGGGCTGCTGGCGGCCGCCCGGCGCGGCTCGCCGCACCCGCGCGTGGCCTGATCGAACGGGCCCGATAGCCTGCCCGCATGACCGCTGCGATTATCCGGGGCAAGCGCCGCCGCGCCACTGCCGCCGTCGGTGCCGTGACCTTCGGGCTCGTCGCCCTTTCCGCCTGCGACAAGCCGACGCCGCTGGCGACCGTGACCGTCGGTTCGACGACGATCACCGCCGAGGCCGCCTGCTACAACGACGGCGAGGCCATCGCCAACGACAAGGTCCTCGGGTGCATGAAGGGCGACTCGGGCAAGACCGTCAAGGCGTCCATGGAGGACAAGATCCGCTTCGGCGTCGACCCGAAGATCGCGGACGAGGGCTGGACGATCTTCATCAACAACACGCCTGCCGAGCAGGAGGCGAACAAGAAGACGTACCGGACCATCCCGGCCAGCGCCTTCTTCGCCGGCGGCCAGGGTGGCGCGGTCCAGAAGACGCAGGTCAGCATCGTCGAGGCGGCGTCCGGCAAGGCCCTGGGCGTCTGGAACTTCACCCTTGAGCGTCAGTCCTGACCGCCGCATGACCTCCCACCGGCGCGCCCTGGTCGTCGCGGCCGTCGCGGTCGAGCGGGACGCCGTGACCGCCGCCGGGCCGCGCTGCGAGGAGCGCGTGCTGCCCGGCGGCCTCGTGCTGCACCGGCTGCGCGCGGGCGGCGCGGTGCTCGACGTCCTGGCGGGCGGTGTGGGGCCTGCGGCCGCCGCCGCCTCCACGGCCACGGCCCTGACCGCGGCCGCGCTGGCCGGCGAGCCGTACGACCTGGTGCTGAGCACGGGCATCGCGGGCGGTTTCGCGCCCGCGGCGCCGCTCGGCACCGTGGTGGCCGCCGAGACGATCGTGGCGGCCGACCTGGGCGCGCAGGCCGCGGACGGCTCCTTCGTGCCGCTGGCCGAGCTGGGCTTCGGCACCGGCTCCCACGTCGTGCCCGAGGACGTCGTCCGTACCCTGGCCGACGCCACCGGCGCCGTGCGCGGTGACGTGCTGACCGTCTCGGCCACCACCGGCACCGCCGCCCGGGCCGCCGAGCTGGCGGGCCGTCATCCGCGGGCCGTGGCCGAGGGCATGGAGGGCTTCGGCGTCGCCGGGGCGGCCGCCGCCCACGGGGTGCCCGCGGGCGAGCTGAGGACGGTCTCCAACGCCGTCGGGCCGCGCGACCGCGAGTCCTGGCGCATCAAGGAGGCGCTCGGTGCGCTGACCGACGCCTTCGGCAAGCTGATCCCCGTCCTGGCCGAGCGAGCGGAGGTGGCCCGCTGATGTCCCAGCCGACCGAGCAGCCGTTGCAGGTGGCGTACTCCCCCTGCCCCAACGACACCTTCACCTTCCACGCCTGGGCGCACGGGCAGGTGCCCGGCGCACCACCGATCGACGTGACGTTCGCCGACATCGACGTCACCAACGGCATGGCGCAGCGCGGCGAGTTCGACGTGCTGAAGGTGTCCTACGCCGTGCTGCCGTACGTGCTGGACGAGTACGCGCTGCTGCCCTGCGGCGGGGCTCTGGGGCGCGGCTGCGGCCCGCTGGTGCTCACCAGGGACCGGGCGACGCCGGCCGACCTGGCCGGGCGGACGGTGGCCGTCCCCAGCGAGCTGTCCACCGCCTACCTGCTGTTCCGGCTGTGGGCGGCCGCGGAGGTGCCCGGCGGCGTCGGCGAGGTCGTCGTCCTGCCCTTCCATGAGATCATGCCCGCCGTGCGGGACGGCAAGGTGGACGCCGGCCTGGTCATCCACGAGGCCCGCTTCACCTACCGCGACTACGGCCTGACCTGCCTGGCCGACATGGGCGCGCACTGGGAGGACACCACGGGCCTGCCCATCCCGCTGGGCGCGATCATCGCCAAGCGGTCCCTGGGCGCCCCGCTGCTGCGGCGGCTGGCCGAGGCGGCCCGCACCTCGGTGCGCATGGCCTGGGACGACCCCACGGCCTCGCGGGAGTACGTGCTGGCCAACGCGCAGGAGATGGACCCGGCCGTGACCGACCAGCACATCGGGCTGTACGTCACCGAGTTCACCGCCGACCTGGGCGAGGCCGGCTACGCCGCGGTGCGCGGCCTGCTGACCCGCGCCGCGGCCGAGGGACTCGTACCACCCCTCGGCCGGGACGCGCTGGCATTCCCGGGCGCCTAGGCCCCGTTCTCAGACGTCCAGCTGGTCGGCGACCGCGCGCAGCATGTTCGCGATCTTGGCGCCGTGGGCCTTGTCGGGGTAGCGGCCGCGCTCGAGCTGCTGGGTGACGTTCTCCAGGAGGGTCGTCAGGTCCTGCACGATGGAGGCGAGCTCGTCCGGCTTGCGGCGCTGCGCGGCGGCGACCGAGGGGGTCGGGTCGAGGACGGTCACGGAGAGCGCCTGGTCGCCGCGCTGGCCGGCGACGACGCCGAATTCGACCCGCTGGCCGGGCTTGAGGGCGTCGACTCCGTCAGGGAGCACCGAGGAGTGCACGAAGACGTCTCCGCCGTCGTCGCGGGAGAGAAAGCCGAAGCCCTTCTCGCTGTTGAACCACTTGACCTTGCCGGTAGGCACGTCTTGTCCTCGTCCTCGTGTCTCGTCGAAATATGCCGTAATTCAACAGAAAAACAGCTCTGGATAGCATTACAGCGGGTCGCAAGGGCCCGCTACCCCCAAGGCTAATGGTCCCCGGCCCCGTGACAAGACGTCCTTGGGTCGTACCCCTACCCTGGTCGGGTGAGTGATGAAACGCCCCGGGCCGGGGATCTGCTGGTGCGCGCCGGCGCCGTCGTCTTCCTCGTCGGGGCGGTGGCCACCCTGGTCACCGTCGCCCCGCTGTTCCTCGGCTGGGACCCGCTGCCCTCCGTCGCGTACGCCGTGTGCATGTTGATGGGCGTCGGCTTCCTGATCGCCGCCGCCGGAGTGCTGCGTTCCGTCGCCGACCAGCGGCGCCGGGCCCGGGCTCAGGCGGCGCCCGCACCGCCGGTGTAGTCGCGCAGCCAGGCGGGGAAGTCCGCAAGTCCCCCCTCCAGCACCACGTCCGCCCCCGCCGCGCGCAGTGCGGCCGCGTCGTACGGGCCGGTGGGCACCGCGACCGCCAGCGCACCGGCCTCGTGCGCCCCGCGTACGTCGCCGACGTGGTCGCCGACGTAGACCTGTGCCCCGTGCGCGCGCAGCGCGATCGCCTTGCTCTCGGCCCACAGGTCGCCGACCAGGTCGTCCGCCGCGATGCCCAGGTGCTCCAGGTGCAGCCGGGCGTTGCGCGGGTTCTTGCCGGTGATCACGACGGCCCGGCCGCCCAGCGCGCGCACGGCGGCCACGGACTCCAGGGCGCCCGGCAGGGCGGGCGAGGGGGTGATGCCGTGGTGGGGGTAGGCGTCGAGGTAGATCGCGTTGGCCTCGGCGAGCTCCTCGCGGGGGAACCAGTTGCCGAGCTCCTCCAGCAGGGGCGGGCCGATCCGGCTGATGACCAGGTCCACATCGATGTACGTGCCGGTGGCGGCGGCCAGCGCCGCGTAGGCGGCCCGGATGCCGGGCCGGGAGTCGACGAGCGTGAGGTCGAGGTCGAAGCCCACGGTGGGGCCCGGTCGGGGAACCGATCGCAGCGTCATGCGTTCATCGTACTTTCATTAGCTCAGGTAATGAGTTAATCTAAAGAACATGCCGGATCTGTCCAGCAACCCCGACGACATGGCCGCCGTCAACGCACTGCGGTCCGGAGTCATGCGCATGTCGCGCAGGCTCAAGCACCAGCGGGTGGACGAGTCGCTGAGCCCCACCGAGATGTCGGTGCTCGGCACGCTCGCCCGCTGCGGCTCCGCCACCCCGGGCGAGCTCGCCCGCAAGGAGCACGTCCAGCCGCCGTCGATGACCCGCATCGTGGCGCTGCTGGAGAGCAAGGGACTGGTCAGGCTCGAACCACATCCCGAGGACCGCCGCCAGAAGGTGGTCCGCCAGACGGAGCGGGCCGAGGCCATGCTCGAGGAGAGCCGGCGCAAGCGCAACGCCTGGCTGGCCGACCTGGCCGGGCAGCTGGACGAGGACGAGTGGGCGACGCTGCGCGCCGCCGCGCCCGTCCTGGAGAAGCTCGCGCAGCTGTAAGGACGCACAGAAGGAGGCGAACCCATCTTGAGTTCGGGAACCGGAGCAGACTCCGCACCCGCACCGAACCACCACCACGACGACACCCGCACCACCTCCCTGCCGCGCACGCAGCCCAAGGGAGGCACCTTCAGCTCACTGCGGAACCGCAACTACCGCCTCTTCGCCGCCGGCCAGGTCGTCTCCAACACCGGCACCTGGATGCAGCGCATCGCCCAGGACTGGCTGGTCCTCGGCCTCACGGGCTCCTCCGCCGCCGTCGGCATCACCACGGCGATGCAGTTCCTGCCCCTGCTCTTCCTCGGCCTGTACGGCGGTGTGATCGCCGACCGGCTCCCCAAGCGCAGGCTGCTGCTGGTCACCCAGGCCGCCATGGGCGCGACCGGGCTCTTCCTGGCCGTGCTCACCCTCACCGGCCAGGTCCGGGTCTGGCACGTCTACCTCACCGCCCTGGTGCTCGGCATCGTCACCGTCGTCGACAACCCCGCCCGGCAGGCCTTCGTCGTCGAGATGGTCGGCCCGGCCGACCTGCGCAACGCCGTCAGCCTGAACTCCGCCAATTTCCAGACCGCCCGCCTGGTCGGCCCCGCCGTCGCCGGCGTGCTGATCACCGCGGTCGGCAGCGGCTGGGCGTTCCTGCTCAACGGCCTCTCCTTCGCCGCACCCATCGCCGGCCTGCTGCTGATGCGCACGAGCGAGCTGCACAAGGTCGACCGCGCCCCGCGCGGCAAGGGCCAGATGCGCGAGGGCCTGGCCTACGTCGCCGGCCGCCCCGAGCTGATCTGGCCGATCGTGCTCGTCGGCTTCATCGGCACCTTCGGCTTCAACTTCCCCATCTGGCTCACGGCCTACGTCAACGACGTCTTCCACTCCGACGCCAGCACCTACGGCCTGCTCAACACCCTCATGGCCACCGGTTCCCTCGCCGGCGCCCTGCTGGCCGCCCGCCGCGGCAGCTCCCGCATGCGGCTGCTCGTCGGCGCCGCGGCCGCCTTCGGCCTGCTGGAGGTCGCCGCCGCGCTCGCCCCCTCCTTCTGGGTCTTCGCGCTGCTGCTGGTCCCGATCGGCATGTGCGGCCTGACGATCAACGTCACCGCCAACTCGGGGCTGCAGATGGCCTCCGACCCCGCCCTCCGGGGCCGGGTGATGAGCCTGTTCCTGATGGTCTTCATGGGCGGCACGCCCCTGGGCGCCCCCCTTGTCGGCTGGATCACCGACACCTACGGCCCCCGCACCGGCTTCGTCGCCGGCGGCGCCGTCTCCGCCCTCGCGGCGGCCGGCGTCGGCCTCGCCCTGGCCCGCGCGGGCGGCCTCCGCCTGAAGATCGACCTGAGGCCGGGGCGCCCGCACGTGGCGTTCGTACCGCGCAAGCCGGCGGAGGTGACGGTGGCGGCGTAGGCCGGCAGGGTCTCCGGTCTCCCTGCGCGGGAGACTGGACCCATGCGACTGTTCGCAGCAGTGGTCCCGCCCGCCCCGGCCGTCGACGAACTGGCCGCCGAAGTGGCACAGCTGCGCGCCGCACTGCCCGAGCGGGGCCACGGCCGGCTGCGCTGGACCGAGCCGCCCCTGTGGCACTTCACCCTCGCCTTCCTCGGCGAGGTCGACGAGACCCTGCTGCCGGAGCTGGACGAGCGCCTCTCCCGGGCCGCCCACCGGCACCCGGTGCACGAGCTGCGGTTCGACGGCGGGGGCCGCTTCGGCGACCGCGTCCTGTGGGTCGGCGCCACCGGCTCCGTGGCGACCCTGGGCGCCCTGGCCCGCTCCACCGTCGCCGGCGCCCGGCGAGCCGGGGTGCACCTGGAACGGGTCAAGCCGTTCCGCCCGCACCTCACGCTCGCCCGCACCACCGGGCACGTGGACCTGCGGCCGTATGCGCAGGAGCTCGCCGACTTCCACGGCCGCAAGTGGTGGGTCGAGCGACTGGAACTCGTCCGCAGCCACCTGCCCGCCTCCGGCGTGCCCGGCGAGCGCCCCCGCTACGAGACCGTGGCCGCCTGGCCCCTGGGCACCAGGCGGGCCGGCTGACCGGTCCGGTTACGCTCGTGGGGTGGACCCCAAGACCAGGAACCGGATCATGACCGGTGCGCTCGCCCTCATGCTCGTCGTCGTCGCCGTGGTGGCCGCGGTGAGGTAGCCGAGGCAGCTCACCAGGCGAACGCCTCGGGAGCCGGCCCCGGGCCGGGGAAGATCTCCTCCAGCGAGGTCAGCAGCTCCTCCGGCAGCACCAGGTCCACCGCCCGCAGCGCCGACTCCAGCTGCTCCGCCGTGCGCGGCCCCACGATGGGCCCTGTCACCCCCGGCCGGGACAGCAGCCAGGCCAGGGCCACCTCGCCGGGCACCAGCCCGTGCTTGTCGACCACGTCCTCGTACGCCTGGACCTGCTCGCGCACCGCCGTGTTCGCCAGCGCCTGCGCCGAGCGGCCCGCGGCGGCACCGCGCTTGATCACCCCGCCGAGCAGCCCGCCCTGCAGCGGGGCCCAGGGAATCACCCCCAGGCCGTACGCCTGCGCCGCCGGGATCACCTCCATCTCCGCCCGCCGCTCGGCCAGGTTGTACAGGCACTGCTCGCTCACCAGCCCCAGCGACCCCCGCCGGTGGGCGGTCTCGTTGGCGCGGGCGATGTGCCAGCCGGCGTGGTTGGAGGAGCCGACGTAGAGCACCTTGCCCTGCTGGACCAGCACGTCCATCGCCTGCCAGATCTCCTCCCACGGCGTCCTGCGGTCCACGTGGTGGAACTGGTACAGGTCGATGTGATCGGTGCGCAGCCGCCGCAGACTGCCCTCGACCGACCGCCGGATGTTCAGCGCGGACAGCCGGTCCTCGTTGGGCCACGGCCTGCCGTGCGGATTCATCGCCCCGAACACCTTCGTCGCGACGACCACCTTCTCCCGGCGCCCGCCCCCACGCGCGAACCAGCTCCCGATGATCTCCTCGGTACGCCCCTTGTCCTCGCCCCACCCGTAGACATTGGCGGTGTCGAAGAAGTTCACCCCGGCGCCGAGCGCCGCCTCCATGATGGCGTGACTGCCCGCCTCGTCGGTCTCGGGCCCGAAGTTCATGGTCCCCAGCACGATCCGGCTGACCTTCAACCCGGTACGCCCCAGCTGCGTGTACTCCATGCCCCCAGCCAACGCCCGGGAACGGCCCGGAAGCAAGGAGGCCGGGAGGGCGGGCGGAAGCGTGTCGGAGCACCCCCGGGCACCACGGTGATCAACGCACGTGGTCCGACCCCAGCAGCAAGCTGCCCAATGCCGTGCGCTCGTGGCGAACCGCGCGGCCCGTGCGGGTGGTGGTGATCAGGCCTGCTGCCCGGAGGGCTGCGGCGTGGGTGGAGGCCGTGGCCGGGGCGACGCCCAGGTGACGGGCCAGGGTTGTGGTCGTGTGGGGGGTTTGCAGGAGGAGCAGGGCCGTCAGGCGGGTGCGGCCCAGGACCGCCGCGAGGTCGGTCGGTGTCGCCGTCGGGGGCAGGCCGGGGCCCGCCGGGTAGGTCAGGTGCAGGGGTTCGTCCGGCAGGTCGGCCGGCAGGGGGTGGCCCGTCCAGTGGAACGTGGGGTGCAGGGTCAGGCCGCGGCCGCCGAGGTGGATCTCGCGGGTCCCGGGTGAGGCCAGCTCCCAGACGGCGCCCTTCAGGCTGCTGCCCGGGACCAGTGCGGTCAGGGCCGGTCCCAGACCCTGCTCCGCCACCCTCAGGGCGTGGCGCGTGAACTCCGCCCGGTGCAGGTCCTGCACCACCGGCCACACCGGGCGCAGGATCGTTTCGAAGGCGGCATGGTGGGCGCGGTGCAGGGTCGTCCACGGGGCGGCATCGGCGCCCTCGTGCAGGTGGCGGATCCATGCCGGGGCCGCGTGACCGGCGTACACGCGTTCCAGCTCCGAGCGGAGGAGGGCCGGGCGCGTGGCCCGTATCGTCTCCGCGGCTTCCTGCAGTGTTTCGGCGAACACGTCGAGGAAAACGGGGGCTTGTGTGCCCGGTACCAGGTCGGCCAGCGGATTCACCGTGGCCGGCAGCGTCCGTGCGATCCGTTGCCGCCAGCGGGCGTGGAGCAGAGTGCCGCCCGGGGCGAGGAGTTTGAGGAACGCGGTGTTCAACTCCTGCAGCGGTGCCGGGCGCGGTGCGAAGCGTACGCGCGCGAAGTCCGTTGCCGTGAAGACGATGCGTATCAAATGCGCCACCCTTTCAGGCCGAGGCTAAAGGATCGTCCGGTCGCCCCGGCGCTCGCCAGCATGGCGGCATGAAGAGACGCACCCTCGTCGCCGGCCTCGCCGCCCTGGCGGCCGCGCCCCGCGCGACCCCCGCCGTCACGCCCCTGCTCCCGCCGCCCACCGGGCCGTACCCGGTCGGCGTCACCGAGCTGTACCTCGTCGACTCCTCCCGCAACGACCCCTGGGAGCCCCGCATCGGTGTTCGCGAGGTCATGGTCTCCGTCTTCCACCCGGCCCGCACGGTGCGCGGGCATCGCCGCGCCCCGCAGATGCACCGGGGGGCGGCGAAGGCGTTCGGCGCGTTCGACGTCGTCCACTTCCACTCGGGGCTGCCCAGGGCCGGCGTCGACTGGGCGGCCACCCGCACCCACGCGTACGCCGGTGCGCCCGCGCACCGCGGACGGCGGTGGCCCGTGCTGCTGTACAGACCCGGCGGGGGCGACCCGCGGACGATGGGGACGTCGCTCGCCGAGGAGTTGGCGAGTCATGGGTACGCCGTGGTGACCGTCGACCATCCGGGGGACGCCGGCGAGGTGGAGTTCCCGTGCGGGCGCGCCGGGCGGGAGCGGGTGCGCGGCAGCGTCTTCACCGGCGACCCGCGGCACGACCCGGCGGTCTTCCGTACCGCGATCGCCGCCCGGGTCGCCGACTGCCGTTTCGTGCTGGACCGGCTGGCCCGGGGAGTGTGCGACGTCCCCCTCGACCTGGACCGCGTCGGCGTCTACGGCCACTCCGCCGGCGGTACGGCCGCGGCGCAGGCGCTGTACGAGGACCGCCGCATCCGTGCCGCGATCGACCTGGAGGGCTACCTGGACCACCCCACCGGCGAGCTGTTGCCCGTCGCCCGGTACGGCGTGGACAGGCCGCTGCTCCTGCTGGGGACGGACGGGTTCCGCAGCGCGGAGCTCGACCGGTCGTGGGGCGTGATGCGCGGTGCCCGGCGGCAGGAGATCCGCAGGGCCGCCCACTGGGTCTTCACCGACTACGCGTCCGTCGTCCCGCAGCTGCAGGCCGCCGGGCTGATGAGCGCGCGCGACCGGGCCGCGATGGTGGGTACGGGCGACCCGGTGACGGCGGTACGCACCGTGCGCGAGCGCGTGCTGGCGTTCTTCCTCAGCGCGCTGTGAGGAGCCCCAGCAACTGCTCGGCGAACTCCTGCGGGTGCTCGACGGCGCCGAGGTGGCCGCCGGGGAACTCCGTCAGCGGCCGGTCGAGGAGTTCCGCGAGCCGGGCCGCCGGGCCGTACAGCGGCGTCTGCCCGCGCGAGAGCCGCCCCGCCGCCGGGATCAGCTTGCCGGCCGCGGCCCGCAGTGCGGCCACGTCCGGCTCGGACGAGGAGAAAGGGCACAGGATGTGCTCCAGGAAGACCGGGAGGTTGGCGTGCATGCGCGGTGCCATCTCCACGATCTCGGGCGGCAGTTCCGTCGCCGCTTCCGTCGCCGCTTCCGCCGGGCGCTCGCCGAGGCCCTCGCTGAAGCGGGCCATTGCGGGGCCCGCGCCCCGGGCCCGGAACACCTCGCGGACGTCCGCGAAGAGCGCCAGGTGCGGGGCCGGGTCCTCCAGGAGGGTCAGCAGCGGCGGCTCGTGCGCGACGAGCCGGTCGATGCGCTCCGGGTGGCGGGCCAGCAGGCCGAGTGCCGTGATGGCGCCGGAGCTGCAGCCCAGGACCGAGGCCGGAGCGTCCGGCGACAGGTGGTCGATCAGCAGGCGCGCGTCGTCGCTCCACTCGTCGACCCGCTGGTCGCCGAGGGGGCCGTGCAGGCGGCTGCGCGAGAGCGGGCGCGGGTCGAAGGAGGCGACCGTGCGGGTGGCGGCCAGAGTGCGGGCCATGGCCGCGTACAGGCCGGCGTCGCCCGCACCGCCCGGTATCAGCAGGAGCAGCGGTCCGCTGCCGCGTACCTCGTAGTGCAGGGTGGCGCCGGGCACGTCGAGCGTGCCGGTGGTGAGAGTGGTGGTGTCCGTCATTTCTCCCCCTGGTGTGACGACGGATGGCGTGAGGACGGCTGGCGTCGGGACGGCTGGCGTGAGGAGGGCTGGTGTCGGGGCGACTGGTGTCAGGACGACTGGTGGCGGGACGGCCAGTTCTCCAGGAGCTGGTGGAGGGCGTCGAGCGAGCGGGCCCACGAGTCGGCCACCGGGCGGGAGTGGCCGAAGCCGCCGCTGAGTTCGAGGTGGATGTAGCCGTGGAAGGTGCTGCGCAGCAGCCGGCCCGCGTCGGTGAGGTCGGGCTCGGTGAGTCCGTAGGCGCGCAGCATGCCGTAGGTCAGCTCGACGCTGCGCACGAATCCGGGGGCGTCCCCGACCTCCTCCGGGGCGAGCTGTTGCTGCGTCGCGGCGTACCGGCCGGGGTGCGCGAGGGCGTAGTCGCGGTACGCGTCGGCGAAGGCGACGAGGGCGTCCTTGCCGGAGCGTCCGGCGACGGCCGCCGCGATGCGGTCGGTCATGTCGTCGGCGGCGAGGAGGGCGATCCGTACGCGCAGTTCCCGCAGGTTCTTGACGTGCGAGTACAGGCTGGCGTCCTTGACGCCGAAGTGCCGGGCGAGGGCGGAGAGGGTGACCTTCTCCAGCCCGGCCTCGTCGGCGAGGGCAGCGGCCGCGGCCGTCAGCTTCTCCGCGGTGAGTCCTGCGCGCACCATGGGTCTCTTCCTCCTCTTCCTAGGACTCCTAGGAAGAAACCTAATGGATCTAGGTTTTCGGGCGCCAGTCGTCGCGTCAGCCGTCACTCTCCGTTGAAATGTCCTGCGCCGATGGTGCAATATGGCGCGCCAGGGGGGTGGGGCACTGCGGTATGCGCCACGACAGACATCAGGGGAACGAATTCAGCAGATGCCCGGTTTGGGGGCATGAGATCACCGTGACCACACGACAGATCCGCAAGACGTGCGAGGCATTGGTCGACCGGTTGCACCTGCCGGTCCCGTTTTCGACGGCGGCGCTCATCGAGGAGCTCTCCGCCGTGCGCGGCCGCCCCATTCGTATTCACACGCTGCCCACGTCGCTCGCCGGAACCGCCTGTGGTCTGTGGATCGCCACCGACACCAGTGACGAGATCTACGTCGAGGAACACACGACCCAGTTCCACAGGGACCACATCATCCTCCACGAGATCGGGCACATTCTGCTGGAGCACGGCACCGCCGAAGAGGTGGATCCGCGCAGCGCGCTGGCCCAGTTGTTCCCGCACGTCAGCCCCACGCTTATCAACCGGCTCCTGGCACGCAACAACTACACGTCGGAGCAGGAGCAGGAAGCGGAACTCGTCGCCAGCCTCATTCACGCGGCCGCCGAGAGGCTCACGCCCTCGTCGCCGTCCGGAGTCTCCGGGGAACTGAAGGCCGCGCTCGGGATCCAGGGCTGAGCAGGGCCGAACAGGACCGAACGGGGCAACAGGACGAGGGGCGGAGCATGGACAACGCGGCTGTGTACGAGCTGGGTTCGCGCGTGGAGCTGATCGGCGCGCTGTGCCTGTGGGTGGCGATCTTCCTGCGGATACCCGCGGCCCGGCACTCCCAACAGCAGAAGAGACTGCTGATGTCGGTGGTCGGCATCGCCGGCTCCATCACCGTCTACCTCGACCCGGTCACCGCGGCCATCAACCGGAACCTCGTTTTCGCCCAGAGCTGCGGCATGTTCATGAACGCCTGGGGCGTCCTGAGCTCCGCCCTCATCCTGGACTTCACCCTCGCCGCGGTCTCCCGCCGCCGCCCCTGGCTCGTCTACGGACTGATGGCCGCCACGGTCGCGGTGCTGGTCGCCCTCAACGAGACGGTCTCCCCGGACTCCGGCTGCGTGACCGCGCAGTACGTCCCCTGGTACAGCCCGTTCTGGTGGATCCTGATCGCCTCCCACCTCATCGGCACGATCCCCTGCGTCGTGCTGTGCGTGCGCTACGCCCGTCAGACGAAGGAGGATCGTTCCCTCAGGGCCGGACTGCTGCTGCTCGCCGGCGGGTTCACCTCCTCCACCGTCTTCTGGACGATCGTGCTGGGCTACCTCCTGGCCCGGCCCTCCTGGCTGGGCGCCCTCTTCCCGCTCAACATCGGCATCACGGCCTGGCTGATGGTCGCGGGCGTCCTGCTGCCCCTGGTCCTGACCGCGCGCCGGTGGGCCGGTGACGCCTTCGCGCTGCGCCGCCTGCGCCCCCTGTGGCTGGAGCTCACGGCGGCCGTTCCGCACGTGGCCCTGGACGCCCCGCGCCCCATCCTGCGCGACCTGATGGCGACGCCGCGCTCGGTGCACCTGCGCCTGTACCGCCAGGTGGTCGAGATCCGCGACGCCATGCTCGCCCTGCGGGACCTGGTCACCCCCGAGACCGTCGAGCAGGCGCGCCGCCACGTGCACGCGCACGGGCTGCCGGAGGCGGAGGTCGAGCCCGCCGTCGTGGCCTGCTGGCTGAGGGCCGCCCTGCGGGCGCAGGCCGACCACGCCCCGGCCCGGGCGAGTTCGCTGGCGCTGGTCAACCCCGGGGGCCACGGGCTGCAGAGCGAGGTGGCCTTCCTCAAGGACGTCGCCCGGGCCCGCGGCACCGCGCCCGTCCGCGCGTTCCGGCTGCCGCAGGCCGCCACGGAGGCCCCGGCACCCTCGACGCCCTCGGCACCCTCGGCACCCTCGGCGCCCTCGACGTCCCTCCCGACCGAGCGAACGATCACGGAAACCGAGGCCTCGGAGAAGTCATGAGCGGAGAAAACGTGAGCGGAGAAAACATGAGCACCGACCGATCCGCTTCCGTCCCGCCGCGCGGCACCGGCAGGCTGGCCCGGGACGCCTCCGGGGAACAGGGCCGCCTGGAGTCGATCCAGCGCAGCGTGGACGCCTTCACCACCGGGATCATCGAGCGGCTGCCCGTCCGGCCGACCTGGAACTGCCTGGAACTGGGCGCCGGCGCCGGCTCCATCGCGTACTGGCTCGCCGAGCGCTGCCCGCAGGGCAGGGTCGTCGCCGCCGACATCGACACCCGGTACCTGGACGCGGACCGTGCCGCCAACCTGGAGGTGCAGCAAGCCGACGTCACGCGCGAGGACTACGCGCCGGGCCGCTTCGACCTGATCCACGCCCGGTTCCTGCTGTGCCACCTGCCCGAGCGGGACGAGGTCCTCGCCCGGGCGGCCGGCTGGCTCGCCCCCGGCGGCTGGCTGCTCGTCGAGGAGCCCTACCACCTGCCGGCGCAGGACTCGCCGTTCCCGGCGGTCCGCCGGATCCTGGCCGGCTACCAGCAGAAGTACCGCGACCTGGGCGCCGACATGACGTGGGCGCGCGGCATCCCCGCCCTGCTCGCCGGCAACGGCCTGCAGGACGTCTCCTTCACCGGCAACCTCGGCTGCATGGGCGGCCTGGAGAAGGACCGCTGGGCCCCGCTCATCGGTCAGGCGGGGCCCGCCCTGGTCGCGGACGGCCTCGTGGCCCGGGAGGACCTCGACGAGTTCGAGGCCCTCCTGAAGGACCCGGCCTTCCTCGACATCCCCCAGGTGACGATCTCCGCCTGGGGCCGTGCCGGGGACGTCAGCAGGGCCTGACGTACCAGATCGGGTCCCAGGTGTAGACCGCCTGCCAGGACTCCGCGCCGGCCGTGACCGTGACGACGTCGTGGTTGCGGCCGAGCAGTCTGGCCTGGGTGCCCGGGGTCTGGCGGTTCCACCAGGAGCCGTTGCCCGTCCAGTTGGTCAGGCCCTGGTCCCGGCAGTAGTACAGGTTGAGCTGGTCGCCGGTGTAGTACGTGCCCCGGAACATGCAGAAGTTCTCGTACGGGCAGTCGGCGAACTTCGCGCCCGCCGTCCCCAGGTCGCGCGCCTGCTGCTCGCCGGGGAGGGCGACGACCACGGTGCCGCCCCTGAACTCGATCTTGTTGGCGGCCACCTGCCGGCCGCCCAGTCGGGCGAGATAGTCGTCGACCTTGTTCTGCAGCTCCTCGGCCCGCGAACCGCTCAGGCCCGCGGACGCCGCCTGGGCGGCGAAGTCGGGCCGGGCGGAGGCGGTGCCGGGGGCGGCGGAGGCGGTGCCACCGGCACCGATCAGGGAGGCGGCCAGAGCCGCGGCCGCGGCCGCCGTTGCCCACGTGCGCAGTGCCATTCGAAGATCCCCCCTCGGGGTCTCGCGCCGATGCCCTCCGCGCCGTCGCGGGGGACATGCGCGCCAGTGTCCTTGAGAGGGCCGGTGCGGGCCACCGGGTTCAGGGGTGTTCGAAAGCGGCTGGTCAGTGTTCGTACGGTGCCGGGCGCAGGGCGTCGTCGACCAGCGCCGTCCACTGGCCGACCACACGGGAGCGCCGGGCACCGTCGTCCGTCAGCAGATTGGCCAGGCCCAGGCCGCGCGCGAGGTCCAGGAAGCCCTGCACGGTCTCGCGCACCCCGGGCCGGGCCTCGTCCGCGCCCAGCAGCTCCACGGCCATGCGGTGCACGTCCCGGCCCACGCGTGCCTCCAGCGCCACGACCCGCTCCCGCAGCGGCTCCTCGTACGCGGCCGCCACCCACAGCTGCAGGGCCGCCCGGAACAGGGGGCCGGTGTACAGCCCGACGAGCGCGTCCAGCACCGCGTACGTCCGCGCCGGCCCCACGATCAGCTGCGCGGGGGACAGCAGGGTGCGCAGCGCCGCCGAGCGCTCCTCCGCCACGTACTCGACCGCCGCCGTGAACAGGTCCTCGCGGGTGGGGAAGTGGTGCTGCGCGGCGCCGCGGGAGACCCCGGCCCGCTCGGCCACCACCCCCACGGTCGAACCCGCCCAGCCGCGCTCGGCCAGGCAGGCCACGGCCGCCTCCAGCAGCCGGCGGCGCGTGGCCCGGCTGCGGTCCTGCTTGGGCACGGGAGTGCTTCCGGCCGTTCTCATGCGTGCGTGAACCTCCGCCTTCGGTAAGGCATTCAGTACGACTTCGGCAGACCCAGCGTCCGGTGGGAGACGTAGTTGAGGATCATCTCGCGGCTCACCGGCGCCACACGCGTCACCCTCGCCGCCGTGATCAGCGAGGCCAGCCCGTACTCGGTGCTCAGCCCGTTGCCACCGAGCGTGTGCACCGCCCGGTCCACCGCCCGCACCACCGCCTCCGCCGCCGCGTACTTGGCCATGTTCGCCGCCTCGCCCGCACCGGCGTCGTCCCCCGCGTCGTACAGGCCCGCCGCCTTGTACAGCATCAGCCGGGCCAGCTCGATCTCGATGTGCGACTGCGCCAGCGGATGCGCGACCGCCTGGTGCGCGCCGATCGGCACGTCCCACACCTGCCGCGTCCGGGCGTACGCGACGGCCCGCCCGATCGCGTACCGCCCCATTCCCGTCGCGAACGCCGCCGTCATGATGCGCTCGGGATTCAGACCGGCGAAGAGCTGCTCCAGACCGGCGTCCTCCTCGCCGACGAGCGCGTCCGCCGGCAGCCGCACGTCGTCCAGCACCAGCTCGAACTGCTTCTCCGGCGACGCGACCTCCATGGGGATGCGGCGGTACGTGAAGCCCGCCGCGTCGCGCGGTACGACGAACAACGCGGGCCGCAGCCGGCCCGTACGGGCATCCTCCCTGCGGCCCACGACGAGGGTGGCGTCGGCGGCGTCCACACCCGAGATGAACACCTTGCGGCCGGTCAGGAGCCAGTCGCCGCTGCCGTCGGGCGCGCGGCGCGCGGTCGTCGACAGGCGGTGCGCGTTCGAGCCCGCGTCGGGCTCGGTGATCCCGAACGCCATCCGCGCCGTGCCCGCCGCCAGCCCCGGCAACCAGGCGCGCTTCTGCGCGCCGGTGCCGAAGCGGGCGATCACCGTGCCGCAGATGGCCGGCGAGACCACCAGGAGCAGCAGCGGACGGCCCGCGGTGGCCAGCTCCTCCAGGACGACGGCCAGTTCGGTGATGCCGGCGCCCCCGCCGCCGTACTCGGCGGGCAGGTTCACCCCCAGGTAGCCCAGCCTGCCGGCCTCCGCCCACAACGCGTCGGCGTCCGGGCCGCAGCGAGCGGCCAAGGCGGCCACCGCGGAACGCAGTTCCTGATGCTCGTGCGCGTCAGTGCTCATGGCTCGTCCTCCTGAACCACTGCCAGTAGGTGTCCCGTCTCCACCTGCCGGCCCGGGGCCGCATGCAGCTCCGTGACGACGCCGGTGGCCGGGGCCGTGACGCGGTGCTCCATCTTCATCGCCTCCAGCCACAGCAGGGGCTGACCTGCCCGGACGGTGGCGCCGACGGCGACGCCGTCCGCGAGCCGGACGACCGTGCCGGGCATGGGCGCACGGAGGGAGCCGGGTACGGCCGGTGCGGTGGCGGGATCGGCGAAACGGGGGAGCACGGTGAACGTGAACCGGCCCACGTGGACGCGGTCGTCGCCGTACGCGGCGACGGGGTACGTGCGCGCGACGCCGTCAGGGGTCTGCAGGACGACGCGCGTCGGAGCGGCGGAGACGACGCGGACGCCCGGGAAGTCGTGGGGACGCGGGGTGCCGTGGCGGGTGTGCCAGTACGCGACCTCGACCTCGGGGCCGTCGGGCTCCCGGCGGTACCGCTTGCGCTGCGGGTGCGCGGGAACGTTGCGCCAGGCACCGGGTGCGGCAGCCGCGCCGGCGAGCGCGGCGGCCAGCGCGGCGAGACGGGTCCCCTCGGGGTCGGGGAGGGCGAGGGCAGGAAGCTCCCGCTCCAGGAACCCGGTGTCCGGGGGACCGGCGGCGAAGACGGGGTGCCGCAGCACGTCGACCAGCAGATCGCGATTGGTGACGGGCCCGTGGATCTCGGCGCGCTCCAGCGCGTGGGCGAGCAGCCGCAAGGCGGCGGGGCGGGTGGGGGCGTGGGCTATGACCTTGGCGAGGAGCGGGTCGTAGTGAGCGGTGACGAGGTCGCCGGCGGCGTAGCCGCTATCCATGCGCAAGGCGGGAGCAGGTGCACGATCCAGCCCGTCCGGCGTTTGAGGACACCGCGCGTCAGCGCGGTCCGGGGGGTCCGGGGGGCGAAGCCCCTCGGGAAACGGTGAAAGGGCGGGACCGGGGAAAGCCCCCTCCACCCACAGGCGCCGCACCCGTCCCGTCTGCGGCGCGAACCCGCGCCCCGGCGCCTCCGCGTACAGGCGGGCCTCCACCGCATGCCCCCGCGGGCCCGGCACGGCGCCCGGCAGCGCCCCGCCCTCCGCCACGTGGATCTGCAGCGCCACCAGGTCCACCCCGTACACCGCTTCCGTCACCGCGTGCTCCACCTGCAGCCGCGTGTTCATCTCCAAAAACACCGGCTCCGGCCGCACCAGGAACTCCACCGTCCCCGCCCCCACGTACGCGATCGCCCGCGCCGCCGCCTCGGCCGCCCGGCGCAGCGCGGTGTCGACGTCCTCGTCGAGCCCGGGGGCCGGTGCTTCCTCGATCACCTTCTGGTGGCGGCGCTGGACGGAGCAGTCCCGCGTGCCCAGCGTCCACACGGTGCCGTGCGCGTCGGCCAGGATCTGGACCTCCACGTGCCGGGCGCCCTCCAGGTACGGTTCGGCGAAGACCTCGTCGTCGCCGAAGGCGGCCGCCGCTTCGGCGCGGGCGGAGGCGAGTTCGGCGGGGAGGGCCGGCAGCCGGCGGACGACGCGCATGCCGCGTCCGCCTCCGCCTGCCGCCGCTTTGAGCAGCAGCGGCAGGTCGGCCTCGGTGACGGCCGCGAGATCGACGGGTGCCGGCAGCGGCACGCCCGCCGCCGCCATGAGGCGTTTGGCGCGCGTCTTGGAGGCCATGGCCCCGATGGCCTCCGGGGGCGGGCCGATCCACACCAGCCCGGCCTCGACGACGGCCCGCGCGAAGCCCGCGTCCTCGGAGAGGAACCCGTATCCGGGGTGGACGGCGTCGGCCCCGGCCGCGCGGGCGGCGCGGACGAGCAGGTCGCCGCGCAGGTAGGTGTCGGCGGGCGCCGCGCCCGGCAGTCGTACGGCGGCGTCGGCCTCGCGTACGTGCAGGGCATCGGCGTCGGGGTCGGAGTGCACGGCCACGGTGGCGATGCCCAGTTCCCGGCACGTGCGGAAGACGCGGACGGCGATCTCGCCGCGGTTGGCGACCAGGACGCAACCGATCACTGCCACTCCTCACATCCGGAAGACGCCGAAGCCGCCGCGCACGCCCCGTACGGGCGCGTTGTGCACGGCGGACAGGCACAGGCCCAGCACCGTGCGGGTGTCGCGGGGGTCGATGACCCCGTCGTCGTACAGCCGGCCGGAGAGGAACATGGGCAGGGACTCGGCTTCGATCTGCTGCTCGACCATGGCGCGCAGGGCGGCGTCGGCGTCCTCGTCGTACGGGCGTCCCTTGGCCTCGGCGGAGGCGCGGGCGACGAGGGAGAGCACGCCGGCGAGCTGGTGCGGGCCCATGACGGCCGATTTGGCGCTGGGCCAGGTGAACAGGAAGCGCGGGTCGAAGGCGCGCCCGCACATGCCGTAGTGGCCGGCGCCGTAGGAGGCGCCGAGGAGGACGGACAGGTGCGGCACGGTGGAGTTGGCCACGGCGTTGATCATCATGGCGCCGTGCTTGACGATGCCGCCCTGCTCGTAGGCCCGGCCGACCATGTAGCCGGTGGTGTTGTGCAGGAAGACCAGGGGGATGTCGCGCTGGTTGGCGAGCTGGATGAACTGCGCGGCCTTCTGCGACTCGGCGCTGAAGAGGATGCCCTGGGCGTTGGCGAGGATGCCGACGGGGTACCCGTGCAGGCGGGCCCAGCCGGTGACGAGGCCGGCTCCGTACAGCGGCTTGAACTCGTCGAAGTCCGAGCCGTCGACGATGCGCGCGAGGACCTCGCGGGGGTCGAAGGGCACCTTGAGGTCACCGGGGACGATGCCGAGCAGGTCCTCCGCGTCGTACAGGGGCGGGTCGAAGGCCGCCGGGCCGGCGTGCGCCGGGCGGTGGCCGAGGCGGGCCACGATGCGCCGGGCCTGGCGCAGGGCGTCGGCCTCGTCGACGGCGAAGTGGTCGGCGAGGCCGGAGACGCGGGCGTGCATCCCGGCGCCGCCGAGGGACTCGTCGTCGCTCTCCTCGCCGGTGGCCACGCGCACGAGCGGCGGGCCGCCGAGGAAGACCTTGGCCTGGTCCTTGACCATGACCACGTGGTCGGACATGCCGGGGACGTACGCGCCGCCGGCCGTGGAGTTGCCGAGGACGACGGTCACCGTGGGGATGCCGGCGGCGGACAGCCGGGTCAGGTCGCGGAAGAGGGCGCCGCCGGGGATGAAGACGTCCTTCTGGCTGGGCAGGTCGGCGCCGCCGGACTCGACGAGCGAGATCAGCGGCAGCCGGTTGGCGAGGGAGATCTCGTTGGCACGCAGGGCCTTCCTCAGCGTCCAGGGGTTGCTGGCGCCGCCGCGGACGGTGGGGTCGTTGGCGGTGATCACGCACTCGGTGCCCTCGACGACGCCGATGCCGGTGACGAGGGAGGCGCCGACGGCGTGATCGGTGCCCCAGGCGGCCAGCGGGGACAGTTCGAGGAAGGGCGTGTCGGGGTCGACGAGCAGCTCCACGCGCTCGCGGGCGGTGAGCCGGCCGCGGGCGCGGTGCCGGGCGGTGTACTTCTCGCCGCCGCCCGCGACGGCCTGCGCATGCCCGGCCTCGACCTCGGCGAGCCGCTCCAGCATGGCGGAACGGTTCTGCGCGGAGGCGGGCGACGCCGGGTCGAGGGCGGGGACGAGAACGGTCACAGCGGCCCCTCCGTCCGTGCCAGCAGACCGACGGGGATGTCGACGTGCCGGGAGCGCAGCCACTCGCCGACGGCCTTGGCCTGCGGGTCGAAGCGGGCCTGGGAGGCGGCGCCCTCCCCGAGCAGGCCGTCGACGACGAAGTTCAGGGCCCGCAGGCGCGGCAGGACGTGCCGCTCGACGGTGAAGCCGACCGTCTCCGGCAGCAGTTCGCGGAAGCGCTCCACGGTCAGTTCGTGGGCCAGCCAGCGCCAGGCCGCCTCGTCGCGCACCCAGACGCCGACGTTCGCGCTGCCGCCCTTGTCGCCGCTGCGGGCCCCCGCCACCAGCCCCAGCGGTGCCCGGCGCACGGGGCCGGGCGGCAGCGGGTCGGGCAGCAGCACCCGGGGCCGGCCCATGGCGGCGCCCCGCCCGCCGCAGCGGCGCGGGGGCGGCAGGACGGGCACACGGGTGCCGTCGGGCAGGACGGCGGTGTGCCGTACGTCCTCGGGCGCCACGGACGCCGCCTCGAACACCCCGTAGGGCGTGCCCTTCCCGGGCGGCGCGGCCAGGTGGAAGCCGGGATAGCTGGCCAGGGCCAGCTCCACGCAGGCCGCGTGCACGGCCCGTCCGGTGTCCGGGTCGCCGTCGCGCACCACCAGGCGCAGCAGCGCGCCGGCCTCCTCCTGCACCGGGGCGTCGGGCCGGTCCGTACGGGCCAGGGACCAGCGCACCTCGGCCGGGCGGCGGGCGGTGAGCACCCCGTCGAGCTGGGCGCGCACCAGGCGGGCCTTGGCCTCGACGTCGAGGCCGGTCAGGACGAAGACGACCTCCGTGCGGTGGCCGCCCATGCGGGTCAGGCCCACCTTGAGGTCGCGCGGGGGCGGTTCGCCGCGCACCCCGTCGATGCGCACTCGGTCGGGCCCGTCGGCGGTCAGCCGGACGGTGTCGAGGCGGGCGGTGACGTCCGGCCCGGGGTAGCGGGCGCCGGCGGTCTCGTACAGCAGCTGTGCGGTGACCGTGGAGACGGTGACGGCGCCGCCGGTGCCGGGGTGCTTGGTGATGACGGCGGAGCCGTCGGGGTGGATCTCCGCAAGGGGGAAGCCGGGCCGGCGCACGTCGTGCTCGCCGAAGAAGGCGTAGTTGCCGCCGGTGGCCTGGGCCCCGCACTCCAGGACGTGCCCGGCGACGACCGCGCCGGCCAGCGGGTCGAGGTCGCAGGCGCTCCAGCCGAAGTGGGCGGCGGCCGGGCCGGAGACGAGGGCGGCGTCGGTGACGCGGCCGGTGACCACGACGTCGGCGCCGGCCCGCAGGCACTCGGCGATGCCTCCGCCGCCGAGGTAGGCGTTGGCGGTGAGCACGCCGCTTCCCCAGGCGCGGTCGCGCAGGACGTCGTCGCCGGTGACGTACGCGACGCGGGCGGGGATGCCGAGGCGGTCGGCGAGGGCGGTGATGCGCGCGGCGAGGCCGGCGGGGTTGAGGCCGCCGGCGTTGGTGACGAGCTTGACGCCGTGGTCGATCGCCAGGCCCAGGCCCTCCTCCAGCTGGGCGAGGTAGGTGCGGGCCCAGCCGGCGGAGGGGTCCTTCAGCCGGTCGCGGCCGAGGATCAGCATGGTCAGCTCGGCGAGGTAGTCACCCGTCAGCACGTCCAGGGGACCGCCGGTGAGCATCTCGCGCAGGGCGTCGAAGCGGTCGCCGTAGAAACCGGAGGCGTTGCCGACGCGGAGGACGGAGGCGGGCATGGCACGGGAGGGTGACAGCGGGCCCGGAAACAAGCAAGCGTGCTTGCGTCATTTTCGGCCGGTCCCCCCAGCGGTTTTCAGGGCCTGCGACAGGACCTCGGCCAGGTGTTGCCCCTGTACACCGGCGAGTTGGGCGAGCTGCGTGCGACAAGAGAAGCCGTCGGCGAGGACGGCCGTGCCGCTCGGGGCCCGGCGCACGGACGGCAGCAGCTGCTCCTCGGCGCAGGCGACGGAGACGTCGAAGTGCCCCTTCTCGAACCCGAAGTTGCCCGCCAGCCCGCAGCAGCCGCCGCTGAGCTCGCCGGTGAGCCCGGCGCGCCGGCGCAGCTCGCGCTCGGCGGCGTCGCCGAGGACGGCGTGCTGGTGGCAGTGGGTCTGGCCGGCGACGGGTCGGTCCACGCGGGGTGGCTGCCAGTCGCGTTCGACAAGTACTTGCGCGAAGGTGCGGACGGCAGCCGCCAGTTGTGCGGCCCGCGGGTCGTCGGGGAGCAGCTGCGGCAGGTCGGTGCGCAGGGCGGCCGTGCAGCTCGGTTCGAGCCCGACGACGGGCAGTCCCGCGGCGAGCGCCGGGGCCAGGACGTCCAGGGTGCGGCGGGCGACGGCCCGGGCGCGGGTGAGCTGGCCGGTGGAGATCCACGTCAGGCCGCAGCACACCGGCCGGGGCGGTACGAGCACGCGCAGGCCGGCCTCCTCCAGCACGGTCACGGCGGCGCGGCCGACGGCGGGGGAGAAGTGGGTGGTGAAGGTGTCCGGCCACAGCACGACGGCCGGGCGGCTCAAACGGCCCGGGCGGTCCGTACGCCCGCGGCCCGCCGCGTTGCCGCCGCCCGCCCGCCACCAGCGGGTGAACGGCTCGCGGGCCGGCACCGGCAGCTCCCGCCGGGCGTCGATGCCCGCGAGGCGCTTGGCCGCGGCCGCCAGCGGGGGCACCCGGGCCGCGCCGCCGAGCAGCGCCCCGGCGCGCAGCGCGGCGGCCGCGCGCAGCCACACCGGCAGCCAGCCCATCGCGTAGTGCGCGGCCGGGCGGAGCCGGCCGGCGTAGTGGTGGTGCAGGAACTCCGCCTTGTACGTGGCCATGTCGACGCCCACCGGGCAGTCGCTGCGGCAGCCCTTGCAGGCCAGGCACAGGTCGAGTGCCTCGTGGACCTCCGGCGAGCGCCAGCCGTCCGTGACCACCTCCCCGGCCAGCATCTCGTGCAGCAGCCGCGCCCGGCCCCGCGTCGAGTGCTGCTCCTGCCCGGTGACCCGGTACGAGGGGCACATCACGTCGTCGCCGTCGCCCGCGGTCGTCTGCCGGCACTTGGCGATGCCGACGCAGCGCCGTACGGCCACCGCGAAGTCGCCCCGGTCGTCGGGGTAGGCGAACTCCACGTCCACGGGCCGCCGCGGCAGGACGGCGAAGCGCAGGTTCTCGTCCAGGCGGTAGGGGCGTACGAGCATGCCAGGGTTGAGGCCGCCCGCCGGGTCCCACAGGT
Organism: Streptomyces sp. NPDC049585; assembly: GCF_040675615.1. Taxonomy (NCBI): domain Bacteria; kingdom Bacillati; phylum Actinomycetota; class Actinomycetes; order Kitasatosporales; family Streptomycetaceae; genus Streptomyces; species Streptomyces sp. NPDC049585. The sequence continues at coordinate 7,837 of NZ_JBFAPE010000021.1, read as the reverse complement.
CCTTGAAGCGCTCGAAGAGCCGCACCACGTCGTCGCCGTACATGCGCGGCAGCAGCTCCGCCCGGGCCTGCCCGTCGCCGTGCTCGCCGGAGAGCGAGCCGCCGTGGGAGACGACCAGGTCGGCCATGTCACGGGAGAACTCCCGGTAGCGGCGCATCCCTTCGGCGGTGGTCGGGTCGGTGCTCAGGCGCACGTGCACACAGCCCTCGCCGAAGTGGCCGAAGGGCGCGCCCCGCAGGTCGTACGCCGCCAGCAGGGCCCGGAAGTCGCGGAGGTAGGCGCCCAGCCGCTGCGGCGGCACCGCGCAGTCCTCCCAGCCGGGCCAGGCCTCGCCGCCGTCGGGCAGCCGGGTGGCGGTGCCGGCCGCATCCTCCCGTACACGCCACAGGGCCCGCTGCCCGGCGGCATCCGTGACCAGGGCGTGGCCGCCGGCACCGGCGGCCCGGCGCAGCTCCTCGGCGCGGGCGGCCGCCTCGGCGGCGCTCGCGCCGCCGGCCTCCACGAACAGCCAGGCGCCGCCCGGCGGCAGCAGCGCGGCGGCCGGGCCGGCCACGAGGTCGGCGGCCATGCCCTCCACGGTCAGCGGGGCCAGGGGCAGCAGCGCCCGGGCCGCGTCGGCCGCGGCGCTCTCGTCCGGGTAGCCGAGCACGAGCAGGACGCGGGCGGCCGGCATCTCCACCAGGCGCACCGTCGCCCGGGTGAGGACGCCGAGGGTGCCCTCGCTGCCGGTGAAGGCCCGCGTCCAGTCCCTGCCGCGCTCGGGCAGCAGCGCGTCGAGGGCGTAGCCGGACATGCGGCGGGGCAGCGCGGGGAAACCGGTGCGCAGCACCGCCAAGTGGCCCTCCACCAGGGCCGTCACGCCCTCGGCGAGCTCCGCCGGCAGCCCGTCGGTGCCGGCGCCGCGGGTGAGGCGGGCGCAGCGGCCGTCGTACGTGAGGACGTCCAGCGCCCGCACGTTGTCGGCGGTGGTGCCCCAGGCTACCGTGTGGGAGCCGCAGGCGTTGTTGCCGATCATCCCGCCGAGCGTGCAGCGGCCGTGCGTCGACGGGTCCGGCCCGAACGTCAGCCCGTGCGGCGCGGCCGCCTCCCGCAGCCGGTCCAGGACCACGCCCGGCTGCACGACGGCCGTCCGGGCGGCGGGGTCGACGTCCACGATGTGGTGCATGTGGCGGGTGAAGTCCAGCACGACGCCCTCGCCGGTGGCCTGCCCGGCCACCGACGTGCCGCCCCCGCGCGCCACCACCGGCACGCCGTGCTCCCGGCACACGGCGAGCGCCGCCGCCACGTCGTCCGCGTCCCGCGGGGCGACGACCCCGGCCGGGACGCGGCGGTAGTTGGAGGCGTCCATGGTCACCAGGGCGCGGCCGGAGGCGGAGAAGTCCACTTCTCCCCGCACGGCCGCGCGCAGGGCCCGCTGCAGTTCTTCGGTCGGAGCCGTCTCGGTCACAGCCATACGGCCATGGTGCAGGGTGGTGGTCCTCAGCGCCGGGAGATCGACGTCAGGATGCCCAGGCCGGCCAGGGTGGTGGCGAAGACGCCGACGCCGGAGAGCGAGGCGATCAGCAGCCCGCCGTCGGTGCGGGTCAGCATCAGGGCGAAGCACATCACCCCGTTCGTCACGCCGGCCGCGGGAGCGGTGGCCTCCATGGTCTTCGAGCCGCCCTCGGCCTGGAAGATGCCCGACGCCACGGCCGACAGCACGAATCCGCAGACGAGCACGCCCAGGCCGGTGAGCAGGCCCGCCCACCAGGGCGACGGGCCGATGGCGCAGAACGTGCCCAGCGTTCCGGCGATCAGCGCCATCACGGTCAGACCGGTCAGCGTCTCGTGCTCCTCGCCCACCGTCAGCCCGCCGGTGACCAGGGCGGCCACGCCCGTGGTCAGGAGCGCGAGGAGCACCACCACGGTCGGTGCCAGCGGCGTCAGCGCGGCGAGCGACGTGGCCACCCCGCCGATCGTGATGCCCGCGCACAGGGCGACGGGCCGCAGGACGGACTCCTGGGCGGCGACCGGTGGCGGGGTGGCGCCGACCACCGGTGGGCGGACCGGGGTCGCCACGGCCGAGGGCGTTCCCACCGCCACCGGCGGTTCGCTGCCGTGCACGGCGAGCACCCGCTCGTCCAGGCGCCGCGCGACCTCGCGCGCGTCCGCCGGGCGCCGCCGGGGGTCCTTGTGCAGCAGGTCCAGGACCAGCCGGTCGAGGTGGCGGGGTATGCCGGAGCGCCGCCGGGACGGCGGCTCGGGCTGCTTGTCCAGGTGCTGACGCAGCAGCGCGTACGGCGACGCCCCCGTGAAGGGCGGCCCCCCGCACAGCAGCGCGTAGAGCAGGCACCCGAACGAGTAGAGGTCGGACGCCGCCCCGATCTCCCGGGAGCCCTCGAACTGTTCGGGCGACATGTACGCGGGTGTGCCCACCGCCGCGTCCGTGGCGGTGAGCGTGGTCAAGGAGGCCGTCTCGCCGACGAAGCGGGCGATGCCGAAGTCCAGGACCTTGACCCGTCCTTCGTCGGTCACCATCACGTTCGCCGGCTTGATGTCACGGTGCACAAGACCCGTGCGGTGGGCGGCCTCCAGGGCCTGGCATATCTGCCGGCCCCAGGCCAGCGCCGTCTCCACGTCGGGCCGGCCCTTCGCCAGGACGCTGCTCAGGGACTGCCCCCGGAGCCGCTCCATGACCAGGAACAGCGTCTGCCGCCCGTTGAGATCGCCCTCCCCGTAGTCGTGCACGGTGACGACATGGGGACTGGACAGGCCGCCCGCCGCGCGCGCCTCCCGCTCGAAACGCGCCACGATGACGGGGTCGGTGGCGTCGATGCTGTCGGAGAGCAGCTTGATGGCCACGTCCCGGCGCATCCGCTCGTCGAACGCGGCCCACACCTGCCCCATGCCGCCGCTCCCGATGCGTTCCACCAGGCGGTACCGGCCGTCGAGCAAAGCACCTTGCATAGGGTTTCGACTCCCCCCATCGGCTGGTTCTGGCCAAGAGCCTACGAGCATGAACTGCATCTCACCCGATGGACGACGCACCCTGAGGCCACCTTTCCCGGATTAGGCTGCGCCCGTGGCTGACATCCAGATCCCCGCTGACATCAAGCCCGCCGACGGTCGTTTCGGTGCGGGCCCCTCCAAGGTGCGCACGGAGGCGCTCGACGCCCTGGCCGCCACCGGAACCTCCCTCCTGGGCACCTCCCACCGCCAGGCCCCGGTGAAGAACCTCGTCGGCTCGGTGCGCGACGGCATCCGGCAGCTGTTCTCCCTGCCCGACGGCTATGAGGTGATCCTCGGCAACGGCGGTTCCACCGCGTTCTGGGACGTCGCCACCCATGGCCTGATCGAGTCGAAGTCCCAGCACCTGAGCTTCGGCGAGTTCTCCTCGAAGTTCGCCAAGGCTGCCAAGGCCGCCCCCTGGCTGGCCGAGCCCACCGTCATCTCCTCCGAGCCCGGCACCCACCCGGAGCCGCGCGCCGAGGCGGGCGTGGACGTCTACGCGCTGACCCACAACGAGACCTCCACCGGCGTCGCCGCCCCCGTCCGCCGCGTCGCCGGCGCCGACGAGGGCGCGCTCGTCCTGGTCGACGCCACCTCCGGCGCGGGCGGTCTGCCCGTCGACATCACCGAGAGCGACGTCTACTACTTCGCGCCGCAGAAGTCCTTCGCCGCCGACGGCGGCCTGTGGATCGCCGCCTTCTCCCCGGCCGCCCTGGAGCGCGCCGCCCGCGTGCACGCCTCCGGGCGCCACGTCCCGGAGTTCTTCTCGCTGCCGACGGCGATCGACAACTCCCTGAAGAACCAGACCTACAACACCCCGTCCCTCGCCACGCTCTTCCTGCTCAACGAGCAGCTGCAGTGGCTCAACTCCCAGGGCGGCCTGGACTGGGCCGTACGCCGCACCGCCACGTCGGCGCGCACCCTCTACGGCTGGGCCGAGGCGTCGAAGCACGCCCAGCCGTTCGTCGCCGACCCGGCCCAGCGCTCGCTCGTCATCGGCACCATCGACTTCTCCGACGACGTCGACGCGGCGGCGGTGGCCAAGGCGCTGCGCGCCAACGGCATCGTCGACACCGAGCCGTACCGCAAGCTGGGCCGCAACCAGCTGCGGGTGGCGATGTTCCCGGCGATCGACCCGGCCGACGTCGAGGCCCTGACGGCCTGCATCGACTACGTGATCGAACGCCTGGCCTGAGGACGGGGCGCCCCCTCCCGCTAACCCCGCCGCCGCAAGACGCGGCGCAGGCCCACCGCGAGGGCCGCTGCGGCGGCGAGTGCTCCCGCGCCCAGGGCCAGGGTCCGGGTGCCGCCGTCGCTGCCGGTGTCCGTCGTCGCCGCCCGGTCCGGGGCGGCGGACGGGGCGCGCTTCGCGGCCTCGTCCGGTACCTGCGTTCCGGTCAGGGACACCGGGGTGACGCGGCTGCGCACGCCCTCCGTGCCGTACATCAGCGTGCGTCCGTCGGGGGTGAAGGTCACCGATTCGCCCTGGCGTTGCAGGGGCACGGTCGGGCGGGGGAGTTCCTCCACGGGGCGGCCGTCGCGCCAGCGGTAGGCGCGGGCCTCGAAGTAGCCGCGGACGACCAGGCGCGTGCCGTCGGGGGAGATCGCGCCGTCCGTGGCCCACACCCCGATGTCGGCGACCCGCCGGAAGGTGTTCACCCCGTCCGGCGACAGTTTCTGCGGCCCCTCGTACAGGGCTCCCTTGCCCGACTTCTTCTTGCTGACGATGTAGGCGCGGCCCGTTTTGGGGTCGATCATCAGCGACTCCGCGTCGCGCGGGCCGTCGTCGTAGCGGACGGTGTAGCGCACGGGGGTGACGGTGATCTCGTCGGTGAGCCGCTTCGGCTCGGGGAAGCGGTAGAGGTGGACCTCGGGCCAGCTGCCGCCGAGGTTGTCGCCGATGTCGCCGAGGTAGAGGTCGCCGTCGGGGCCGAGGGAGATGGCCTCGACGTCCCGGGCGGTGATGCCGGCGAGGGTGACGCGGGCGACGGTGCGGCCGGTGCGACTGTCGACGGCGTACGCGTACGGTCCGTCGCCGCTGTCGTTGTGCGTCCAGTAGATGCCGGGGTGGGCGCGGCTGGCGGCCAGGCCGCTGGACTCCTTGATGCGCGGGTCCTCGATGGTGAAGCCGGAGGGCGCGGAGTCCGCGGTGGCGGGGGCGCAGGGCAGCGCCAGGAGGGCGACGGCGGCGGTGCCGGCGGTGAGGCCGGCGGCGAGGCGGTGCGGGCGCATGCCCCCAGCCTGCCATCCGGGGACGGCAGGCCGGAGGAGGCGGCGCGGCGTCAGTTGGCGACGCGGCCGATGTCGGCGTAGCCCTCGACCTCGCGCGGGTCGCGCGGGCCGGGGCCCACGTAGCGCGCGGAGGGGCGTACGAGGCGGCCCGTGCGCTTCTGTTCGAGGATGTGCGCGCTCCAGCCGGCGGTGCGGGCGCACGTGAACATGGAGGTGAACATGTGCGCGGGCACCTGCGCGAAGTCCAGCATGATCGCGGCCCAGAACTCCACGTTGGTGGCCAGCACCCGGTCGGGGCGGCGGTTGTGCAGCTCCTCCAGCGCCGCCTTCTCCAGCGCCTCCGCCACCTCGAAGCGCGGCGCGCCCAGCTCGCGCGCCGTGCGCCGCAGCACGCGGGCGCGCGGGTCCTCGGCGCGGTAGACGCGGTGGCCGAAGCCCATGAGGCGCTCGCCCTTGTCGAGGGTGCGCCGGACGTACGCGGCGGCGTCGCCGGTGCGTTCGATCTCCTCGATCATGCCGAGGACGCGGGAGGGGGCGCCGCCGTGCAGCGGGCCGGACATGGCGCCGACGGCGCCGGAGAGGGCGGCCGCCACGTCGGCGCCGGTGGAGGCGATGACGCGGGCGGTGAAGGTGGAGGCGTTCATGCCGTGCTCGGCGGCCGAGGTCCAGTACGCGTCGACGGCCTTGACGTGCTTGGGGTCCGGCTCGCCGCGCCAGCGGATCATGAAGCGCTCGACGACGGTCTCCGCCTTGTCGATCTCGCGCTGCGGCACCATGGGCAGCCCCTGGCCGCGGGCGGACTGGGCGACGTAGGACAGGGCCATCACGGCGGCGCGCGCGAGGTTGTCGCGGGCGGTGGCCTCGTCGATGTCGAGCAGCGGTTTGAGGCCCCACACGGGGGCGAGCATGGCGAGCGCGGACTGCACGTCCACCCGGATGTCGCCGGAGTGGACGGGGATGGGGAAGGGCTCGGCGGGCGGCAGGCCGGGGTTGAACGCGCCGTCGACGAGCAGGCCCCACACGTTGCCGAAGGAGACGCTGCCGACCAGGTCCTCGATGTCGACACCGCGGTAGCGGAGCGCGCCGCCTTCCTTGTCGGGTTCGGCGATCTCCGTTTCGAACGCGACGACTCCTTCGAGTCCGGGGACGAAGTCGGACATCAGGCGGCTCCTTGAGGACGTGTTCGACAGGCGGCTGCCGACCGGCCGCGCCGGCTGCCGGGGTCACCGGTTCCGGCCGGATGGGTCGGGGGAGGGCCACACGGGTGGCCACAGTGGCTTCCGTTGCGGCTCCGCGGCAGCGTCTGCGGCTCGCGGTCCGTTCCGGTCTACCCGGTCATGCCCCGCGCGGAGGTACTTCACCCGGGACTTCACCCGGCCTCCGCAGAAGGACGGGTCCGTGTGACGCACGGCCGTCCGCCTGGTGATTCTGCGGGATCACGCGGGAGTTCGGCCCGGACGGGCGAGGTGATGTCCGGCACACCGGTCTTTTGCCGGCGGAGAGGATTGGGAACCCGCCGTACGGGGCAGATGACATGGTCGGCTCGCGCGCGCAAGGTCGTGCGGCGCCGGCCCCGCGCCCCGGCGGACGGCCGGCATCCTGCAAGATGTGGCCGTGTCCCACGCTGACGACTTCGACGCCGCCGACTACGCGCTCGCCCACGACCTGGCCGCCATGCGGCGGCAGTACCGGTTCGCCGGGCTGGCCGAGGAGGACCTGCCGGCCGAGCCGTACGCACAGTTCGCGCACTGGTTCGACGACGCGGTCACGGCCGAACTGCACGAGCCCAACGCCATGGTGGTCTCCACCGCCGACGCCGCCGGCCGGCCCAGTTCGCGCACCGTGCTGCTCAAGGGCTACGACCGGCGGGGCTTCGTCTTCTACACCAACTACGGCTCCCGCAAGGCCCGGGAGATCGCCGAGAACCCGCACGTCGGCCTGCTCTTCCCCTGGTACCCGCTGGCCCGCCAGGTGGTCGTCACCGGTACGGCCGAGCGGGTGTCGCGCGAGGAGACGGCCAGCTACTTCCGGGCCCGGCCGTACGGCTCGCAGATCGGGGCCTGGGCCAGCGAACAGTCGTCCGTGGCCGCCTCGCGGGCCGAACTGGACGCCGCGTACGTGCGCATGACCGCCCGCTTCCCCGAGGGCAGCGAGGTGCCGGTGCCGCCGCACTGGGGCGGCTTCCGGGTGACGGCGCAGGTCGTGGAGTTCTGGCAGGGGCGGGAGAACCGGCTGCACGACCGGCTGCGCTACGTCCGCTCCGGGGACGGCTGGCACGTCGAACGGCTGTGCCCGTAGGCCGTGTCCGGCGGATCTTCGTCACGCGCCACCACGGCGCCCCGCAAGGGGCGCGGGGCGGTGTCGATGTGCGGCTACCGCCGCGTGGGCGCGATCAGCCGGCGACGGCCCGCAGCTGACACGCCACCCCGGGATCCGGGCAATCTGCGGGTGCGTCGTGGCTTGTCGCGCAGTTCCCCGCGCCCCTTGCGGGGCGCCGTGGAGTGCCGCGTGACGAAGATCCGCCGGACACGCCCTAGGTGTGTTGTCCCGGCAGGTTGGTGACACGGCTGGCGGGTGTTTGGCCTGCGATGCCGGTGTGGGGTCGGTGGTAGTTGTA
>NZ_JBFAPE010000020.1:0-125878 GCF_040675615.1 Streptomyces sp. NPDC049585 | reverse complement strand
GTGCCGCGCTTCGCCCCCGGCGCGTCGACTGCAGGCCGTCGCTGGCTGATCGCGCAGTTCCCCGCGCCCCTACGGGGCACTGCATGATCCGCCGGGCACGGCCTAGTCGGCCAGTGCCTTGCCGACCCGCCGGGAGACCGTGAACGCGTACAGGTCCAGCACCCCCGGCGGCTCGGCCAGGCCCGGTCCGCCGGCGCGGACCCAGGCGGCTATGTCCTCCAGCGCCCCGTCGTCGTTGACCAGCCCCAGCCACACCGGCCTGCCGCCCGCGGCCCGGCCGGCGGCCGACGGCTGGACGACGACCACGTTGGCCTGTTCGCACACGTCCAGGCACTCCGACGCCCGCACCGGGGCCGCCCCGTCCAGGGCGGTCCGCAGGCGGGCGATCTGCCCGGCGTGGTCGACGCCGGGCACCTTGGACTCGACACCGCAGCAGCAGCCGCGGCAGACCGTGATCCGGCAGGGGGCGGGCGCGGGGCGACGAGCGCCGTCAGTGATCATCGGGTGATCATACGGAAGCGCCCGCCGCCTGCGGGAGCCCTCAGTGCTGCTCTTCGGCCGCCACCGGCTTGGGGATGAGGAAGGACGTGGCCAGCGCCGCGACCATGATCGCCACACCGGCCACCATGCCGGCCACGTAGCCGCCGGCCGAGGTGGCGTCCGAGGGCACCAGCGCCGTCTTCACCGCGTACAGCGCGGCGAAGCTCAGCCCCGCGCCCAGGTTGAAGGCACCCGCGTTCAGGCCGGGCAGGAAGCCCGGGTTCTCCTTCGGGGAGTGCACCACGCCCAGGCCGTTGAGCACGATGTTGGCCACGCCCGCGTAGGTGATGCCGACCAGGACCGAGGTCGCCAGCAGCAGCACGCGCGAGTGCGCCGGGATCGTGACGATCATCAGCACGACGGAGGCCGCGGAGCCGACCAGGCCCAGGCGCAGCACGCGCCCGTAGCCGAAGGTCGCCGCCAGGCGGCCCGCGACCGGGCCCATGGCCAGACCGGCGAGCGCGTACGGGGTCAGCGTCCACCAGGCCGACTGCTCGGCGGACATGCCCAGACCCGCCTGCGCGTCCTGCGCGAACGCCGGGATCAGGCCGTTCATGACGGCGAACACGCCCGTCATGGTCAGCACGGTGGTCAGCAGCGTCGCCCAGGTGGCGCGGCGCCGCAGGTGCGCGGTGGCCACCAGCGGGTGCGCCGAGCGGTCCTCGGTGCGCCAGAACAGGCCGAAGGCGACCGCGGCGATCGCGGTCAGGCCGCCCACCAGCGCCCAGTTCGCGGCGCCGAGCTTGCCGGCCTCGTTGAGCGCCACGAGCAGGGCGCCGACCGAGACGACCAGCAGGGCGACGCCCGGCCAGTCCATCCGGTGCGAGCCGGCGACCTTCGACTCCGGGGTGAAGAACGCCACCAGGGCGGTCGCGATCACGGCCACCGCGGCCATGGCCCAGAAGACGGCCTGGAAGCCGTGCTTGTCGGCCAGGAAGCCGCCGGCCAGCGAGTCCACGCCGGCCACGCCGCCGTTGACCGCGGTGATCACGCCCAGCAGCGTGCCGTACCGCTTGGGCTCCTTGATCTCGACGCGCAGCATGATCAGGCACAGCGGCACGACCGGGCCGGAGGCGCCCTGGATCACCCGGCCGGCGAAGAGCATCGGCACGTTGGTCGCGAACGCGGCCACGACACAGCCGACCGCCATCAGGGCCAGCATGCCGGTCAGTACCTTGCGGCGGCCGACGAGGTCGCCCAGGCGCGGCAGGAAGAGGGAGAACAGGGCCGCCGACGTGAAGAACGCGGTCTGGGTCAGACCGATCTCGGCGGAGCTCGCGCCCAGCTCGTCCTCGATGCTCTTCAGCGCGGGGCTGAGCATGCTGGCGTTGAGCTGGAAGGCGACACAGGCCGCGAGGAGGGCGGTGACCAGCACGCCCACACGGACGGGACGGCGGTCGGACAGGGAGCGGACCGAAGTGCGCTCGGAGTGCTCGGAGCGCTCGGAGAGAGAAACGTTCATGCCTTGACGTGCGGTGTGGGGGATTGCCGAAGGACGCGGCGCACGACCGCGCACACACAGAAAAACCCCAGCTCAGCTGGGGTTTTCGGTGAGTGTCCGAGGGGGGACTTGAACCCCCACGCCCGATAAAGGGCACTAGCACCTCAAGCTAGCGCGTCTGCCATTCCGCCACCCGGACCAGGTGTCTGTCTCTGCGGGGCGTTCCCCGCGGCGACATGGAAAACAATACCAAACATTCGCGGGTGCCCGATCACCCCTCCTGCCCAGTGATCGTTCCGCTGATCGTCACGGGCGCATGTCGGGCTCATTGCGGCCTTGGGCGCGGGCGGCCCGCGAGGGAGGATGGCCGGTGCACCCATGCCGGCGCCCCGGCCACGAGCGCGCGGCGCCGGACGCGAAATACGAGGAGGCAGCGTGAGCCAGTCGAAGCCGGCCGCGGGGGCGGCGATCCGCGGCGAGGACGAGGTCGTCGACCTGTGCCGGGACCTGATCCGGATCGACACCAGCAACTACGGCGACCACTCCGGTCCTGGCGAGCGGCGGGCGGCGGAGTACGTGGCCGAGAAGCTCGCCGAGGTCGGCCTGGAGCCGCAGATCATCGAGTCCCACCCCGGCCGGGCCTCGACCGTCGCGCGCATCGAGGGCACCGACCCCTCGCGGCCCGCCCTGCTCATCCACGGCCACACCGACGTCGTGCCCGCCGACGCGGGCGACTGGACGCACCACCCCTTCTCCGGCGAGATCGCCGACGGCTGTGTATGGGGGCGCGGCGCGGTCGACATGAAGGACATGGACGCCATGACCCTCGCGGTCGTCCGCGACCGCCTGCGCTCCGGCCGCCGGCCCTCCCGCGACATCGTGCTCGCCTTCCTCGCCGACGAGGAGGCCGGCGGCGTCTTCGGCGCCCGGCACCTGGTCGACAACCACCGCGACCTGTTCGACGGGGTGACCGAGGCGATCGGCGAGGTCGGCGGCTTCTCCTTCACGGTCAACGAGGACCTGCGGCTGTATCTGATCGAGACCGCCCAGAAGGGCATGCACTGGATGCGGCTGACCGTGGACGGCACCGCCGGCCACGGCTCGATGACCAACAAGGACAACGCGATCACCGAGCTGTGCGAGGCGGTCGCCCGGCTGGGCCGGCACGAGTTCCCGGTGCGCGTGACCAAGACCGTACGGGCGTTCCTCGACGAGCTCTCCGACGCGCTCGGCATCCCGCTCGACCCCGAGGACATGGAGACCACACTCGCCACGCTCGGCGGCATCGCCAAGATGATCGGCACCACGCTGCGCAACAGCGCGGCCCCGACGATGCTGGGCGCCGGCTACAAGGTCAACGTCATCCCCGGGCAGGCCACGGCCCACGTCGACGGCCGGTTCCTGCCGGGCTACGAGGAGGAGTTCCTCGCCGACCTCGACCGCATCCTCGGCCCCCGCGTCCGGCGCGAGGACGTGCACGCCGACAAGGCGCTGGAGACCAGCTTCGACGGCCGGCTCGTCGAGGCCATGCAGTCCTCGCTGCGGGCCGAGGACCCCATCGCCCGCGCCGTGCCCTACATGCTCTCCGGCGGCACGGACGCCAAGTCCTTCGACGACCTGGGCATTCGCTGCTTCGGCTTCGCGCCGCTGCAGCTGCCGCCCGAGCTGGACTTCGCCGGAATGTTCCACGGCGTCGACGAGCGGGTGCCCGTCGACGGCCTGAAATTCGGGGTGCGCGTGCTCGACCGCTTCCTCGACGCGTGCTGAAATCCCCCGCGTTCGCCCACCCTTGCCACTTTCTTAACCGGAAAGAGTGAACGCTTGGGCGCGTACGTAGCCGGATTACCTCCTCATCGTTACAGGTGTGCGGTCCGCGGCTGGGATCGCATTGCCAACAAGGAGGAATCCATGCTCAAGAAGGTCGTCGCCGCTGCGGCTGCCACCAGTGGTCTCGTTCTCGCCGGCGCGGGTGTTGCCGCCGCCAGCAGCGGGGCCCAGGCGGTGTCCACGCACAACCCCGGCGTCGTCTCGGGCAACGTCGTGCAGGTCCCGGTCGAGGTCCCGGTGAACGTGTGCGGCAACACGATCAACGTCGTCGGGCTGCTGAACCCCGCCACCGGCAACGTCTGCGTCAACAAGTGACGTCCCTGTCGGAATCGACGCGGGATTGAACCAGGGTGGCTCCGGAGCGCACGGCTGGTGCTCCGGAGCCACCGGGCTTTTCGACTGAGCATTCCGTTGCGCGGGTAGGGATCGGCGCAATGGAGGCAAAAACAAAAGGGGCAAGACGACAATGCGACAGGTCACCAAGAAGGGCCTGATCACGGCTGCGGCGGCGAGCGGGGTCCTCGCCGCAGTGACCGGCAGCTACGCGCAGGCGGACTCGGGTGCGGGCGCCGTGGCGACGCACAACCCGGGTATCGCGTCCGGGAACACGGTGCAGGTGCCGGTCACGGTTCCGGTCAACGCCTGCGGCAACACCGTCAACGTGGTGGGGCTGCTGAACTCGGCGACGGGCAACACCTGCGTCAACGGCGGGGGCGGCCACGCCACCCACGGCGGTCACGGCGGCGGACACGGCAGCGGCAGCGGTCACGGCGGGGCGCAGGCGGGCGCGAAGAACACCGACTCGCCCGGCATCGGCTCCGGCAACACCGTGCAGGCGCCGATCAGCATCCCGGTGAACGCCTGCGGCAACAGCGTGGACGTGGTGGGCATCGGCAACCCGGCCAACGGCAACACCTGTGTCAACGACGGCCAGGGCGGCGGGCACGACCACCAGCCGCCGCACGGCGACAAGCCCGGTCACCCGGGCGGGCACCACCCCGGCGGTCACCACAACCCGCCCGGCGAGAAGCCCGGTCACCAGCCGCCGGCCGGTGGCGAGCACCACGGCCCCGGTGGGCACCCGCAGAAGCCGGGCGGCCACACGGGCACCCCGGCGACGGAGGTGAAGGGCGCCCACCGCGAGGCGGAGGTCCTCGCCGAGCACCGCCCGGCGACGGTCGCCCAGCAGGCCGCCGAGCTCGCGCACACCGGTGCGGGCCAGATCGGCGCGGCCGCCGCGGCCAGCGCGGCGCTGCTGGCCGGCGGCGCGGTGCTCTACCGCCGCGCCCGCGGCTCCCAGGGCTGACGACCCCGGAGCACGGTCGCACGGACACACCACAAAGGAGCGGGCCCCGCCGCCGCGGGGCCCGCTCCACTGTCGTGCCGTCGGCACGCCCCCCGGTGCCCCCCTGTCGTCACTCGTCCGCCGTCACTCGTCCGCCGTCAGTCGGTGCGGATCGGTCCTTCACCAGGTGGCACGGATCTGGCGGATGATCCGGCGCCGCAGCCGCACCCGTCGGCTGCCGTCCGGAAACAGGCGTAGTCGGTCCAACTCCCAGTGTCCGTACTCGGCATGGTCCGTCAGCAAGCGTGTGGCGGCGCCGCGGGAGACCCCTCGGGGCACATACACATCGCAGAATTCGTATTCCGGCATCGCATCTATTGTGCGGGAACGGGCCCGGTGCGGATAGCGTCTGCACTATGTCTGATGCTGCGCAGCCGACCGCTGCCGAGGTACGCGCCGCCGCCGAGGCGGTCAAAGCCGCTCTGGACCGTCACCTCGAGGCCATCGAACGCCGATCGGGGGAGGACGACCCGGCCGTCTACGCCGCGTTCAACGAGCTGGCCGCGACAGCCGAGGCGTACGACGAGCTGCTCTACGACGCCTACGACGAGGTCACCCCGTTCGAGATCCCCGGCGACGAGGCCCTGCCCGCCTACGCCGGCCCCGAGGAGCCCAGCGCGCTCAGCGTGCTCATCCGCAGGGACTACGCCGTGGTCGAGCCGCAGCGGCTGCTCGCCCAGGCCCGGCGCGTCGCCGACCTCGACCCCGACGCCGGCGAGGACGTGAGCCGGGGCGCGGCCGCCGCCGGAACCACGGCGGACCTGGTCGGCAGCAGCGTGCACGCGGCCCTGGGAGTGATCTTCGGCGAGTACGAGCCGGACGAAATCGCCTCCCGGCACAAGGAATTCGGCCTGGAGGAGGGCGACTCCACGCTCTGGGTCGCGGCCGCCGACGAACCCAGCGACCCGGGGGAGTGGCTCTCGGCGCCGTTCGACGAGGCCGACCCGCAGCGGGTCGTGTGCCGCTTCGACGTCAGCGCCGTCTTCGACGAGGAACTCGACGGCGAGGACGACGACACCGACGGGCGCGGCGACGACGAGGGCGGCGACGACGAGGACGACGGCGACGACGGGGACGACGACCTGGAGGTCGTGCGCGGGAAGGGGCGCTGAGCCCCTTCCCGCGCACGCCGGCCGGGCAGGATCACCCGGCGGTGCGCGTCTGCGCCTCCAGCAGCCCCCGCAGCCGGGTGGTCCGCTCCTTCGCCGGCACCTCCGCCACCGCCCGGGGCAGCGCCTGATCCACGCCGTGCACCACCGACAGGTGTCGCTCCCCGCGGCCGAAGGCCGTGTACACCCAGGACCGGGTCAGGCCCTGCGCCGCATCGCCCGGCAGCACGACCACGGCCGCGGGCCAGCGCGCACCGGCCGCCTGGTGGGCGGTCACGGCCCAGCCGTGCCGCACCTCCTGCGCCACCCGCCCGGGCGGCACGACCACAGGCTCTCCGCCGCACTCCAGCCGCAGGCCGTCCGTATCCGCCCCGACCACGGTGCCGGGCACCATGCGGCCGGGCGCCGGCACGTACACGACGCGGTCGCCGGGGTCGAAGCCGCCGAAGCGGCCCGGCCCGGGGTTCAGCCGCTCCTTCAGTGCCGCATTGAGCGCCCGGGTGCCGGCCGGGCCGCCATGGCCCGGAGTGATCACCTGCGTGTCCTGCGGGGGCACGCCGATCGCCCGCGGGATCGAGTCCGCCACGAGCTGCACCGTACGGTGCACGGCCTCCGCCGGCTCGCGCACGGGCACGATCACGACCTCCTTGCCGGGCGCCTCCACCTGGGCGAGCTCGCCCACGCCGATGCCCGAGACCAGCTCCCCGAGGGGGCCCGGATCGGGGGTGCGCGAGACCACCGCCGGACAGGCGCGGGCCGCCACGACGTCCGCGAAGACCCGGCCGGGGCCCGCCGACCACAGCACGCCGGGATCACCGCTGAGCACCAGGCGGGTGCCGTCCGCCAGCGACTCCACCAGCAGGGCGGCCGTCTCCACGTCCAGCTGCGGGGCGTCCAGCACGGCCAGGACGTCCAGGGCGAGCGCGCCGTCCTCGTCCCGGCCGGGCCCCTCCTGCCCGGACAGCAGCCCGGCCACGGTCACGGCGTCGGCCACGCCCAGGCCGGCGAGGCGGCGCCGGCCGTCCTCGGTGTGCGCCGCCGCCCAGGCCCGCAGGCCCAGGCCGGCCGCGGCCGCGACCAGCGCGGCGGGCTCGGCCCGGGCGGCCTCCCCGCCGCTGTGCGTCACCAGGCCGTGGCCGGCCGCCGCGCGGATCAGGTCCGCGGCGGAAGGCGAGGGGGCGGCGGCTGCCGCGGTCTCCCAGTCGCCCTCCGCCTCGGTGGGGGCGGCCGTGACCAGCCGGGCCAGCCCGTCGGCGAGGCTCTCCTCCGCCATCGCGTACCGGTCCAGCCCGAGGAGCAGCCGTACGGGCGCCTCCTGCGCCTCCTCCTCTTCGTCCCCCTCCCGGAACACCAGGACGGTGCCCTCGGCAACGGCACTCTGCAGCGCCGCGTCCACGTCCGGAACGGACCGCTTGGCCAGCTCGGCGCGCAGCGCCGAGGACTCGAGCGCCGTGTGCCCGGCAAGGGCCGCACGCTCCAGCAGCCACACGACCAGCGCGCGGGCGCGCCGCTCGTCGTCGGGCCCGCATGCGTCGCCCAGCAGCGCCCGGGCGAACCCGTCCGCCTGCTCCGGCCGCACACCCGGCACGGCGAGCAGCCGCCAGGGGTCCTCGCGCAGCTCGTCGGCGGCCTGCTCGCCGAGGGCCTCGGCGACGGCCCCCGCCAGCTGCGCGGGCGCCCCGCCGGCGGCGAGCACCTCGGTCAGCCCGGCACTCGGCACGACGCGCGCCGCGGGTCGCTCCGCGGCCGGGCGGGGCTGGGACTGTGGCTGGGGCTGAGGTTTTGGCTTGGGCCGGGGCGCGGCCTTGCGCTCGTTGAAGAACGAATCGGCGGACCGCTCCCCGCTCTCCACGGCCCGCACGGCAGCGGCAAGCGCCTCGGCAACGGCCGACCGCTTGGACGCGGCGCCCTGCGCCTGGGGGGCGGCCTGCTCGTCGCCGGCGGTGGCCGCCTGCGCCTGCGGTGCGCCCTGCTCCTCGCCGGAGCCCGCACCCGCCGCGGTACGCGGCGCCGCGGGCTCGTCGGAGTGCGCCCCCGGCGCGTGTTGCGCGGCCTGCTCCCCCTCGGCATCCCCGGCACTGCCGCGCAAAGGGCCGCCCGACGCCGGGTCGACCACGTCGGGCCCGGGCCCCGCGGCCGGCTCGGCATCCGGCGCCGCCGGGCGGTCGGCCGGCTCGTCGCCGGCCCCGGCCGGCATCGCGCCGCCCGCACCGGGCTCCGCGGCGGCCTCGGCCGCGCCCGTGCCCGGGGTGCCGGGGTGTGCCGCGCCCCCGGCAGTGCTCGTGCCGGGCCCTGCGTCGCCCTCGATGGACGGCACCTCGGGCCCGGGCCCCGCGGCCGAATCGGCACCCGGCGCCGTTGGGGGCTGGGCCGGCTCCGCGGACGGCGGCGTCGGGTCCGGGCCCGGAGGGGCGGGGTCTGCCGGGGCCCCCGCCGGGGGCGCCGTGGCGTCGGGCGTGCGGGGGTCGGTCACAGCGTGCTCCAGTCCTGGTCCGGGTAGCGGTGCACGGGCGCCGACACGTCGTCGAGCGCCTGGCAGATCTCGTGCGGAAGCGTAAGGGTCTCCACTGACAATGCCGCCCTGAGCTGCTGCGCCGTGCGGGCGCCGACGATGGGGGCGACGACTCCGGGCCGGTCGCGCACCCATGCCAGGGCGACCTGGAGGCAGGTCGTGGCGAGGCCGTCGGCCGCGGTCCGGACGGCGTCCACGACGCCGCGCGCCCTCTCGTCGAGGTACGGGGCGACGAACGGTGCCAGGCGTTCGGAGGCGCCGCGCGAGTCGGCGGGGGTCGCGTGCCGGTACTTGCCGGTGAGCACGCCGCGCCCCAGGGGGGAGGAGGGCAGGAGGCCCACGCCCAGGTCGAGCGCGGCCGGCAGCACTTCGCGCTCGATGCCGCGCTGCAGCAGGGAGTACTCCATCTGCGTACAGGCCAGCCGGGTGCGCCCGCCGGGTACGGCCAGCTGCCAGGTGGCGGCCTTGGCGAGCTGCCAGCCGCAGAAGTTGGAGACGCCCGCGTAGCGGGCGCGACCGCTGGCGACCGCGAGGTCGACGGCGTGCAGCGTCTCCTCCAGCGGGGTGTGCGGGTCGAAGGCGTGGACCTGCCATATGTCCACGTGGTCGGTGCCGAGCCGGGCCAGGGAGGCGTCGAGGGCCGCGAGCAGGTGGCCGCGGGAGCAGTCCACGCGCCGCTCGGGGTCCGCCACGCTGCCGGCCTTGGTGGCGATGACCACGTCGTCGCGGGGCACGAGATCGCCGAGGAGCCGGCCGAGGAGGAGTTCGGCGCGCCCGTCGGCGTAGACGTCCGCGGTGTCGACGAGGCTGCCGCCGGCCTCCCAGAACGTCCGCAGTTGCTCGGCCGCGTCGTGTTCGCCCGTGTCCCGGCCCCAGGTGAGTGTGCCGAGCCCGAGCCGGGAGACCCGTAGCCCCGTGCGGCCGAGGTGCCTGTGTTCCATGACCGCCGAGAGTATCGGTGACGTACCAGGGGTCGGCGCGCTAGAGTCCGCCCGACAACGACGTTACTGACGAGTAAGGGGTGCGGCATGCGGCTCGGTATCAACCTCGGTTACTGGGGAGCCGGGATGGACGCGGACAACCTCGCGGTCGCCCGCGAGGCCGACCGGCTGGGTTACGCGGTGTGCTGGGCCGCCGAGGCCTACGGCTCGGACGCCGCCACCGTGCTGGCCTGGGTCGCCGCGCAGACCGAGCGCATCGACGTCGGCTCGGCCATCTTCCAGATCCCGGCCCGCACGCCCACCATGACGGCGATGACGGCCGCCACGCTCGACTCGCTCTCCGGCGGCCGCTTCCGCCTGGGCCTCGGCGTGTCCGGGCCGCAGGTCTCCGAGGGCTGGTACGGGGTGAAGTTCGACAAGCCGCTCGCCCGCACCCGCGAGTACGTCGAGATCATCCGCAAGGCCATGTCGCGCGAGCGCGTGACCCACGACGGCGACCACTGGACCCTGCCCCTGCCCGGCGGCCCCGGCAAGCCCATCAAGCTCACCGTGCACCCGGTGCGCGAGCGCATCCCGCTGTACATCGCCGCCATCGGCCCGAAGAACCTGGAGCAGACCGGCGAGATCGCCGACGGCGCTCTCGTGATCTTCTACGCCCCCGAGCACGCCGAGGAGACCACCCTCGCGCCGCTGCGCGCGGGCCGCGAGAAGGCCGGCAAGACGATGGACGGGTTCGACGTCGTGCCGACCGTGCCCATCGCTCTCGGCGACGACGTCGACGCCCTGGCCGACCTCTTCCGCCCGTACACCGCCCTGTACGTCGGCGGCATGGGCAGCCCCAAGCAGAACTTCTACAACAAGCTGGCGAGCCGCATGGGCTACGAGAAGGAGGCCGCGGAGATCCAGCAGAAGTACCTCTCCGGCGACAAGCAGGGCGCCGCCGCGGCCGTGCCGCGCTCGCTCATCGACTCCACCACCCTGCTCGGCTCCGTCGAGCGGATCGCCGACCGCATGCAGGCCTACGCGGACGCCGGCGTGACCACGCTCTCCCTCGCGCCCGCCGGCCTGACCCTGGACGAGCGCCTGGCCACCCTGCGCGCCGGCGTCCAGGCCCTGGAGCTGGCCGGTCTGGCCTAGGGGGTGTCCGGCGGATCGTCGTCACGCGCCACCACGGCGCCCCGTAAGGGGCGCGGGGAACTGCGCGACAAGCCACGACGTGCCCGCAGTCGGCCCCTCGGGGTGGTGTGTCAGCTGCGGGCCGTCGCTGGCCGATCGCGCAGTTCCCCGCGCCCCTGACGGGGCACTGCATGATCCGCCGGACACGGCCTAGTCGGCCGGATGCGGCAAGGGTGTGAGGGTGATGCCCGGCCGCACCGAGGCGAGCACCTCCGCGACAGTCGCGCCGATCTCCTCCGTGTGCCCCGCGTCCTCGCCGGGGCAGCCGAGGACGACGAGGAGCGCCTCGTGGTCGCCCTCGCCGACCTGGCGCTCGGCGGAGTCGCAGTCGCGGCGGCCCAGCCAGGCGAAGGGCTCCAGGGCCCCGCCGGGGGCCGGTACGCCGTAGACCAGGTCGCCGGCCGGGACGGGCCGGGAGCGGGAGGTGAAGGCCGGCACGATCCGTTCGCCGCCGGTGGCGCGGGCGACGACGAGGTCGCGGCCGTCGTCCTCGGGCAGCAGCCGGTGCAGGCCGATGCCGGCGCCGTGCCGCAGCGTCGCCACGCTCACCGCGTCGACGACGGCGCCGTGGGAGCGCCAGCCGCGCGTGGCGACCACGGTCCGCAGGCGCTCGCCGGCCGGGACGACCTCGGGGTGGCCGAGGCCGGCGAGGAGTTTGCGGTACCCCTCGGGCAGCGGGGCCTGCGCGTCGTACGCGGCGGCCACCTGCTCGGCGGTGAGCCCCTCGCCGCCGAGCAGCGGGGCGTCGGCGGTCAGTCGCCAGGCGCGCGAATGGTGCAGGCCCAGGGCGCGGGCGTCCGGTGAGACGAGTAGTTCCATGCGATTTGCTCCTCTTTGACGAGCTTTGTTCACTCGACCGATCGTGTCGCGGCACATCCCGAGGAATGCATGCGGCCGGGCGCATGGCGATACGCGCACACCATGGCCGCATACACCGTCATGACCACAGGGGGAGACTGGCGTGTCCGAGCACCTCGGTCAACGACAGGACGAGATCCGCGCGCTGATCGGCGACTGGTTACGCAGCGACCGGTTCAGCTGCCTGGCGGGAAAGGCCGCCCTGCGCAGGGACTTGATCACCTATGCGATGCCCGGCCCCCTGGGCGCCGCGGAGACGACTGCCGCGCTGCACCGGGCACTTGAGGGCTACGTCGCCGAACAGCTCGGTCCCGAGGAGAACTTCGCCACCTTCATCGCCGTCTTCGACGGGCCCTCCGGGCTCTCCGAGGAGCAGTTCGAGGCGACCCTGTGGCAACAACTGTCGGATCTGCATGCGATCGACCGGAAGCGCTACGCATGGGCCCCGGACGCGGACCCCGACCCCGAGTCCCCGCGCTTCGCCTTCAGCGTCGCCGGACACCCCTTCTTCGTCGTCGGCATGCACGACGGGGCCTCGCGGATCACGCGCCGCTCCCCGCTCACCGCCCTGGCCTTCAACTCGCACCACCAGTTCGAGCGGTTGAAGCAGAACGGTGTATACAGCGGCCTCCAGCGCCGCATCCGTCAGCGCGAGATGCGCCTGCAGCAGTCGGTCAATCCGAATCTGGACGAGTTCGGCCTGTCCTCGGAGGCCCGGCAGTACTCGGGGCGCACGGCCGAACCGAGGTGGACCTGCCCTTTCCGGCCGGTGGCGGAGAACCGCTGAACGGACGGCCCCCGCCGGGCCGGCGTTTCGTTCCGGCCATTCTCCCGAATTCCTTTGCGGACAAGGGAGTTGGCCGGGGAACGGCGCCCCGGGGAAGAAGTGCCTGGTAGGTGCAGCGGATTCCGGCCATCGAGCAACTCTCAAGCGCAACACACCTGTTGACTGTGTGATCCGAGTCATAACGAGGCCGCGTAACAGCGTGGCAACCTGGCGCGGCGGCAGCGACGCCGGCCCGGCCCCAGTGGCGGCACGTCCGGCGTGCCGCGCCGCGTCATGCCCTGTTTCCTCAGCACAACGAGCAAGTCCTGCACCGGCGTTCGCCGATCATCGCACGACGAGACATCCAGCGGGCGGCCCCGGCTTGAGGGAACGCCCGCCTTCCGCTCGGGGGAGCCCCATGAACGACGACCGGCGTTTTCGCGTGGTGATCAACGACGAGGAGCAGTACTCCGTCTGGCCCGCGGACGGCGACCTTCCGGCGGGCTGGCGGGCCGAGGGCTTCGAGGGCCCCAAGCAGGAGTGCCTGGCCCACATCGACACCGTGTGGACCGACATGCGCCCGGCGAGCCTGCGCCGCCGCACCGCGGCGTCCACCTCTTGATGCGGCACCGCCCCGTACGGCACCGCCCGATTTCGCACCGCCCCATTTCGCATCGCCCGGTTTCGCACCACCTGATCCCGCGCCACCCGATGCGGCACCGCCCTATCCCGCAGCGTGCGCCGCGGGCCCTGGCCCGCGCGTGGCCGCGGAGTCGACAGCGACACGAGTGACGGGAGCGCCGCCTGCCGGCGTCCCGTCGTGAAAGGACATTGTGAGCAGCCCCGCCGTGCGTCACCTGATCTCCACGAGGGACCTGACCGACTCCGATCTGCGCTCCCTCGTCGAGCGGGGTGCCGCGTTCTCCCGTGGCTCCGTCCGCTCGGGGGACCAGCTCTCCGGGCTGGTCGCCGGCGTCCTCTTCCTGAAGACGTCGACCCGCACCCGTACGTCCTTCTCCGCCGCGGCCCTTCGGCTCGGCGCGAAGCTCATCTCCTACGGCCCCGACGACCTGCAGACCAACAGCGGGGAGACCCTGGAGGACACCGCCGAGGTGCTCTCCCGGATGCTGGACCTGCTCGTGGTGCGCAGTGCGGGCGACCCGGCCGACCTGCGGGCGTTCGCCGCGCAGTCGCGGATGGCCGTGATCAACGCGATGACCGCCGACGAGCACCCGACCCAGGCGATCGCCGACCTGACCACCCTGCTGTGCCGCTTCGGCACCCTGGAGGGTCTGCGGGTCTGTTACGTGGGCGAGGGCAACAACACCGCCGCGGCCCTGGCGCTGACGCTCAGCCGCTTCAAGGGTGTCCGGCTGGAGCTGCGGACGCCGCCCGGCTACGGACTGGCGCCCGCGACCATGCGGCAGGCGCTGTTGAACGCGGAGGCCAGTGGGGCGCAGGTGACCGAACTGCACTCCATGGACACCGCACCGGCCGGCTTCGACGTCATCTACACGACCCGGTGGCAGACCACGGGCACCAGCAAGGCGGACCCGAACTGGCGCAAGGTCTTCGCACCGTTCCAGGTGACCACCGCGCTGTGGGACGCGAGCCCCGACGCCGTGTTCCTGCACGACCTGCCCGCCCACCGGGGCGAGGACGTCACCGCCGAGGTCCTGGACGGCCCCAAGAGCCTGGCCTTCGACCAGTCCGAGAACAAGATGTACGCGGCGATGGCCGTCCTGGAATGGTGCGCCGGCGCGCGCTGACGATCCGGCGCCGAGCGCCGGGGGACCACACCACAGCGGGGGAATCGCACACGTGAACACGATGTCCGCCACCGAGCCCACGGCCGTCCGGGCGGAATGGAACGACACCGCCCGCGAGGGGCTGCGCACGACCCTTCCGGAGCTGTTCGAAACGCAGGTCCGGCGCGTCCCCGACCGCACGGCCGTCGTCCACGACCGCACGGCCCTGACCTACCGGGAGCTCAACGAGCGCGCCAACCGGCTGGCGCGGGTCCTGGTGGCCCGCGGCGCCGGGCCCGAGCAACTGGTGGCCGTGGCGACGCCGCGCTCCGCCGGGACGCTCGTCGCCAACCTGGCGGTGTCGAAGGCCGGCGCGGCCTGGGTGCCGGTCGACCCGGAGTACCCGCCGGCCCGCATCGCCGCGCTGCTGGCGTCCGCGGCGCCCCACCTCGTCCTGACCACCGCCGCCGCGGCGGACGGGCTGCCGGAGGGCCCCGGACGGATCGTCCTCGACGACCCGGACGTCGCGGCGCTGATCGCCGGGCAGCCCGGCCACGACCTGACGGACGCCGAACGGCTCGCCCGGCTCGACGCGGACCACGCGGCGTACGTCATCCACACCTCCGGATCGACGGGCAGGCCCAAGGGCGTGGTGGTGACGCACGCCGGCCTGGCGAGTCTGGCGGTCGACCACATCGAGCGCTTCGGGATCACCGAGGGCGACGGCGTGCTGCAGTTCGCCTCGTTCAGCTTCGACTGCTCGGTCGGCGACATGCTGATGGCGCTGGCCTCCGGCTCGGCCCTCGTCGTCAGGCCGGGGGACTGCCTGTCCGGGGAGGAGCTGGGCGCCCTGATCGACCGGGCCGGCGCCACCCACGTGACCATCCCGCCCCAGGTGCTCGCCGCCCTGCCGCCCGCCGCGTACCCGACGCTGCGCACCATCGCCACCGCCGGCGACGTGTGCTCCGGCAAGCTGGTGGACCAATGGGCCCCGGGGCGGCGGATGTTCAACGCCTACGGCCCCACCGAGGCCACCGTGGACGCGGTGGCCACGGAGGTCACGGCGGGCACGGCCGTCCCGCCGATCGGCCGGCCCGTGGTGAACACCCGGGCGTACGTGCTCGACGAGGACCTCAAGCCAGTGCCGGTCGGCGAGGAGGGCGAGCTGTTCCTCGCCGGCGCCGGGCTCGCCCGGGGCTACCTGCGCCAGCCCGGCCTGACGGCCGAGCGGTTCGTGCCCTGTCCCTTCGGGGCGCCCGGCGAGCGGATGTACCGCACGGGCGACCTCGCCGTGTGGCGGCCGGACGGGAACCTGGAGTTCCGGGGCCGGGTCGACGAGCAGGTCAAGATCCGCGGCTTCCGCATCGAGCCCGGCGAGGTCGAGGCCGCGCTCGGCGCCCACTCCGGCGTCGCCGACAGCGTGGTCGTCGCCCGCGAGGACCAGCCGGGCGGCAAGCGCCTGGTCGCGTACGTCGTCCCCCGGGAGGGGGCCGCGCCGGAGCCCGCCGCGCTGCGCCGCCACCTGGCCGGGCTGCTGCCCGACCACCTCGTGCCCAGCGCGGTCGTCGTCCTGGACGCCTTCCCGCTGAGCCGCAACGGGAAGCTGGACCGCGCCGCCCTGCCCGCCCCCGACCTGTCCGCCGCCGTCTCCGCACGGGCGCCGCGCACCCCCCGCGAGGACCTGCTGTGCGGCCTGTTCGCCGAGGTGCTGGGCCTGGACCGGGTCGGCCCCGACGACGCGTTCTTCGACCTGGGCGGCG
The DNA here is from genome assembly GCF_040675615.1 of Streptomyces sp. NPDC049585. Classification (NCBI taxonomy): domain Bacteria; kingdom Bacillati; phylum Actinomycetota; class Actinomycetes; order Kitasatosporales; family Streptomycetaceae; genus Streptomyces; species Streptomyces sp. NPDC049585. Next base: position 109,855 of record NZ_JBFAPE010000020.1, on the reverse strand, counting down.
ACAGCGTGCTGGCCATCCGGCTCGCGGCGCGGGTCCGCGAGGCGGGCTGGGTGCTCTCCCCCAAGGACGTGTTCACCCACCAGCGGGCCGAGGCGCTGGCCGGGCTCCTGGCACCGGCACCGGAGCCGGAGCCGGCCGGGACGACCGGGGGCGACGCCACGGGTGGGGCGCCGCTGCTGGAGCTGAGCCAGGACGACATCGACGATCTCACAGGGGAATGGACAGATGAGCTCTGACAGCCGGAAGCCGGCCATCCTGCCGCTGGCCCCGCTGCAGGAGGGGATGCTGTTCCTCTCCCTGTTCGACCGGCAGACCGTCGGTGTCTACATGCCGCAGATGGTGGTCGAGCTCGAAGGACACGTCGAGACGCCGGTCCTGGAAACCGCCGTCCGCGCCCTGACCGAGCGGCACGCCAACCTGCGCGCCTGCTTCCGTACGGCGAAGAAGCAGGGCACCCCGGTGCAGCTGATCCCGCCCACGGTGGAGGTGCCGCTGCGGGAGTTCGACCTGTCCGGGCTGCCGGAGGAGGCGCGCGAGGCCGAGCTCGACCGGCTGATGGCCGAGGACCAGGCGGTCCCCTTCGACCTGGCCAGGCCGCCGCTGCTGCGCTTCACGCTGATCCGGCGCACCGCCACGCGCTGGCGCCTGGTGATGACGCACCACCACATCCTGCTGGACGGCTGGTCCATTCCGCCGCTGCTCGACGAGCTGCTCACCCTTTACCGGCAGCAGGGGGACGCCGCGGGCCTGCCCCCGGTCGTGCCGTACGAGAACTACCTGCGCTGGCTGGCCGCCCAGGACCGCGACGTCGCGCGCGACGCCTGGCGGCGCTCGCTCGCGGGCGTGGAGGGCCCCACCCTGGTCGCCCCCGCGGCGACCGGAGTGCAGACCACGGCGCCCCGCACCCTGGAGAGGGGCCTGGGCGAGGAGGTGACGGCGGCGCTGACCGCCCGGGCGCGCGGCAGCAGACTCACCCTGAACACCGTCGTCCAGGGCGCGTGGGGGATGGTCCTCTCCCGCCTCACCGGCCGCGACGACGTGCTCTTCGGCGTCACCGTCTCCAGCCGCCCGGAGGCGGTCGAGGGCGTCGACCGGATCATCGGCCTGCTGATCAACACCCTGCCGGCCCGCCTGCGGGTCGACTCCTCGGCCCCGCTGGCCGAGCTGCTGCGCGGCCTGCAGAACGAGCAGGCGGAACTGCTGCCCCACCACAACCTCGGCCTCACCGAGATCCAGCAACTCGTCGGCTCCGGCCCTCTGTTCGACACCCTGATGGTGTTCCAGAACTACCCCGAGCGGTCCCGGGAGGCCGGCGGGGACTTGCGGATCGTCGACGCGTACGACATCGACGCCACCCACTACCCGCTCAGCCTGACCGTGCTCCCCGGCGCGGACCTGCGGCTGCGGCTGGAGTACCGCACCGACGCGTTCGACGCGGACACCGCCGAACGCGTCCTGGACTGGCTGGTGCGGCTGCTCGGGGCGTTCGCGCAGGACCCCGCCCGGCCGCTGTCCTCCGTCGACCTGCTGGGCCCGGCCGAGCGGCACCGCGTCCTGGTGGAGTGGAACGACACCGCGCACCCGGTGCCCGCCACCACGCTGCCGGAGCTGTTCGAGGCGCAGGCGGCCCGCACGCCCGACGCCGTGGCCACCGTGTTCGCCGGCGAGGCGCTGACCTTCGCCGAGCTCAACGAGCGGGCCAACCGGCTGGCCCGGGTGCTGGTCGCCCGGGGCGCAGGCGCCGAGCGGCTGGTCGGCCTCTCGCTGCGGCACTCCCCCGGGATGATGGCCGCCGTCCTGGCGATCCAGAAGGCCGGCGCGGCGTACGTGCCCATCGACCCCGACTACCCCGCCTCCCGCATCGCCCACCTGGTGACCGACGCGGCCCCCGTGCTGGTCGTCACCTCCGCCGAGCACGCCGCGGCCCTGCCGGAGGGCACCGGGCTGCTCCTCCTGGACGACCCCGAGGTCGCGAAGGCGGCCGCCGCCCACCCGGGGACGAACCTCACCGACGCCGAGCGGGCCGCACCGCTCGACCCCGCGCACGCCGCCTACGTCATCTACACCTCCGGCTCGACCGGCGTCCCCAAGGGCGTGGTGGTCGAGCACCGCAACGCCGTCAACCTCTTCCACAACCACCGCGCCGCCTACTTCGGGCCCGCTGCCCGGGGGGCCGGTGCAAAGCGGCTGCGCATGGCGCTGGCCTCGTCGATCTCCTTCGACGCGTCGGTGGCCGGGATGCTGTGGATGCTGGACGGGCACGAGCTGCACCTGGTCGACGAGGTGTGCCGGTACGACCCGGCGGCGTTCGTGCGCTTCGTCGACGAGCACCGCATCGACGTCGTGGACGTCACGCCCTCCTTCGCCGAACAACTGCTGCTCGCCGGGCTGCTGGAGGGCCGCCGGCCCGCGGTGCTGGTCATGGGCGGCGAGGCCATCGGCGAGGCGCTGCTGGCCGAGATCGGCGCGGCGGACGACATGGAGACGTACAACTGCTACGGCCCGACCGAGTGCACCGCCGACGCGACGAGCCCGCAGCGCCTGCGCGGCACCAGCGGGCAGAACATCGGCCGGCCGGTGTGGAACGGCCGGGCCTATGTGCTGGACGCGGACCTGGCCCCCGTCCCGGTGGGCGTCGTCGGCGAGCTGTACATCGCGGGCGCCGGCGTCTCCCGGGGCTACCTGAACCGGCCCGGTCTGACCGCCGACCGGTTCCTGCCCTGCCCGTTCGGTACGGGCGAGCGGATGTACCGCACCGGTGACCTGGCCCGCTGGCTGCCGAACGGCGAGATCGAGTACGTCGGCCGCGCCGACGAACAGGTCAAGATCCGCGGCTTCCGGGTGGAGCTCGGCGAGATCGAAGCCGTGCTGCAGCAGCACCCTGCCGTGGCGCAGACCGTCGTCGTCGCCCGGGACGCCGCAGGCGGCGGCAAGCAGCTGGTCGCCTACGCGGTACCGGCGGCGGGACCCGGCACCGGCACCCTCGCCGCGGAGCTGCGCGCCCACGCGGCGCAGCGGCTGCCGGACTACATGGTGCCGGTCGCCGTCGTCCTGCTGGACGAGCTCCCGCTGACCCCGAACGGCAAGCTCGACCGCGCCGGTCTGCCCGCGCCCGAGCTGACCGGGCAAGCGGCCGGCCGGGCGCCGCGCACCGAGCTGGAGGAGACCCTGTGCGGGCTCTTCACCGAGACGCTCGGCGGCGAGCGGATCGGCATCGACGACAGCTTCTTCGACCTCGGCGGCAACTCGCTGCTGGCCATGCGCCTGGCCTCCCGGGTGCGCACCGTCCTGGACGTCGAACTCCCCGTCCGCACGGTCTTCGAGGCGCCCACCGTCGCCGGCCTCGCCGGGCGCCTGGGCGGCGCCCCGGCCGCCCGGCCGCCGCTGCGGCCCCGGCCGCGCGGCGCGACGGCGCCGGCCTCGTCCGGGCAGCGCCGGCTGTGGTTCCTCGACACGATGGCCCCCGAGCACTCGCCGTACAAGATCCCTCTGGCCGTTCGGCTGGACGGGGAGCTGGACCGCACCGCCCTCGAACGCGCCCTCGCCGACGTCGTGGAACGCCACGAGGTGCTGCGCACCGTCTACCCGGAGCGCGACGGCGAGCCGTACCAGCACGTGCTGCCCGCCGAGCAGGCGGCGCCCGCCCTCGTGGTGTGCGAGGCCACGGAGGCCGGACTGGACGAGGCGCTGCTGGCGGAGGCCTCCCGGCCGTTCCGCCTGCGGGTCGACCCGCCGCTGCGGGCGACGCTGTTCGCGCTGGGCGAGCGTGTGCACGTCCTGCTGCTCGTGGTGCACCACATCGCCGCGGACGGCTGGTCGATGGGCCCACTCGGCCGGGACCTCTCCCGCGCCTACGCGGCGCGCCTGCACGGTGCGGCACCCGGCTGGGAGCCGCTGCCCGTGCAGTACGCCGACTACGCCGCCTGGCAGCTGGAGACGACCGGTTCCGAGGAGACCCCCGGCAGCCTGATGGCCCGGCAGCTGGACCACTGGCGCTCGGCCCTGGCCGGTCTGCCCGAGGAGCTGACCCTGCCCACCGACCGGCCGCGCCCGGCCGCCGGCACCCACCGGGGCGGCGTCGAGCTGTTCACGGTGGACGCCGAGCTGCACGCCGCGCTGGGCGCCCTGGCCGCCGGGCGGCGGGCCAGCCTGTTCATGGTGGTCCAGGCCGCGCTGGCAGCCCTGCTGCACCGGCTCGGTGCCGGATCCGACATACCCATCGGGGCCCCGGTCGCCGGGCGCGCCGACGAGGCGCTGGACGACCTGGTCGGGTTCTTCGTGAACTCCCTCGTGCTGCGCACCGACGTCTCCGGCGACCCGGCCTTCGCCGACCTGCTGGAGCGGGTGCGCGAGGGCGACCTCGCGGCATACGCCCACCAGGACGTGCCGTTCGAACGGCTGGTGGAGGTGCTGGGCCCGCCGCGTGTGCCCGGCCGCAACCCGCTGTTCCAGGTCGAGCTGGGCGTGATGGAAAGCGCCGTGGAGGAGCTCGACTTCCCGGGGCTGACCGCCGCGGTGCTGCCGGTCGGTGCCACCGCCGTCCCCTTCGACCTGTCCTTCGAGCTCACCGCCCGCACGGACGCCTCCGGCCCCGCCGGGATGGCCGGCCGGCTGGACTACAGCACCGAGCTGTTCGACCCGGCGACCGCGCGCGCTCTCGTCGAGCGCCTGCTGGGGGTGCTGCGGCAGGTCGCGGCGGACCCCTCGGTCCCGGTGAGCCGGCTGGACGTCCTCGGCGCGGGCGAACGCGAGCTGCTGCTCACGGAGTTCAACCGCAGCGAGCGCGAGAACGGCCTCGACGACCTGGTGGCCCACGTCCAGCGGATCGCCGCCGAGCGGCCGCGGGCGACCGCGCTCTGCGACGACCGCACGGAGCTCGACTACGCCACCCTCGCGGGCCGGGCCTCCGCGCTCTCCCGCCGCCTGACCGCCGCCGGAGCCGGCCCGGGCACCGTGGTGGCCGTGTGCGCGGCCCGCTCGGTGGCCGTGCCCGTCGCGCTGCTCGGCATCCTCGGCGCGGGCGCCGCGTACCTCCCGCTGGACCCCTCGGGCCCCCTCGCCCGCAACGCCGACATGCTCGCCCGCAGCGGCGCGCGCGTCGTCCTCGCCGACCCCGCGCACGCCGATCGGGCCGGGGAGCTCGCCGCGGCGGCGGGCACCGGCACGGTGCCGGTGCCGGTGCTCGTGCTCGGCGAGGAGTGCGACGCACCGGACGAGCTGGCCGCGCCCGTCGGGCAGCCGGACGACCTGGCGTACGTCCTGTTCACCTCCGGGACCACCGGCCGCCCCAAGGGCGCGATGGTGCACCGCCGGGGCATGGTCAACCACCTGCTCGCCAAGGTGGAGGACCTGGAGCTGACCGCCGACGACAGCGTGCTGCAGAACGCGCCACTGAGCTTCGACATCTCGGTGTGGCAGATGCTGGCCGCCTTCGTGGCCGGCGGGCGCACCCGCGTCGCCGGCGACGACCTGGCGGCCGACCCCGACCTGCTGTTCGGCATGGTCGCCGCAGAGCGCCTCACCGGCGTCGAGGTGGTGCCCTCGCTGCTGCGCACCGCCCTCGACGGCTGGGACGCCACCGGGGACGCGCCGGAACTGCCCGCGCTGCGCTGGCTGATGGTCACCGGCGAGGCACTGCCGCCCGACCTGTGCGCCCGCTGGTTCGCCCGCTATCCGGACATCCCGCTGGTCAACGCCTATGGTCCGACGGAGTGTTCGGACGACGTCACGCACGCGTGGCTGACCCCGCGGACCGCTCCCGGGGCCGGGCAGCGCGTGCCGATCGGGCGCGTCATCCGCAACACGCAGCTGTACGTGCTGGACGAGGCGATGCGGCCGGTCCCGCTGGGCGCCGTCGGCGAGCTGTACGTGGGCGGCACCGGCGTGGGCTACGGCTACCTGGGGGACCCCGCGAAAACGGCGGACGCGTTCGTGCCGGACCCGTTCTCCGGGCTGCCCGGCGCGCGCCTGTACCGGACCGGGGACCAGGCGCGGTACCGGCCGGACGGGCAGCTGGAGTTCCTCGGCCGCAACGACCACCAGGTCAAGATCCGCGGCCAGCGCATCGAGCTCGCCGAGGTGGAGACGGCCCTGCGCGCGGTGGACGGCGTCCGGGACGCCGTCGTGGTCGTCCGCACGGACGCCGCCGGACACAACCGCCTGGTCGGCTACTACACCGGCAGCGCCGTGGCCGACGAGGTGGCGGCGCTGCTCACCGGCGTCCTCACCCCGGCCATGGTGCCCTCGGTGCTGGTGCCCATGGCCGCCCTGCCGCTGAGCGACAACGGCAAGGTCGACCGCAAGCGGCTGCCCGAGCCCGAGCTGCCGGCCGCGGGCGCGGGACGCCCGCCCGCCACCGAGCGGGAGAAGGTCCTGTGCGGCATCTTCGCCGACGTGCTCGGCGTGCCGTCCGTCGGCGTGGACGACGACTTCTTCCAGCTCGGCGGCCACTCGCTGCTGGCCACCCGGGTGGCGACCCGGGTCCGTACGGAGCTGGGGACCCGGCTGCCGGTCCGGCTGCTCTTCGAGGCCCCGACGGTCGCCGCCCTGGCCGCCCGGCTGGGCACCGAGGACCGCGCGGCGGGCCTGGGCGTCCTGCTGCCGCTGCGCCGCACCGGCGAACGGCCCCCGCTGTTCTGCGTCCACCCGGCCAGCGGCCTGGCCTGGCCGTACGCCCGGCTGGCGGGGCTGCTGGAGCCCGGGCGGCCCGTGTACGGCCTGCAGGCGCGCGCCCTCACCCGGCCCGATCTCGCGCCCGCCACGACCGGGGAGATGGCCGCGGACTACGTGACGCAGATCCTCACCGTCCAGGCGGAGGGCCCCTTCCACCTGCTCGGCTGGTCGTGGGGCGGGCGCCTCGCCCACGAGGTGGCGGTGCGGCTGCGGGGGCTCGGCCACGAGGTGGCCCTGCTGGCCGTCCTGGACTCCGAGCCGTCCACCACGGACGTCCGGGTGCCCGGCGAGGAGGAGTTCGTCTCCCACCTGGTGCACGAGGCGGACCTCGACCGCGAAGCGCTCGGGGAGGGTCCGCCGACGCTCGCCGGGCTGCGGCGGGCCCTCGATGCGGCGGGCCCGGCGGCCGGACCGCTCGCCGGGCTGGAGGAGGACACGCTCCGGGCGGTGTACGACACCTTCCGCAACGAGGCCCGCATCGGCCTGGAACCGCCCGCGCAGCCCTACGACGGGGACGTGCTGTTCTTCACCGCGGGCCACGACGCGGCACAGTCGTCCTCGCCGGCCGAGGCATGGAAGCCGTACGTGACCGGCCGGGTCGAGGAGCACGTCGTCGACTGCCGGCACCTGGAGATGCTTGCTCCGAAGCCGCTCGGCGCGATCGCGGCCGTGCTCCGCGAACGCCTCGGTGCCGGCCCTGCCGGCACCGGAGAGGGGCCATCGCAGTGATCTACGAGAAGGCATCCGACGTCGTCCTCGACGACATCTTCCTGCGGCTGCCCGGCTTCCTGCCCGCCGGCGAGGTGTTCCTGAAGCTGGAGGGGCTCAACCCCGCCGGCTCCGTGAAGCTCAAGACCGCCGTCGCCCTCGTCGAGTCGATGGAGCGGGAGGGCACCCTGCGCCCCGGCTCCCGCGTCATCGAGTCCTCGTCCGGCAACCTCGGCGTCGCCCTGTCGGTGGTGTGCGCGGCCAAGGGCTATCCGCTGACGGTGGTGACGGACCCGAACGCCTCCCGCCACTCGCTGCGCGTCATGCGCAGCCTGAGCACCGAGGTGATCGAGGTGACCACCCGGGACGCGCAGGGCGGCTTCCTGAACACCCGGATCACCTACATCCACCGCCGCCTCGCCGAGGACCCGACGCTGGTGTGGCTCAACCAGTACGCCAACCCCGCCGGTGTACGGGCCCACCGCGACCGCACCGCCGCCTCCGTCCACAAGGGGCTGGGCACGGTGGACGCGCTGTTCGTCGGGGCCGGGACCACGGGCACGCTGATGGGCTGCGTCGAGTACTTCGCCGAGCACAGCCCCGGCACCCGGGTCGTCGCCGTGGACGCCGTCGGCTCGGTCACCTTCGGCGGCCCCGCCGCACCCCGCTTCATCCCCGGCCTCGGCACCAGCCGGCGGCCCGAGCTGTTCACCGACGCCGGCGGCTTCGAGAAGCTGCTCGTCGCGGAACCCGACACGGTGGCGATGTGCCGGCGCGTCGCCGAGACGTACGGCCTGCTGGTGGGCGGCTCCACCGGAACCGTACTCGCCGCCGTGCAGCAGCTCGCGCCCACGCTCGCCACCGGCTCCCGGGTGGCCGTCATCTCCCCCGACCTGGGCGACAAGTACATCGACACCGTCTACTCCGACGCCTGGGTCGCCGAGCGCTACACCGGCATCCCCGAACTGGCCGGTCTCGGCCCCACCACCACCAGCAGCCGATAAGGCACCAGCCGACAAAGCACCAGCCGATACAGAGATGAGCTCCATGTCCCACTTCTCCGTCGTGCCCGGCGCGGCCGTCTCCGCGATCCTCGCCGACGCCCACCAGGACGTCCTGCGCATCGTCGCCGACACCTACGTCGCCCACGAGCAGGGGCTCTCGGTGAACCCCGACAGCTACTTCCTGCGCTTCCCCGACAAGCCCAACGCCCGCGTCATCGCCCTGCCCTCGTACCTCGGCGGCGACGTGGACGCCATCGGCATGAAGTGGATCGCCAGCTTCCCCGACAACACCCTGCAGGGGCTGCCGCGCGCCTCGGCGACGCTGCTGATCAACGACTACGCCACCGGCTACCCGGTCGCCTGCCTGGAGGCGGCGGGCATCAGCGCCGTGCGCACCGCCGCCTCCGCCGCCGTCGCGGCGGCCGAACTGCTCCCCACGAGCGGGCCCGTACGGCTCGGTGTCGTGGGCGCCGGCGTCATCGCCCGCACCATCGTCGACTACCTCCACGCCCGCGGCGTGAAGGTCGCGGACGTGCTGGTGCACGACCTGGACCCCACCAGCGCCGGCCACCTGACCGCCCACGCGACGGCCCGCATGGGCGCGCCCGCCGCCACCGGCACGCTCGACGAGGTCCTCGCCCGCGACCTGGTGGTCTTCGCCACCACGGCGGCGACGCCCTACGTGAGCGCGGACACCGCGCTGCGGCCCGGGCAGGTCCTGCTCAACGTCTCCCTGCGCGACCTCGCCCCGGAACTGCTGCTGCGCAGCAACAACGTCGTCGACGACGTCGACCACTGCCTCAAGGCGCAGACCGCGCCCCACCTGGCCGAACAGCTCACCGGCGGCCGCGACTTCATCACCGGCACCCTCGGCGCGCTGCTGCAGGGGAACGTCACCCTCGATGCGGACAGGCCCACCGTCTTCTCCCCGTTCGGCCTGGGCATCCTCGACCTCGCCGTCGGCCACCACGTCCTGCACGAGGCCCGCCGCCGGGGCACCGCCGTCGAGATCCCGGACTTCATCGGCGAGACCAGGCGCTGGTAGCCCGCTGGCAGGAGGTACGGCAGGAGGGACAGGGGTGACGACCAACCCGCAGGACATCGACGTGATGGTCCCCAGGATGGACATCCAGCAGCTCGCGGCGCTCGCGCCCCTGGACCCGGGCGCCGTGGAGATCTACGAGCACACCACGCGCACCACGAGCGTCTCGCTGGGCGAGCTGGTCCGGCTGACCGGCCGCCCGGAGGACGCCGTCGCGGAGTCCGTCCGGGTCCTGCTGCGGCTGCGCCTGCTGCGGTGGGCGGAGGGCGAGCCCACCCGGCTGACCGCCATCTCCCCGGACAGCGCCGAGCTGCACGTCCTGGAGCCCGCCGCACGGAAGGTCGCCGAACTGCAGGAGGCGCTGGCGCAGGTCCGCGGCGAGCTCTCCGCCCTCTCCGAGCTGTACCACGACGGGATCGTGCACCGGCTGCGCGGGGAGAGCACGGAGATCATCACCGGCCCGGCGGACGTCCGCGGCCGTGTCGAGCACCTGATCGACCGGGCGGCCCGGGAGATCCTCGTCGCCCGGCCGGGCGGGGCACGGCAGGAGGACGTCCCGTGGGAGTGCCCCGAGCGTATCGAGGCGGCGCTCGCGCGCGGCGTGCGGCTGCGGGTCATCTGCCAGCACACCGCGCAGTTCAGCCTGCCGGCGGTCGCCCGCGTCGAGCGGGTGACCGCCCTGGGCGCCGAGGTGCGCACCGTGGGCGACCGGATCGAACCGGTCCTGGTCGTCGACCGGAACACCGCCGTCATCCCGCTGCGCGACGACCCGCACGGCGCGGTGCTCGTCCGGGACCTCAGCACCGTCGACTTCATGACCGGCACCTTCGAACGGTTGTGGCCGCAGGCCACGCCCTTCCCGGCCAAGCTGGGCCGCGGCCCGGCCATCGCCGCCTCGGACGCCGTGAAGTCCGACATCGTCCGGCTGCTGATCGCCGGGGAGGACGACAAGGCCATCGCCCGCCGCATGGGCATGTCGGTGCGGACCTGCCAGCGGCACATCACCGAGATCATGAACCGCCTGGGCGCCCGCACCCGGGTGCGCGCCGGCTACCTGCTGCACGAGCTCGGCCACCAGTGACGCCCCCGCAGGGGGCCACCGGTGGCGTTGTGAGCCGTCCGCTCGACCGCCCGGGCCGAGCGTGGAGCTCCCGGCGCCGGAGGCAGGCAGGCGCCCCCCAGCCTGAAAAGCCGTCCCTATCCGTCCTGGGACGTGTCCGGCCGGACGGCGCGTCGTTGATCCGGCCACCAGGCCGCAATGATGAGCGGCTCATACGACAGGAGTGCAGCGATGCTCTTGCCCATTGTCGGACAGCTCTTGGGCCTGGCCGTGGTCGGGCTCCACGCCCTCGTCGGAGGCGTGATCAACCAGCTGGCCAGCCTGCTCTGAGAGCAGTCGAGGGCACCACCCGGCGCCCGCTCTGCCTGTACCCAGGGCAGGAAAATGCCTCCCGCCCGCGCCAAACGCGCAGGTGGGAGGCATGATCGCAATATCTACTTCTTCTTGCCCTGGTTCTTCACGGCCTCGATGGCGGCCTTGGCGGCCTCCGGGTCGAGGTAGCGGCCACCGGGGGTGACCGGGCGGAAGTCGGCGTCGAGCTCGTAGGCCAGCGGGATGCCGGTGGGGATGTTCAGGCCCGCGATGTCGGCGTCGGAAATGCCGTCCAGGTGCTTGACCAGGGCGCGCAGCGAGTTGCCGTGCGCGGCGACCAGGACGGTGCGGCCGGCGATCAGGTCCGGGACGATGCCGTCGTACCAGTACGGCAGCATGCGGGTGACGACGTCCTTGAGGCACTCGGTGCGCGGGCGCAGCTCGCCGGGGATGGACGCGTAGCGCGGGTCGTCGCTCTGGGAGAACTCCGAGCCGTCCTCGAGGGCCGGCGGCGGGGTGTCGTAGGAGCGGCGCCAGAGCATGAACTGCTCCTCGCCGAACTCCGCCAGGGTCTGCGCCTTGTCCTTGCCCTGCAGGGCGCCGTAGTGGCGCTCGTTCAGCCGCCAGGAGCGGTGCACGGGGATCCAGTGGCGGTCGGCGGCCTCCAGGGCGATCTGCGCGGTGCGGATGGCGCGCTTCTGCAGGGAGGTGTGGACCACGTCGGGCAGCAGGCCGGCGTCCTTCAGCAGCTCACCGCCGCGGAGTGCCTCCTTCTCGCCCTTCTCGTTGAGGTTGACGTCCACCCAGCCGGTGAACAGGTTCTTCGCGTTCCACTCGCTCTCGCCGTGGCGGAGGAGGATCAGCTTGTACGGTGCGTCGGCCATGCCCTTGAGCGTAATCGACGGGCCGAGCGCCTCGCGCCCCGGACGTTTGACGCCGATCGTCAATTGAATGGCGTGGACACGATCATTTCAGTAACGTGCGGCCCCTGCTGGTACCACTTACATCCGGGGGCGCGGGAAATGTCGGTAGCACGTATCGGAATGGCCGCTCGCAAGAGCGTGTCGGGGCTGCCGCGGCAGTTCTGGTGGCTGTGGACGTCGACCCTGATCAACCGACTGGGCGCCTTCGTCGCGACCTTTCTGTCCCTGTATCTGACGATCGACCGTGGCTACTCCGCCTCGTACGCCGGCCTGGTCGCCGCCCTGCACGGCCTCGGCGGGGTGGTCGCCTCCCTCGGCGCCGGCGTGATGGCCGACCGGCTCGGCCGGCGGCCCACGATGCTGGTGGCCCAGCTGGCCACCGCCGCCTCCGTCGCCCTGCTCGGCTTCGTGCAGCACCCGCTGGCCATCGCCGCCGTCGCCTTCCTCGTCGGCATGGCCTCCAGCGCCTCCCGCCCGGCGGTGCAGGCGATGATGGCCGACATCGTCCCGCCCGAGGACCGCGTCCGCGCCTTCGCGCTCAACTACTGGGCCATCAACCTCGGCTTCGCCTTCTCCTCGCTGGCCGCCGGCGTCGTCGCCTCGTACAGCTACCTGATCGGCTTCCTCGGCGAGGCCGCGCTGACCCTCGCCTGTGCCCTGCTGGTGTTCTGGAAGCTGCCCGAGTCCCGGCCCGAGCAGACCGCCGCCGCCGACGCCGCCGACACCGGCGCCGGTGGCACACCGGACGAACGCCCGGTCAGCCTCGGCACCGTGCTGCGCGACGGCCGCTTCATGGGGGTGGTCGGGCTCTCGTTCCTGATGGCCTTCATCTTCATGCAGCACACCGTCGCCCTGCCGGTGGCCATGGGCGCCGACGGCTTCTCCCCCGGCGACTACGGCGCGGTCATCGCGGTCAACGGCGTGCTGATCGTGGCCCTGCAGATCCCCGTCACCCGCTTCATCGAGCACGGCGACCCGCGACGGCTGCTGACCGTCTCGGCCCTGCTCGCCGGCTGCGGCTTCGGCCTGACCGCCTTCGCCGGCTCGGTCGGCGCCTACATGCTGACCGTCGTCGTCTGGACGTTCGCCGAGATCATCAACTCGCCGACCCAGATGAGCCTCGTCGTGCGGCTCTCCCCCGCCCAGGGACGCGGGCGTTACCAGGGCGTCTACTCGCTGTCGTGGTCGGTGGCCGCGCTGGTCGCCCCGCTGGTGGGCGGCACGCTGATCGACCACTACGGCGCGGAGGTGCTGTGGGCGCTGTGCACGGCGGTCGGCGCGCTCGCCGCCGCCGGCTACTGGCTCCTGATGTGCGGTCTGCCGGCGCAGGACACCGCCGCCCCGGCGGCCACGCCGGAGCCGGCCACCCGGCCGGAGGCCGAGGCGGCGTCGGCCTGACGCCGCCTCGTCCCCCGTCACGCGTCCCGGGTCACTCGTCCCGGGTCAGGCGGGAGAACGCCTCCAGGTTGCGCGTGGACTCCCCGCGCGCCGTGCGCCACGCGTACTCCTTGCGGATCGCCTCCGCGAACCCCATCTCCAGCAGCGTGTTGAAGCTGCCGTCCGCGTGCTCCAGGACGGTGCCCAGGATCCGGTCGATCTCCTCCGGGGTCACCGCCGCCAGCGGCAGCCGGCCCACCAGGTAGACGTCACCGAGGTGGTCGATCGCGTACGCGACCCCGTACAGCCGGGTGTTGCGCTCCAGCAGCCACCGGTGCACGGCCGCGTGGTTCTCGTCGGGGCAGCGCACGACGAAGGCGTTGACGGACAGGGAGTGCCGGCCGACCTTCAGCGAGACGGTCGTCGACAGCTTGCGCGTACCGGGGAGCTTGACGACGTACGTGCCGTCGGCGGGGCTCTCCCACTCCAGGTCCGCCTCGCGCAGCGTGCGCTCGAGGACGTCCTTCGCTGCGGGCGTGGTCCGATCAGACATGTGCCGAGCGTAGGCGACGCCTGCGCTCGCCCATCGCCGCGGTGTACACCTCGGCCGTGGCGGCGGCCGCCGCGTCCCAGCCGAAGGACTGCGCGTGGCGGGCCGCGGCCTGCCCCATGCGGTCGGTCAGCCCCGGGTCGTCGGCGAAGCGGGCGAGCGCACTGGCGTAGTCGGCCGGGTCGTGGCCCTCAACGAGGATGCCGCTGCGGCCGTCCGCGACGGCCACCGGCAGGCCGCCGACCGCGGCCGCGACCACCGGGGTGCCGCACGCCTGGGCCTCGACGGCCACCAGCCCGAAGGACTCGCTGTAGGACGGCATGACGAGGACGGAGGCGGCCCGGTACCAGTCGGCGAGGGCGTCCTGGCCGACCGGCGGATGGAAGCGGACGACGTCGGCGATGCCGAGCCGGGCCGCGAGCTTCTGCAGGCCCTCCGGCTTGGCCAGGCCGCTGCCGCTGGGCCCGCCGACGACGGGCACGACGATCCGGCCGCGCAGCCCCGGCGCCCGGTCCAGCAGCTCGGCCACCGCCCGCAGCAGGACGTCCGGGGCCTTCAGCGGCTGGATGCGGCCGGCGAACAGCGGGACGAGGGCGTCGGCGGGCAGCCCCAGGCGCTCGCGGGCGGCGGCCCGGCCGCCGGGGGCGGGACGGAAGCGTTCGAGGTTCACGCCGGGGTGCACGACGGCGACCTTCGCGGGATCGGCGTCGTAGTGGTGGATCAGCTCGCCGGCCTCGCCCTCGGTGTTGGCGATCAGCCGGTCCGCGGCGCGCACGATCTGCGTCTCGCCGATCACCCGGGCGGCGGGCTCGGGGGTGTCGCCCTCGGCGAGGGCGGCGTTCTTGACCTTGGCCATGGTGTGCATGGCGTGGACCAGCGGGACGCCCCAGCGCTGGGCGGCGAGCCAGCCGACGTGGCCGGAGAGCCAGTAGTGGGAGTGGACGAGGTCGTAGTAGCCGGGCCGGTGGCCGGCCCACGCCTGCATCACGCCGTGGGTGAAGGCGCACAGCTGGGCGGGCAGCTCCTCCTTGGCCAGCCCCTCGTACGGCCCGGCGTCGATGTGCCGGACGAGCACGCCGGGCGCGAGCTCGACGGTGGGCGGCAGGGCCGCGGTGGTGGCACGGGTGAAGACCTCCACCTCGATGCCCTGCTCGGCCAGCCGCTTGGCCAGCTCGACGATGTACACGTTCATGCCGCCCGCGTCGCCCGTACCGGGCTGGTGCAGGGGCGAGGTGTGCACGCTCAGCATGGCCACCCGCCGCGGGCGCCGCGCGCCGAGGCGGCGCAGCGGCGGCTTGGCGAAGGAACCGAGCGTACGTCCGCGGCGCGCACCGAGCCTGGCTGCGTACTGGCTCACCGTCTGTTCCTCCGTCCGCCGCGGGGTTCTCCCTGCGGCTGCTCGCCCCGTCGACTGGTGGCAACGTCCCGAAGGCCGGTCTCCCTTCCCGGTTTACCAAAGAGTGACGTAAGCGGCTCGCCACCTCACGATCCACGGCCCGCCAAACATCCGACGTCCGATGTCAAGGTACCTTGGCCGCATGAGCAAGGAACCGGCCCTCCGACCGGTGCGCCGCCCCGCCCTCTCCGACGAGGTCATCCACCGCATCCGGGCCCGCATCGCCTCCGGCGACTGGCCCGTCGGCACCCGCATCCCGCCCGAGCCCGAACTGATGCGCCGGCTCCAGGTCGCCCGCGGCACCGTCCGCGAGGCCGTACGTGCCCTCACCCACACCGGGCTCCTGGAGGTCCGGCGCGGCAACGGCACCTACGTGCGCGCCACCAGCGAACTCTCCGGCGCCGTCGCCCGCCTCTGCGGCGACGGCGACCTCGGCCACCTGCGCGAAGTCCGCGAGGGCCTCCACGTCCAGGCCGCCCGCCTCGCCGCCGTACGCGCCGACGGGCCGACCCTCGACGCCCTGCACGACGCCCTCGAACAGCGCGCCGCCGCCTGGCACGCCCGCGACTTCGAGGCCTGGTGCGAAGCCGACCGGGCCTTCCACTGCGGCATCGCCGACGCCTCCGGCAACCCCCTCCTCGCCGAACTCCACCGCAATCTCACCGGCCCCCTGCGCACCGCCGCGACCGGCGCCTGGGCCACCCCCGGCTTCCAGGGCGCCGACCCCGCCGGCCACGAGACCCTCCTCGCCGCCCTGCGCGCCGGCGACCCCGCCGAGGCCGGCCGCCGGGCCCTGGACGGCGGTACCTGCCATGGCTAGGACCACCCGCCCCGTCGGCTCCGCCACCCGCGGCACCACCAACCCCAACCGGCTGCGCCGCATGGACCGCTGGATCACCGCCGCCCACGCCCCCGCACTGCGCCGCAGCACCGACCCCGTCGCCGTCGACCTCGGCTACGGCGCCGCCCCCTGGACCGCCGTCGAACTCCTCGGACGCCTGCGCACCGTCCGCCCCGACGCGGAAGTCGTCGGCATCGAGATCGACCCCGCCCGGGTCGCCGCGGCCAAGCCCTACGAACGCGACGGCCTCGGCTTCGCCCACGGCGGCTTCGAGGTACCCCTGCCCGCCGGCCGGCGGGCCCTGCTCATCCGCGCGGCCAACGTGCTGCGGCAGTACGACGAGGACGAGGTCACCGCCGTCTGGCAACGGCTGTGCGGGCGGCTCGCACCGGACGGACTGCTCGTCGAGGGCACGTGCGACGAGATCGGACGCCGGCACGTATGGGTGGCCCTCGGCCCCGAAGGACCCCGCACGATCACCTTCGCCGCCCGCCTCGGGTCCCTCGGCACCCCCTCCGACCTGGCCGAACGCCTGCCGAAGGCGCTCATCCACCGCAACGTGCCGGGGGAGGCGGTGCACACCTTCCTGCGGGACTTCGACCGCGCGTGGGCGGCGGCGGCCCCCTACGGCGCGCTCAGCGCCCGCCAACGCTGGATCCGCACGGCGTCGGCCCTCCGGACCGACTGGCCCGTGGTGGACGGCCCGGTGCGCTGGCGCCAGGGCGAGCTCACGCTGACGTGGCAGGCCCTGGCCCCGACGCCGTAACGCTGCCGCGGGGCGGTGCGGCGCGGGTGCCGAATCCAGCCCGGCTGGGGGCACCTCCCAGCGGTAGCTGGGGGATTTTGAGGCCACCGCGCGGAGCGCGGTCCGGGGGTGCGAGGGGGCGGAGCCCCGCTCGGAAACGGCGAAAGGGCGGGTCAGGGGAGAAGACCCAGCACGGACAGCAGCGCATCCACCAGCGGCCGGTCGCGGTCGTGCGTCAGACGCCACCGCGCGGCCTCCGGCCCCAGCCACAGCAGCCGGTCCACCTCGCGGCTGGGCACGAAGCGGCCCCCCACCGCCTCCGCCGCCCACCAGTGGACTTCCTTGGGCCGTCCGTCCACCAGGTAGCGGGACACCGGCAGCCGCAGGCCCGGCTCGCACCGCATCCCGGTTTCCTCCAGTACTTCCCGCAGCGCACAGCTCAGCGCGTCCTCGCCGCGCTTGAGCTTGCCCTTGGGCAGCGACCAGTCGTCGTACTTGGGTCGGTGCACAAGAGCGAGCTCCACCGCCCCGGGCAGGGCCGCACGCCGCCACAGCACGCACCCCGCCGCCCGCACCACGGGCGCCGTCACGGCACGATCCTCTGCCACATGCGTCCGAAGGCGTAGCGCGCGGCTTCCACCTCGTGCCGTTGGTCGGCGTGCAGGACGCCGAGCGCGTACGCCGTGGCGGGGGCGATGCGCGGCGTGCGGGCGGCGGACGCGGCGGCCGCCGCGGCGTCGGCGGCGTCGCGGTGGCGGTCGAGGGCCTGGCCGGCGCCGAGCAGCCGTACGGACAGGGAGGGTTCGGCCTCGGTCTGTTCCTGCTCGTCGAGGACTTCCTGCGCGTACCGCCGCAGCCGCACCAGGCGTCGTACCTGGTGCCAGGGCGCGTCCTGCCGGGTCTCGGCGGGTGGTGCGTCCGCGGCGGCGGTGGCGGCGAGGCCGTGGAGCAGGGCTTCGGCGTTGTAGGGGCGGCCGGCGGTGGCGAGCGGCAGGGCTTCGACGGCGTCGGTGAGCCGCCGGTGCGCCTGGTCGGCCAGGCGCGGCAGGACGGCCGCGGCGGGCGTCTCGCGCGCGGCGGCGTCGAGCGGCACTTCGGAGGCCAGGACGGCGACGGCGTCGGCGACGGCGTGGAAGCGGGCGGAGCCGAGTGCCTGGAGGGCGGCGGAGTGGGCGCGGGTGCGGGCGAGGGTGAGTTGCCGGTCGAGGAGGGCCCCGGCGCGGGCGGCGCCGACGGTGGCGGGCCCGCCCGCGCCGGCGAGCCGGTGCAGTGCGCCGCGCAGCCGGGCGAGCCGTGCGGCGTGGGTGTGTTCGCGGCCGATGACGTCGCAGAGCCAGCCGAGTTCGCCGCGCAGCTGATCGGTCCAGGTGGGGTCGGTCAGGGGCCGGTAGACGTGCAGGGTGCCGGCGATGCGCCGGGCGGAGCGGCGCAGCAGGCGGGCGGCTTCGCCGGCGTCCTCGGCGTCGGCGCCGCTGTCGGCGTGCAGGCGCAGGCTGCGCAGGAATTCGACGGCCTGGGCGTGGAGGTAGCCGGAGAGGACCTCTCCTGCGCTCGTCGTCGTGTCGGTGCCTGCGGCGAGGGCCGCCGGTGCTTCATGCGGTAGCTGAGCCACGCCGGCGCCTCCGTGCGTCGATGAGGATCTCCTGCACGCTGCGCAGCGGCCGGCCGTCGGTGTCGGTGGCGTGCCGCGTCCATTCGCCGTCGGGGCCCAGGTGCCAGGAGGCGGTGTGGTCGGAGACGCCGAGTTCGAGCAGTTTGCCGAGGGAGGCCCGGTGGGCGGGGTCGGTGACGCGGACCAGGGTTTCGATGCGCCGGTCGAGGTTGCGGTGCATCATGTCGGCGCTGCCGAGCCAGACTTCGGTGTCGCCGGCGTTGGCGAAGGCGAAGACGCGGGAGTGTTCGAGGAAGCGGCCGAGGACGCTGCGGACGCGGATGTTCTCGGACAGTCCGGGGACGCCGGGGCGCAGGGCGCAGATGCCGCGTACCCAGATGTCGACGGGGATGCCGGCGCGCGAGGCGCGGTAGAGGGCGTCGATGACGGCCTCGTCGACCATGGAGTTGACCTTGATGCGGATGAAGGCGGGCCGGCCGGCGCGGTGGTGGGCGATTTCTCTGGCGATGCGCTGGACGAGCCCGTCGCGCAGGGAGCGGGGGGCGACGAGCAGGCGCCGGTAGGTCTCGCGGCGCGAGTAGCCGGAGAGCCGGTTGAACAGGTCGGACAGGTCGGCGCCGACCTGTGGGTCGGCGGTCAGCAGGCCGAAGTCCTCGTACAGGCGGGCGGTCTTGGGGTGGTAGTTGCCGGTGCCGACGTGCGAGTAGCGGCGCAGGGTGTCGCCCTCCTGCCGGACGACGAGGGAGAGCTTGCAGTGGGTCTTGAGGCCCACGAGGCCGTAGACGACGTGGCAGCCGGCCTCTTCGAGCTTGCGGGCCCATTTGATGTTGGCCTGCTCGTCGAAGCGGGCCTTGATCTCGACGAGGACGAGCACCTGCTTGCCGGATTCGGCGGCGTCTATGAGGGCGTCGACGATGGGCGAGTCGCCGGAGGTGCGGTAGAGCGTCTGCTTGATGGCCAGCACGTCCGGGTCGGCGGCGGCCTGCTCCAGGAACGCCTGGACGGAGGTGGAGAAGGAGTCGTACGGGTGGTGCAGCAGGACGTCGCGCTCGCGCAGGGCGGCGAAGATGTCGGGCGGGGAGGCGGACTCCACCTCGGCGAGGTCGCGGTGGGTGCCGGCGACGAACTTGGGGTACTTCAGCTCCGGCCGGTCCAGGGAGGCGATGGCGAACAGCGCGGTCAGGTCGAGCGGGCCGGGCAGCGGGTAGACCTCGGCGTCGGAGATCTTCAGCTCGCGCACCAGCAGGTCGAGGACGTAGGGGTCGATGGTCTCCTCGACCTCCAGGCGCACGGGCGGGCCGAAGCGGCGGCGCATGAGCTCCTTCTCCAGCGCCTGCAGCAGGTTCTCGGCGTCGTCCTCCTCGACCTCCAGGTCCTCGTTGCGCGTGACCCGGAACATGTGGTGCGCGAGCACCTCCATGCCGGGGAAGAGCTCCTCCAGGTGGGCCGCGATGACGTCCTCCAGCGGCACGAACCGCTGCGGGGAGGCCTCCAGGAAGCGCGGCAGCAGCGGCGGCACCTTCACACGGGCGAAGTGGTCGTGGCCGCTGACGGGGTTGCGCACGACGACGGCGAGGTTGAGCGAGAGCCCGGAGATGTACGGGAAGGGGTGCGCGGGGTCGACGGCGAGCGGGGTGAGGACGGGGAAGATCTGCTGCCGGAAGAGGGTGAAGAGCCGGCCCTGCTCCTTGTCGGTCAGGTCGGGCCAGCGGATGAGGTGGATGCCCTGGTCGGCGAGCTCGGGGGCGACGTCCTGCTGGAAGCAGGCGGCGTGCCGGGCCATGAGCTCGCGCGAGCGGGTCCAGATCAGCTCCAGCACCTCGCGCGGCTGCAGCCCGGAGGCGGAGCGGGTGGCCACGCCGGTGGCGATGCGGCGCTTGAGGCCGGCCACGCGCACCATGAAGAACTCGTCGAGGTTGCCGGCGAAGATCGCCAGGAAGCCGGCGCGTTCCAGCAGGGGGGTGGCGGGGTCCTCCGCGAGCTCCAGCACCCGTTCGTTGAAGGCGAGCCAGCTGCGCTCGCGGTCCAGGAAGCGGCCCTCGGGCAGCGGCTCGGCGCTGTCCTCGCCGGTGGCCTGCAGCTCCTTGATCCCGAAGGCGTCGAGGTCGGCCCCCACCTGGGGCACGCCGGCGACGACGGCCGCGTTGGGCCGGTGGGCGGCGATGAAGCCCACCGAGTCGGTCGTGGTGTCCGGGGCCGGGATCCTCGACGGCTGGCTCATACCTTCATTGTTCCGCGCCTCGGGCCGGTCGGGCGCGTCCGGGGCCGGGGCGGGGGCGGCGCGGAGCCGTCGTCCTGGGGCGCGGGTCGGGGCGGGCTGCATTCGCCAAGGCTCGCAACCGTGGTTTAAGCACGGGTAACGTCCACATGACCTCCAGGGAATCTCCGCCTCCCCGCGCCCCCTCTCAGGGGTGCGTGCGGCGCATCAGCCACACGGCCGCGCCGGCCACCAGCAGCGCCAGGGCCGTGCAGACGCCGGCCTCGGCCCACAGCAGGGGCTGCATGTGGGAGCCGGGATGGTACTCCAGGTACCAGCCGACCGCATGGTGCTGGGCGAGGCAGTCGGCGGGCCGCACGCCGACGCCGCAGTCCGGCTCGGGGAGGTGGCCGCCGGAGGCGTCGACCATGCCGCGGCCGACGATCCAGTCGGTGTTGCCCCTGATCAGGCCCGGCATCTCCCGGGAGAGCTCGGTCGCCGGTGCGACCATGCGGTCGCGCAGCCACTGGACCGGCAGCAGCAGCACCTGGAGGGCGAAAATCGTCGCGCCCAGGGCGGCCAGCACGTGCCGCACCAGCAGGCCGGCCAGGGCGCCGACCGCGAGCCCGAGCAGGGCGTGGGCGACGGGCACGGGGCCGAGCATGTCGGTGTTGCGCCACCACCACTGGCCCGGCAGGTGCTCCAGGGGCAGGCTGCGCCAGGTCCAGGCGTAGGTGGCCGACAGCACGGAGACCCCGGCCAGGAGGGCCACGGCCGGCAGGGCGAGCTTGGCCGCGAACCACCGCATGGGCGAGATCGCCTGCGTCCAGGCCACCCGGTACGTGCCGCTCTCCAACTCCCGGGCGATCATCGGGCCCGCGACGAACGCGCCGACCAGCAGCGGCAGGAACTCCAGGAACCGGCCGATGTAGTGCAGCGGGTCGCCGTAGGTGTCGCTCAGGTGCCGGAGGGTGTCGTCCGTGGGGTGGGTCATGTCGTGGCCGGCCGTGTAGCCGGTGATCCCCGAGCGCAGCCACACCAGCGTCCCCACGAGGACGGCCAGCAGGCCGAGGGCCGACCAGGCGGCGACGCGGTGCCGGCGCAGGACGAGCCACGCCGCGCCGCGGGTGCGCCCCTTTCGCAGAAACGTTCCTGCTCCGGTTGTCGTCGATCCGGTCGTCGTCGATCCGGTCGTCGTCACGCTGCCTCCTTGCGTCCCGTTGCCGTGCGGTACGACGGCGTACGCGGCTCCGCGCTCGGCGCGAGCAGCGGCGGCGCCCCGGGCGAGCGCAGGTGGGCCAGGAGCAGCTCCTCCAGGGTCGGCTCGCTCACCTGCCAGGCGCCGGTCACCGGACCGTCCGTCCGCAGCAGCGCGGTCACCTGACGGCCCGTCGTCCGCGACTCCACCACCGTGTGCGGGGCGAACGCGCGCGGCGTGCCCGCCTCCTCGTGGTGCCCCATGACCAGGCGGTGCGCGGAGATCAGGTCCTCCACCTCGCCGGCCAGGCGCACCCGGCCGCCGGCCACCAGCAGCAGGTAGTCGCACACCCCTTCCAGTTCGGCGAGGATGTGCGAGGCGATGACGACGGTCGCGCCGCGCTCGGCCGCCTCCGCCATCAGCAGGGCCATCATCTCGTGGCGCACCAGCGGGTCGAGGTCGCTCATCGGCTCGTCGAGCAGCAGCAGTTCGGGCTGCTTGCCCAGGGCGAGCGCGAGCGCGACCCGGGTGCGCTGGCCGCCGGAGAGCGCGCCCACCCGGGCGCCGGGCGACAGGTCGCCGCCGCGCACGATCCGCTCGGCGGTGGCCGCGTCCCAGCACCCCGGATTGAGGTGCCGGCCCATCCGCAGCGTGTCGGCCACCGTGAAGTCGGGGTAGAGCGGCTTGTCCTGCGCGACGTACGCGACCCGGGGGCGCACCCCGGCGTCGCCCGCCTCGCCGCCGACCACCCGCAGCCGCCCCTCGGCCGGGCGCATCAGCCCGGCCGCCAGCGACAGCAGCGTGGACTTGCCGGCCCCGTTGGGGCCGACGAGGGCGCACACGCGTCCGGCGGGCACCCGGAAGCTGCACTCGCGCAGCGCCCAGCGGTGCCGGCGGTACCGCGCGCCCAGGCCGACCGCCTCCAGGGCGGTCCTGCCGGGCGCGTAGGTCAGGTCGGTCATGCAGTCCCCTCCCGCACGTCGTGGAACGTCTCCTCCAGGACGGACGTGAGCAGGGCCGCCACGTCCTCCCGGTCCAGCCCGGCCGCGCGGGCGCGGGCCGTCCAGTCGGCCAGCTCGGCGCGCAGCGGCGAGTCGGCGGCGGCTCCCGGCCGGGCCAGGGACCGCCGTACGAACGTCCCCAGTCCGGGGCGCGCCTCGACCAGGCCCTCGCGGTCCAGCTCGCGGTAGGCCTTCAGGACGGTGTTGGGGTTGATGGCGGTGGCCGCGACGACCTCCTTGGCCGTGGGCAGCTTGTCCCCCGGCGCGAGGAGCCCGAGCCGCAGTGCCTGCTCGACCTGCTGGACGATCTGCAGGTATGTGGCGACTCCGCTGCGCCGGTCGATGCGGAACTCGACCACGCCGGCACCCTTTCACTAATTGACTAGTGAAAGGGTGCTGGACGGGTTGGGGTCGTGTCAATCGCCGCGCTGCCGCCCCAGGGACTGTCCGGCGGGTGCTGTGCGCCCCGTAGGGGCGCGGGGAACTGCGCGACAAGCCACGACGCGCCCGCAGACGAGCGCCGTGCTTCGCCCCGGGCCCCCTACGGGGCGCGCCGCATGATCCGCCGGATACGGCCTACGCCTCCGTGCGGTACATCAGGTCCACCTCGTGGGTCACGAACCCCATGCCCTCGTACACCCGCACGGCCGCCGTGTTGTCCGCGTCCACGTACAGCATCGCCGTCGGCAGGCCCCGGCCCGCGAGGTGGCGCAGGCCCACGGCCGTCAGGGCCTTGCCGAGCCCGCCGCCCTGCGCCCCGGGCCGGACGCCCAGGACGTACACCTCGCCCAGGCCCCCCTCCACCTCGTGCACCTTCGTCCAGTGGAAGCCCACGATCTCCCCGCCCCTCTCGGCGAGGAAGAAGCCCTCCGGGTCGAACCAGGGCTGCGCCTTGCGGTCGTCCAGGTCCCGCTGGGTGAGCGCCCCCTGCTCGGGGTGGTGCGCGAACGCCTCCGCGTTCACCGCCAGCCACGCCGCGTCGTCGGCCCCCGGCCGGAACGTCCGCAGGCTCACGCCGTCCGGCAGCACCGGCTCCCCCAGCCGCAGGTCGCCCAGCGGGCGGCGCATCTGCCGCAGTTCGCGGAACAGGCTCAGGCCCAGCACCTGGGCCAGGTGCCGCGCCGCCGGGTGGCCCCCGTGCGCCCACACCCGCAGCCGCTTGCCGGACTCGGCGAGCAGCGCACCGCCCAGCACCCGGCCGTGCCCGCGCCCCCGGTGGTCGGGGTGCACCACGAACTCGCCCGCCGGCGCCTCCACGGGGTCGCCCTCCTCCAGCTGGCCGTACCCCAGCAGCCGCTGCTCGCCGTCGCGCTCGTGCAGCAGGACGTGCCGCACGCCCGCGCGCCGCCCCTCCAGCTGCAGGCGCCCCTGCTCCGAGACGGCCGGCTGCCCGTCCAGGGCGGCCGCGTCGGCGATCAGCCGCCGCACCCGCGCCACCTGCTCGGCCGGGAGCTCCTCCAGCACCTCGATGCGCCGCTGCCCGCTCGCGTCATTCACCACGTCGCTCATGGGGCGAGCCTACGACGGGCGCCCGCGCGCCCCCGGTCAGCGGCGGCTGTTGAGGAAGCCGATGAGGGTGGCGCCCCACCAACCGAGCTGGGAGACCAGGACGGTGGCGCCGCAGCGCACGAGCAGCGCCCGGCCGACCCGCGCCGTGGTGGTCAGCCTCTCCTGCAGGACGTGGGCGTGGATCCCGTTGAGCGCGACGAGCAGGACGAGGGCGAGCTTGACCTGGGTCAGGGGTGCCGACAGGGACGGCTGGAGCAGCACACCACTGCCCACGAGCCCCGCCAGCCCCAGCCAGATGGGCGGGTGAACGGCCGCCGAGGTGCGCAGCACCTCGGCGAGCGGCCGCTTCCCCGCCAGCCACAGCAACCCCAGCCAGTCCACGGTCAGCACGGCCCCGAAGCCGACGACCAGACTGGCGAGGTGCACGAACAGCGCCACGTCGTGCAGGAGCGGATCCGCCCGCAGGTGCACCGCCGTCCACACCGCGGCGGCCCACAGCGCGCACACGCCCAGGCTCGCGGCGAGGGTGCGCAGGGCGGGGGCCACCGGAGGGGCGGGGACGGCGGCGGGGGTGGCCGGGGTGGTCACGGTGGCGGTGTTCCTTGTCGTACAGGTTGCCGTGGTCGTACAGGTTGCCGTGTCCAGGCAAGGAAAGCCTTGCCTAAGCAATTCTGCGGCCCTCAATAGGCCACAGCTCGCCACTTCCGGTCAAGCGGCGTAATCCTTTCGTCACTCCGCCCCTCCTGTGCGGCTACGCGCGTTGACCGTAGGCTGCCGCCGACCACTTCCCATTCACCCACTGCATAACTGCACAAAGGGGAACACATGCACGCGACGCCGCCGAGAAAGCGCCTCGCACGACGGCTGACGACCGCAGCAGCCGCGCTCGCCGCCACCGCCGGTGTCCTGTCCACCGCCGCCCCCGCCGGGGCGGCGTCCGCGCGGCACGACCACGGCCGCACGGTGGACGTCCAGCTGCTGTCCTTCAACGACCTGCACGGCAACCTCGAACCGCCGCAGGGCTCCTCCGGCACCGTCACCGAGACCGGGGCCGACGGCACGAAGAAGGTCATACCCGCGGGCGGCGTGGAGTACCTGGCCAACTCCCTGCGCACCGCGCGCAAGGGCCACGAGTACTCCATCACCGCCGCGGCCGGCGACATGATCGGCGCCAGCCCGCTGATGTCCGGTCTCTTCCACGACGAGCCCACCATCGAGGCGCTCAACAAGCTGAAGCTCGACGTCACCTCCGTCGGCAACCACGAGTTCGACGAGGGCCGCACCGAGCTGACGCGCATGCAGCGCGGCGGCTGCCACCCCAAGGAGGGCTGCTACGAGAAGGGCAAGAAGTTCCAGGGCGCGGACTTCCCCTACCTCGCCGCCAACGTCACCGACGAGAAGACCGGCAGGCCCATCCTCAAGCCCTACACCATCTGGCAGCACAAGGGCGTCAAGGTCGGCTTCATCGGCGTCACGACGAAGGACACCCCGAACGTCGTCACCGCCGAGGGCGTCAAGGGCCTGAAGTTCGCCGACGAGGTCGAGACGATCAACAAGTACGCCAAGGAGCTCGACCGCCAGGGCGTGAAGTCCATCGTCGCGCTCATCCACGAGGGCGGCATGCCGGCCTCCGGGTCGTACAACTACAACTGCGACACCCCGGGTGCGGGCGCCGGCATCTCCGGCGCCATCGTCGACATCGCCAAGAAGGTCACGCCGAAGGTCGACGCCCTCGTCACGGGCCACACCCACCAGGCGTACGCGTGCACCATCCCCGACCCCTCCGGCGCGCCCCGCACGGTGACCTCGGCCGCCTCCTTCGGCCGTCTGTACACCGACACCACGCTGACCTACGACCGCCGCACCAAGGACATCGTCCGCAAGCCGGTCAAGGCCGCCGCGTCCGCGTACGCCTCCGAGGCGAAGAACCCGCGCACCGGCAACCACGTCGTCGACCGCAACCAGCCCAAGGCCGCGGACATGACCGCGCTCATCGACCGCTGGAAGGCCCTGGCCGCCCCGGTCGCCAACAAGCCGGTCGGCTACATCTCCGCCGACATCAACGGCCGCGGCTCCGAGGCGTACGAACAGCCCCTCGGCGACGTCATCACCGACGCCCAGCTCGAAGCCCTCGCTCCCGCCGACAAGGGCGGCGCCCAGATCGCGTTCATGAACCCCGGCGGCATCCGCTCCGACCTCGCCTACAAGGCCTCCGGCGCCGAGGGCGACGGCGTGGTGACCTACGGCGAGGCGTTCACCGTCCAGCCGTTCACCAACATGATGCAGGTCAAGGACCTCACCGGCGCCCAGGTCATCGCCGCCCTGCAGCAGCAGGTCAGCGGCCCGAACGAGGCCCAGCCGAAGATCCTGCAGGTCAGCAAGGGGCTGACCTACACGCTGGACCTGACGAAGAAGGGCGCCGACCGCATCGTCGCCTCCTCCGTCAAGCTCGACGGCGCCCCGATCGAGCCCGGCAAGGTCTACCACGTCGCCGGCAACGAGTTCCTAATGGGCGGCGGTGACGGCTTCCCGGCCTTCAAGGACGGCACGAACAAGCGCGTCGGCCTCTCCGACCTCGACGCCTTCGTCGCCTACCTGACGGCCCACTCGTCGAAGACCGCCCCGCTGGCCCCGCCGGCGGGAGGCCGCATCACGATCGTGAAGTAGCCGATCGTGAAGTAACCGATCAGCCGGCTCCCGCGCGTATCAGGGGGCGCGCGGGAGCACGGCGGGCATGGGCGGGGCCGTCCGGCGGTAGGGAGGGAGCCGGAATGCTCACCGTGGAAGGGGAGTTCACGATGAAGGCCCTGCGCCGTCGCGCCATGACCACGCTCGCCGCAACGCTCCTGCTGTGCGGCCTGGGCGGTGCCCTCGCCGCCCCGGCGGAGGCGGACGTGGACGCGAATCTGCTGGGCGGCACCATGACCATGCACACGAACGGGACCGTCGAGGCGTCGGCACTGGGTTCCCGGCTCTTCGCCGTCCAGGACCCGTTGGGCGACCTCCTCTGACACCCGATTGGCCGGTTCTCTCCCCGCGGCGTTGCGGGCCCGGCGGACACGCACCAAGATCACGCATGGTCACAGCGCGATCACGCATCCGCCGGATTGGAGATCCCCTTGATACGCCGCCCCGTCCTCCGCGCCCTCACCACCGCCGTCGCGACCGCCGCCCTCGCCCTGACCGCGACCCAGGTCGCGACGGCCGCCACCCCTGCCGTCGCCGCGGCGAAGGCCACTCAGGTCGACGACAACCCGTTCAAGGTCATGGACCTCGACGGGCTGCGTGCGGAGTACCGGTTCATGTGCCCGGCGGGCCACTGCGTCGGCTACTGGTCGCTCGTCCTGACGGACGAGGTGGCCCGCAAGCGCTACGCGGGCGGCGAGTTCTTCGTCTACGCCCCGGCCAAGGGCGACTTCGGCTTCTTCCTCGACGGCGACATCGCCACCCGCACGGTGAAGAAGGCGGCCCAGGTCCGGATCATCGACAGCGAGTTCACCCGCACCCACCCCCGCTTCGAGGTCCGCTACGGCAACCCGGAGCAGCCGAAGAAGGCACGGGTCGTGGCGACGTCGACGATCTGGATGCGCTAGGGCGTGTCCGGCGGCTCGTGCAGTGCCCCGTGAGGGCGCGGGGCGGCATGGTGACACCATGCACATCCGCCCGGCCGCCGCCACCGACGTCCCCGCCCTCACGGACCTCTACAACCACTACGTCGTCCACACGCCCGTCACCTTCGACATCGCCCCCGTCTCCCCGGAGAACCGCCGCGCCTGGTTCCAGGCGCACCCCGAAACCGGCAGGCACCGCCTGCTGGTCGCCGAGGACGGCGACGGCGGCCTCCTCGGGTACGCCAGCAGCAGCCCCTTCAAGGACCGACAGGCGTACGAGACCTCCGTCGAGACCAGCGTCTACCTCGCCCCCGGCCGCACCGGACGCGGCATCGGCGCCGTGCTCTACGGCGCGCTCTTCGACGTCCTCGCCGGGGAGGACGTCCACCGCGCGTACGCGGGCATCACGCAGCCGAACGCGGCCTCCATGCGCCTCCACGAGCGCTTCGGCTTCCGGCCGGCGGGCCTGCTGCAGCAGGTGGGGCGCAAGTTCGACCAGTACTGGGACGTCGCCATGCTCGAGAAACGGTTCGGTGAACGGTGAGGCGGTCCCGCCGCCAATAATGCGTCACTACTGCCGGTAGGGCTTGCGTTCGAGGGGTCCCCGCGTGGTGGGATGAGGTGATGCGCACCCCCACACGCATACCTTCCAGTCCCCCTGACACCAGTGACCCCGAAAGTTCCTTGCGCATCACCCCCGCCCGCATCGTCGCCGCCGACGAGCCGTGGTCTCCCCCCAACCACCGTCGTGGCGGGCCCCGTTCGCACCGCAAACGACGCAGGCGGCGCCGGGCGGCCGGCAGGCCGTACCGTACGGCGACGAAGCTGCTGTTCGCCGCGCTCGCCGGCGTCGCCATCCTGTTGCTGGCCGACCGGTGTGCCGCGATGTACGCGGAGAAGAAGGCGCAGCAGCAGGTGCAGAAGGCGTTGCACCTGCAGGCGCAGCCGCAGGTCGACATCCGCGGTTTCCCCTTCCTGACCCAGGTCGTGGGCAAGCGTCTGCGCCAGGTGGACGTCACCGTGCCGCACGTCGCCGCCGACCGGGTCTCGCTCGCCCGCGTCCATGCCAGTGCCCGCGACATCCGGCTGCACGGCGACTTGCCCGCGGACATCCGCGGTGCGGTGATCGGGCGCCTGGAGGGCAACGTCCTGCTCGCGTTCGACGACATG
The DNA here is from genome assembly GCF_040675615.1 of Streptomyces sp. NPDC049585. Taxonomy (NCBI): domain Bacteria; kingdom Bacillati; phylum Actinomycetota; class Actinomycetes; order Kitasatosporales; family Streptomycetaceae; genus Streptomyces; species Streptomyces sp. NPDC049585. The sequence continues at coordinate 80,927 of NZ_JBFAPE010000020.1, read as the reverse complement.
AACCGCGAACTGGGTGCCTCCCAGGTCAGGTTCAGCGACCTCGGGGGCAACGCGATCGGCGCCAGAGGCCGGCTGGCCGTCGCCGGACAGGAGCTCGTCGTACGGGCCCGGGCGCACCTGCGCCGAACCGGCGACGACGGGATCGCCACCGAGATCGACGGCATGAGCCTGGACATTCCCCGCGTCGCGACCTACCACCCCGGCGGTACGGACAAGCGCCTGGTGCTGCACCGCGAGGCCGCCGAGCACATCAGCAAGGACATGGCGCGGGTGAAGGCGCTGCTGTCCGTCCCCGCGATCGCCGAGCGGCTGGGCGTGCCGGCGGAAGTGGCGGCGCAGGCGCTGCGCAGCGAGGAGCGGCTGCATCAGGTGGCGGGCACGCCGCGGTTCGTCGAGGAGCTGACCCGGCTGAACCTCGTCGACGTCCTCGCCGAGCACCCGTGGCTGCTGGAGAAGCTCGGCGTCGACCCGAAGCTGCTCACCGCGCTGTCGGAGCTGCAGCCACCGGAGCTCGCGGACCGGCTGTCGCTGTCCTTCCAACTGCCGTCGCAGGCGAAGGAGTACGACCTGCGGCTGCAGGCGGTGACGGTGGAGCGCGACGGCATCCGCGCGGACCTGTCGGCGACCGCGCTGCCGGTGGGATCCTCCGGCAGCGCCCCGTAAGGGGCGCCGTGATACGGCGCAACGAGGGTCCGCCGGGCAGCCGGCCCTACAGCGGCGGCGGCTCCACCGCGGCGCCCGGCAGCCGTACGGTCGCCACCGTCCCGCCGCCGTCCGCCGGGCGCAGCGTGACCTCGCCGCCCGCCTGCTGCACGGTGCGGGCGACGATCGACAGGCCCAGGCCGCTGCCGGGCAGGCTGCGCGCCGAGGGCGAGCGCCAGAATCGGTCGAAGACGTGCGGGAGTTCGTCGGCGGGGATGCCCGGCCCGTGGTCGCGTACGGTCAGTTCGCCGTCCTCCAGCCGTACCTCGACCACGCCGCCCGCCGGGCTGAACTTGACCGCGTTGTCGAGCAGGTTGACCACCGCGCGTTCCAACGCGCCCGCCTCGGCGCGCACGTACCACGGGCCGACGTGTGCGTCGATCGTGAGCCCGGCGCCGGCGGCCCGTAGGCGGGCGCGCGTCAGGGCGCGGTCGACGGCCTCGTGGAGGGGCACCACCTGCAGCGGTCCGCTGCCCTCGGGGCCGTCGGGGCGGGAGAGCTCCTGCAGGTCGCCGATGAGCACGGCCAGCTCGGCCATCTGGGCCCGGACGCTGGCGAGGAGCTCCTTGCGGTCCTCGGCCGGGATCGCCCGGCCGGTCTCCTCGCTGCGGACGAGCAGGTCGATGTTGGTGCGCAGGGAGGTGAGCGGGGTGCGCAGCTCGTGCCCGGCGTCGGCGATCAGCTGCTGCTGGCGGTCCCGGGAGGAGGACAGGGCGGCGGTCATGGCGTTGAAGGAGCTGGACAGGCGCGCGATCTCGTCGTCCCCCTCCACGGGGATGCGGACGGCGAGGTCCTGGGTGCGGGCGATGTGTTCGACGGCGCCGGTGAGCCGGTCGACCGGGCGCAGGGCGGCCCGGGCGATCCACAGGCCGGCGGTCGCCGCGAGCACGACGCCCACCCCGGCGGTGAGCACGAGCACCACGGCCAGGGAGCCCAGGGGCTTGTCGAGGTCGCTGAGCGGCTGGGCGATGGAGACGGCCGTGTTGGGCAGCACCTGCTGGTTGGGGAAGCGGTAGGTCGCCACGCGCATCCGTTGCCCGTCGGTGGCCACGGCGTCGTGCAGGACCTCCCCGGCCTCTCCGGCGGCGACGGCCAGGTCGGCCCCGACGACCTTGATCGCGGGCTTGCCGGGGGTGGTGCACACCAGGCCGCCCGCGGTGACGACCTGGATGGTGTACGAGCCGGGGGCCGGCGGCAGGCCGGAGGGGTTGGTGCCGCAGCTGCGCACGAGCTGCAGGACCGCCCGCTCGTCCACCTGCTGGTTGGACAGGGTGGTGTCCCGCTGGTGGCCGAGCTGCTCCTTGGTGACGACCCAACAGGCGCCGGCCGCCAGCGCGACGGCCACGGCGACGGCGGCGGCCGTCAGCAGGGCGAGCCGGGAGCGCAGGGGCAGCACGCGGAACCGGCGGATCAGCCGTTTCATTCGGTGCCGCCGCTGCGCAGGACGTACCCCACCCCGCGGACGGTGTGCACCAGCCGGGGCTCGCCCCGGGCCTCGGTCTTGCGCCGCAGGTACATCACGTACACGTCCAAGGAGTTCGAGGACGGTTCGAAGGCGAAGCCCCACACGGCTTTGAGGATCTGCTCGCGCGTGAGCACCTGCCGCGGGTGGGCCAGGAACAGCTCCAGCAGGGTGAACTCCGTGCGCGTCAGTTCCACGCGCCGGCTGCCGCGGGTGACCTCGCGGGTGGCGAGGTTCATGGTCAGGTCGGCGAAGGAGAGCGTCTGCTCCTCGGCGGCCGCCGGGGCGGCGGGGGCCGCGTACGCGCTGCGGCGCAGCAGGGCCCGGATGCGGGCCAGCAGCTCGTCGAGCTCGAACGGCTTGACCAGGTAGTCGTCGGCGCCGGCGTCCAGGCCGGTGACGCGGTCGCCCACGGTGTCGCGGGCGGTCAGCATCAGGATGGGCACCCGCACCCCGGAGGCGCGCAGGCGGCGGGCGGCGGTCAGGCCGTCCATGCGCGGCATCAGCACGTCGAGCACGATCAGCTCGGGGTCGTACGCGGCGACCTTCTCCACGGCGTCCAACCCGTCGACGGCCGTCTCGGTGGCGTAGCCCTCGAAGACCAGGCTGCGGCGCAGCGCCTCGCGGACGGCGGGCTCGTCGTCCACGATCAGGATGCGGGCGGGCGTCTCGCCGTGCTCGGCGGGGCTCATCTGCGGTACCTCATGGATTCGATCGGTCGGCGGCGGTGGTCGCAAGCGCTCCCAGCCTGCCACGCGGCCGCGTGACGGGGGCGCCGGCCCGTGCACGGCGCCCCGTAGGGGCGCGGGGAACTGCGCGACCAGCCACCGACGGCCCGCAGTCGACCCGCAGCCTTGGGTGGAGCACAGCACTCCCCGTGCGGGCGCATCGTGGCTGGTCGCGCAGTTCCCCGCGCCCCTGCGGGGCCGCCGCACGACCCACCGCACGCGGCTACGCGTTCGTGCCGCCCGCCCGCAGCTTGGCCAGGTCGGCCTTGAGGGTGTTGACGGGGATGGCGAAGCCGAGGCCGACGCTGCCGGCGGATTCGCCGGAGCCGCCGCCCTGCCCGCCGGGGGCGTACATGGCCGAGTTGATGCCGATGATCTCGCCGTTCATGTTGATCAGCGCACCGCCGGAGTTGCCGGGGTTGAGGGCGGCGTCGGTCTGGATGGCCTTGTACGTGGTCTTGTCGGAGCCGGTGTCGCCGTTGTACTGGTTGCCGCCGAACTCGAACGGCCACTGCGGCAGCCCGCGCTGCTGCTGGCGCTGGCCGCGGCCCTGTTCCTTGGAGACGGTCACGTCGCGGTTGAGGGCGGAGACGATGCCGCTGGTCACGGTGCCCGTCAGGCCCTCCGGGGAGCCGATGGCCACGACCTGGTCGCCGACCACGAGCCTGCTGGAGTCGCCGAGGGTGGCGGCCTTGAGGCCCTTGGCGTCCTGGAGCTTGACCAGCGCCAGGTCCTTGCCGGGGTCGGTGCCGACGACGGTGCCGGTCCTGGTGCCGCCGTCCTTGAGCGAGACCTGGACGGTGTCGGCGCCCGCGACGACGTGGTTGTTGGTGACGACCTCGCCGTCACCGGTGATGATCACACCGGAGCCGGTGGACTGTCCCGCCCCGGTGCTGGCTTTGATCTCCACGATGCTGGGGCTGACGGCGGAGGCGACGGCCGAGACGCCGCTGCCCTTGAGGGAGGCGTTCTGCACGGGCGTGGAGTGGGCGGTGCTGCCGGCTGCGCCGCCGGTCAGCTCGCCCACGAGGGCGGCGGAGCCGCCGCCGACGACGGCGGCGACGAGCGCACAGGCGGCGAGCAGCGCACCGGGGCGCCTGCCCTTCGGCCGGCGGTGGGACTGGTACGCCGGGTCGAAGCCCGCGTACGGCGGGTTCGCGGGAGGCGCCGGGTACTGCTGCGGGTTCGTGTGCTCGTCCATGCCCATGACTGTGCTCCGCCCGGATGAGAACAGTCTGAGGAAGCGCTGAGATCCGGCACAGAACCTTGCGCGCCTGTGGCCGTCAGCCGCAGCCGCAGCTGCGGCGGATCACCAGGCGGGAGGGGAACTGCTTCAGGCGCTCCCGGCGCGAGCCGGCCACCCGCAGGCCGTCGTCGAGGACGAGGTCGACGGCCGAGCGGGCCATCGCCTGCCGGTCGGAGGCCACCGTGGTCAGGGGCGGGTCGGTCAGCGCCGCCTCCTTGACGTCGTCGAAGCCGGCCACCGCCAGCTCCCCCGGCACGTCGATGTCCAGCTCGCGGGCCGCCCGCAGCACGCCGATGGCCTGGTCGTCGGTGGCGCACAGCAGCGCCGGCGGCCGGTCGGGGCCGGCCAGCAGCTGCAGGGCGACCTTGTAGGCGTCGTAGCGGTTGTAGGGCGCCGGGAAGAGGCGGCCCTGGGTGCTGCGGCCGGCCTCGCGCATGGCGCGGCGCCAGCCCTCGACGTGGTCGGTGACGGGGTCGCCGATGGTCGGGGTCTCCTCGGTGCCGCCGAGGCAGGCCACGTAGGGGTGGCCGTGCTCCAGCAGGTGCCGGGTGGCGAGCTGGGCGCCGCCGACGTCGTCGGTGACGACGGCGACGTCGTCGATCGCGTCGGGCCTGCGGTGCATCAGGACCACGCGGGCGTCCCACGCGTCGATCTCCATCGCGGCGGTCTCGCTGGGGCCCTGGCTGATCAGGATGAGGCCGGAGACCCTCATGCCCAAGAAGGCGCGCAGGTAGTGCACTTCGCGCTCGTCGAGGTAGTCGGAGTTCCCGACGAGGACCATCTTGCCGCGCTCGGCCGCGGCCTGCTCGACCGCGTGCGCCATCTCGGCGAAGAAGGGCTGCCGCGCGTCCGGGACGATCAGGCCTATGAGGTCGGTGCGGCGGGAGGCCATGGCCTGGGCGACCCGGTCGGGCCGGTAGCCCAGCTCCTTGATCGCGGCCAGCACCCGCTCCCGCGTCGCCGGTGCCACCGGGCGCGGTCCATTGTTGATGACGTAGCTGACGACCGCGGTAGACGTTCCCGCAAGCCGTGCCACATCGTCCCGCGTCACCTTGGCCACGCGCGGCAGTCTACGCGGGTCCACCTACCGTTTCACCGGGCGAGCGGCCTCGGATCCGGCGCCCTGGGTGTGTTCCGCCCCACGCTGCCGGCCGGCGTCCCGCCCCTTCGCGGCGCCCTCCGTCTTCGCGGGCGTCTCCGGCCTGTCCGGCTTCGCCGCCTTCGCCGCCTTCTCCGGTTTCTCCGGCTTCTCCGGCAGGACGAAGCGGTAGCCGACGTTGCGCACGGTGCCGATCAGCGACTCGTGCTCGGGCCCGAGCTTGGCCCGCAGCCGCCGCACGTGCACGTCGACCGTGCGGGTGCCGCCGAAGTAGTCGTAGCCCCAGACCTCTTGCAGCAGCTGGGCACGGGTGAAGACCCGGCCCGGATGCTGGGCGAGGTACTTGAGCAGCTCGAACTCCTTGAAGGTCAGGTCCAGGACCCGGCCCTTGAGCTTGGCGCTGTAGGTGGCCTCGTCCACGGAGAGGTCGCCGGTGCGGATCTCCATGGGGCTGTCGTCCGTGGAGATCTGCTGGCGGCCCGTCGCCAGCCGCAGCCGGGCCTCGACCTCGGCGGGGCCCGCGGTGTCGAGCAGCACGTCGTCCACGCCCCAGTCGGCGGTGACGGCGGCCAGGCCGCCCTCGGTGACGACGAGGAGCAGCGGGCAGCCTGGTCCGGTGGAGCGCAGCAGCTGGCACAGGCTGCGCACGTGGGGCAGGTCGCGCCGGCCGTCGATCAGTATGACGTCGGCGCCGGGGGTCTCCACCAGGGCCGGCCCCTCGGCGGGGGCCACCCGCACGCTGTGCAGCAGCAGCCCCAGTGCGGGCAGCACCTCGGTGGACGGCTGGAGCGCGTTCGTCAGCAGCAGCAGGGAACTCATCGGCCGCCACCCACCCCGGTCGTCGTCGTGTCGCTCTCGCGCTTGCTCGTCTCTCGTGCGCTTCGCTCGCCCATTGCGTCGGTTCCTCCTCGGTCCCTGCGAGGACGGTGGGGGGCACTGCTCGTCGTCCGAATGCACAAAAGGACCCGGGGGCCACGCTGCCCGGATCCTTCCTGCGCAGCAGAATAACCCACGAGACTTTCCGGGGTCCGGATGACTTTGCACGACCTTGTGTTTCGTCGGTCACTTCGAGTGGTCGTCGCCGCCCACCCTTGACGGCCGCCGGCCGCACCCTGGAACCAGTCTGCCGCCTCGACGGGGCCCCCGGGGGCCGAAGCCCCCGTGAGCCCCGTCAAGACTCCGTCAGGCTTCCGCGACCGGCTGCGCGAACTGCGCGTCGTACAGACGGGCGTACGCGCCGTCCGCGGCCAGCAGCGACTCGTGGGTGCCCTGCTCCACGATCTGCCCGGACTCCATCACCAGGATCACGTCCGCGTCCCGGATGGTGGAGAGCCGGTGCGCGATCACAAAGCTCGTCCGGCCCGCCCGCAGGCGGCCCATCGCCTGCTGGATGAGTACCTCCGTACGGGTGTCGACCGAGCTCGTCGCCTCGTCGAGGACGAGGATCTCCGGCTCGGCGAGGAACGCCCGGGCGATCGTGATCAGCTGCTTCTCGCCGACGCTGACGTTGGAGCCCTCCTCGTCGATCACCGTCTCGTAGCCGTCGGGCAGCGTGCGCACGAAGCGGTCGACGTGGGTGGCCCTCGCCGCCTCCACGATCTTGTCCATGGAGGTGCCCTCGGCCGCCCCGTAGGCGATGTTCTCGGCGATGGTGCCGCCGAAGAGCCAGGTGTCCTGCAGCACCATGCCGATGTGGGAGCGCAGCTCCTCGCGGGAGATCGCGGCGATGTCGGTGCCGTCGAGGGTGATGCGGCCGCCGCCCACCTCGTAGAAGCGCATGAGCAGGTTGACCAGGGTGGTCTTGCCGGCGCCGGTGGGGCCGACGATGGCCACGGTCTGGCCGGGGCGCACGGTCAGCGAGAGGTCCTCGATGAGGGGCTTGTCCGGCTCGTAGCGGAAGGAGACCTTCTCGAAGACGACCTCGCCGCGCACGGGGCCCACCACGGGCGCGTCCGCCGCGTCCGCGCGCTGCTCCTCGGCGTCGAGCAGCTCGAAAACCCGCTCGGCGGAGGCCACGCCCGACTGGACGAGGTTGGCCATGGAGGCCACCTGGGTGAGCGGCTGGCTGAACTGCCGCGAGTACTGCACGAACGCCTGGACGTCACCGATGGACAGCGCGCCGGTGGCCACCCGCAGACCGCCGACGACGGCGACCAGGACGTAGTTGAGGTTGCCGATGAACATCATCGCCGGCTGGATGATGCCGGAGATGAACTGTGCCTTGAAGCCGGCCTCGTAGAGGTTCTCGTTCTCCTTGCGGAAGACCTCCGCGGACTCCTTCTGGCGGCCGAAGACCTTCACCAGCGAGTGGCCGGTGTACATCTCCTCGATGTGGGCGTTGAGCTTGCCCGTGGACTTCCACTGCGCGACGAACTGCGGCTGCGCCCGCTTGCCGATCCTGGTGGCGACCAGGATCGACACCGGCACGGTGACCAGCGCGACCAGCGCCAGCAGCCAGGAGATCCAGAACATCATCGCCAGCACGCCGACGATCGTCAGCAGGGAGGCGATGATCTGGCTGAGGGTCTGCTGGAGCGTCTGGGCGATGTTGTCGATGTCGTTGGTGGCGCGGGAGAGCACCTCGCCGCGCTGCTGCTTGTCGAAGTAGCTCAGCGGCAGCCGGCCCAGCTTCTCCTCCACCTGCTGGCGCAGCCGGAAGACGGCCCGTTGCACCACGGTGGTGGCGATGCGCGCCTGCACCAGCCCGAAGAGGGAGGAGCCGAGGTAGATCAGCGCCACCCACAGCAGGATGGTGCCGACCGCGCCGAAGTCGATGCCCTGGCCGGGCGTGAAGTCGACGGCGGAGAGAACGTCGGCGATCTTGCCGTTGCCCTGCTGCCGCATGTGCGCCAGGACCTCGGCCTTGGTGGTGCCCGGCTGCATCTGCGCGCCGACGACGCCGGCGAAGAGCAGGTCGGTGGCCCGGCCCAGGATCTTGGGGCCGACGACGGCCAGCGCCACGCTGGCCACGCCGAGCGCCAGCGCGACGTAGATGACGCCCCGCTCCGGCCGCAGCTGCCCCAGCAGGCGGCGGGCGGAGGGGCCGAAGTTCATGGACTTCTCGGTGGGCTGGCCGCCCATGAAGCGGGCGATGCCGGTGGCCGGGGCCGGGCCTCTGCGGGCCGGGGCGCCGGCGGGGGCGGCCGGTTTGCCGCCGTCCTCGCCGCCGCCGGCGGCTGCGGGAGGCGTGGGTTTCTCGAGGGACGTCACGCCGCCTCCTCCTCGGTGAGCTGGGAGAGCACGATCTCCCGGTAGGTCTCGTTCGTCGCCATGAGTTCGGTGTGGGTGCCGGTGCCGACGACCCGGCCGCCGTCGAGGACCACGATGCGGTCGGCGTCGCGGATGGTCGACACCCGCTGGGCGACGATCACCACGGTCGCCTCCTCCGTCTCGCGCGCCAGCGCGGCACGCAGCCGGGCGTCGGTGGCGTAGTCGAGGGCGGAGAAGGAGTCGTCGAAGAGGTAGATCCCGGGCTTGCGCACCAGGGCCCGGGCGATCGCCAGGCGCTGGCGCTGGCCGCCGGAGACGTTGGTGCCGCCCTGGGCGATCGGGGCCTGAAGGCCGCCGTCCAGGGCCTCGACGAACTCGCGGGCCTGCGCGGTCTCCAGCGCCTGCCACAGCTCCTCGTCGGTGGCGTCGGGACGCCCGTAGCGCAGGTTGGAGGCGACGGTGCCGGAGAAGAGGTACGGCTTCTGCGGGACGAGGCCCACGGCCTCGCTCATCACGACCGGGTCGAGCTCGCGCACGTCCACGCCGTCGACGTACACCGTGCCCGCCGTGGCGTCGAACAGCCGGGGTATGAGCCCGAGCAGCGTCGACTTGCCGCTGCCGGTGGAGCCGATCACAGCCGTGACCTCGCCCGGGCGGGCGACGAGGGAGACGTCCTTGAGGACGGGCTCCTCGGCGCCGGGGTAGCCGAAGGCGACGCCGCGCAGCTCCAGGTGGCCGTGACGGTGCAGCTCGGTGACGGGTGCGACGGGCGGCACCACGCTGGAGTCGGTGGCCAGGACCTCCTGGACGCGCTCGGCGCAGACCTCGGCGCGCGGCACCATCATGAACATGAAGGTGGCCATCATGATGGCCATGAGGATCTGCATGAGGTAGCTGAGGAACGCCGTCAGCGCACCGATCTCCATGCCGTTGTCCGCAATGCGGTGTCCGCCGAACCACACGACGGCGACGGAGGAGAGGTTCACCACCAGCATCACGGACGGGAACATCAGCGACATCAGCCGGCCGGCGCGCAGCGACACGTCCATCAGCTCGGTGTTGGCGCCCGTGAATCGTTTCCGCTCGTGCTCGTCCCGCACGAAGGCGCGGATGACGCGAATACCGGTGATCTGCTCGCGCAGCACCCGGTTGACCGTGTCGATGCGCTCCTGGACGCCGCGGAAGATCGGCCGCATGCGCCAGACGATCAGCCCCACGATGGCGCCCAGGACGGGGACGATCACCAGCAGCAGCGCCGAGAGCGGCACGTCCTGCTCGATGGCGAGCACCACGCCGCCGACGCACATGATCGGTGCCGAGACCATGAGGGTGAACGCCATCAGGGTCAGCATCTGCACCTGCTGGACGTCATTGGTGGTCCGGGTGATCAGTGACGGGGCCCCGAACTGCCCCATTTCGCGCGCCGAGAAGGACTGCACCCGGTCGAAGACCGCCGCGCGCAGGTCACGGCCGACGGCCATGGAGGTGCGGGCGCCGTAGTAGACGGCGCCGATCGCGCAGACGATCTGCGCCAGGGTCACGGCGAGCATGAGGCCACCGGTGGTCAGGATGTAACCGGTGTCGCCCTTCACGACGCCTTTGTCGATGATGTCCGCGTTGAGATTGGGGAGATAAAGCGTGGCGAGGGTCTGGACGAGCTGAAGCAGCACGATCAGCGCTATCGCTCTGGAATAAGGCCGCAAATAGGACCGAAGAAGTCGCACCAACACACAAGCAGCCTATGCGAGCGCCACTCCGAACGGCCTGCCCTTTACCGGCTGGGGACGGCCGGCGCCGCGACACCCGTCATCATGGAGGCGGCAGAAAAGGAAAGGGGTCGCCGTGGCGACGACACACACGGCACGACCGGCGCCGCCGGAGGCGTTGCCGGCCCAGCCGGGACCGCCGGACGCGCCGTCCGGCACGATCCGGTACTGGGCCGCGGCCAAGGCCGCCGCCGGCACCGCCGAGGAGCCCTGCACCGGCCACACGCTGGCGCAGGTGCTGGACGCGGCCAGGCACCGGCACACGGGGCGGCCCGAGTTCGCGCGCGTGCTCGCGCGCTGCTCGTTCCTCGTGGACGGCAACCCCGTCGGCACGCGCGACCACGCGACGGTCCGACTGACCGAGGGCGGCACGGTCGAGGTGCTCCCGCCCTTCGCAGGAGGGTGACCCCGACAGCATGAGCGAACAACATCACCACCCCTACGACCCGCAGCGGCCCGCCGAGCCGTACCCGCCGTACGGAACCGGGCCCTACCCGGCGTACGACACGGACGCCGACGCGCATCGGCCCTCGTACGGCGGGCAGGACGCCTACAGCTACGGACAGCAGCCGGCGTACGGGCAGCAGCCGGCCGCCCAGTGGCCGCAGCCCCGGCACGAGGAGCACAACCCGCACGACGAGCCGGTGACCCAGACCTGGCAGACCCAGACCTGGGACGCCCGCGCCTGGCAGCAGGAGCCCCCGGCGGAGGAGAGCACTGCCTACGCGCCGCCGGCCGCGTCGTACGACTCCGCCTTCGACTCCCCCTGGCCGGCCGGCGGTGCCCGGGGCGCCGCCGAGTGGGCCCGGCAGGAGGCCGCCCCCGAGCAGGCCGCCGCCTCGGCGCCGCTGCCCCAGGCGTCGTACCCGGAGCCGTACGGCGGGCCGGAGGCGTACGCCGCCCCCGCGGCGGCCGTCGCGGTCGCCGCGACCGAGCCCGAGCCCGAGCCCGAGCCCGAGCGGCAGCTGACCGCCGCGGAGAAGGCCCGGGCCGAGGGCCGGCCGCAGATCCTGCCGCCCGGCCTGCAGCCCGCGCTGCTGACCTCCGTCCTGGCCGTGCTGCTGGCACTGGCCGCACCGCTGAACCGGCCCGTGCTGGCCGTGCCGGTGGTGCTGCTGCAGGCGGTCACGGCGGCGGGCTGGTTCCGGCTGAACGGCATGTGGCCCGCCCGGCAGGGCATCGCGCTCGCCTTCCTCGGCGGCGTCGTCGCCGACGCCGGGCTGCTGGCGGCGGGCGAACGGCACGCCCCGACGGTGCTGCTGGGCACGCTCGGCGTGTGGATCCTGCTGGTCGTCGTCCTGCAGCTGCGCAGCCACGCCTCGCCCGACGAGCGGCTGTACGGCCTGACGGCGGCCACCGCCTCCGCGGCCCTCGCGGTCGTCGCGGGCGGCCTGCTGGCGGCCGAGCCCGACGCGGTGGTCGCGGGCGCGCTCGGCGTGGCCGCGGCGGCCCTGGCCCGGGCCCTGCCGCTGCCCTCGTTGCTCTCCCCCGTCGTCGCCCTCGTCGCCGCGGCGGGCGCGGGCGTGGCCGCCGGCCAGCTGACCGGCATGGGGGCCTCCGCCGCCCTGGTGGGCGCGGCCGCGGGCGGGTGCGCCCTGGTCGGACTGCGGATGGCCAGCTACGACTACCCCTCGCGGTTCGTCCACATGACCGCCGGTGTGGCCCTGCCCCTGACGGTGGCGGCGCCGGTGGTGTACGTCCTGGGCCGCGTGCTCGGCTGAGGCCGGCGCCGGCAGCGGTTACAGACCGGTTACGTCGGTCCGGGGCATTCGTACGTTCGGTCCGGTTAGGCTCGACCGGCAGGCCAGGGGGCCTGGCCGGGCCGAGCCCGACCGACCGAACGTGGGGGATCCGCAACCGATGCGTGCCGTACGGACACTTCTGATCGTCGCCGTCGTCCTGGGAGCGCTCTTCGTGGCGGGCGACCGGGCGGCCGTGTGGTTCGCCGAGAACCAGGTCGCCGACAAGATACGCAGCAGCCAGAACCTCTCCGGCACGCCCGAGGTCTCCATCAAGGGCTTCCCCTTCCTCACCCAGGTCGCGAACTCGCGGCTCGACGAGGTCGACGTGAAGCTCGACGGCGTCACGGCCGGCTCCGGCACCCAGTCGGTCAAGGTCAGCGGCTTCGACGCCCAGCTGCACGACGTCCGCATCGACAGCAGCTTCTCCTCCGCCGTCGCCGGCCGCGCCACCGGCACGGCCCACCTGACGTACGAGGAGCTGACCAAGGCCGCCAACGACCCCGACGTCACCGTCGCCTACGGCGGCCAGGGCGGGGCCGGCGGCAACCAGGTCAAGGTGACCGGCAAGGCGACCGTCGCCGGCCAGCCCGTGCAGCGCAGCGTGACCTCCACGGTCACCGTCACCGGCGGCGACACGATCCGGGTGCACGCGAACGAGGTCCCCGCCGAGGGCATCCGCATCCCCGGCATGGAGCAGAAGATCCGCGAGAAGACGGACTTCGACCGGAAGATCACCGGCCTGCCCCGCGGCATCAAGCTCGACAAGGTCGTCACCACGCCCACCGGCGTCGACATCACCCTCACCGGCACCGACGTCAACCTGGCGGGCTGAGCGCCCCTCGGCCGCGCCGTCCGTCGTCCGCCGTCCGCCGTCCGCCGTCCGCCGTTCCATTGTTCCCTCGTTCCGTCGTTCCGCCTGGCGAGACGGCCGAGTCCGCTGCTCAGGCCGTGCGGGCTACCGTCTGGTACGCAAGGGCCGGAAGGGGACTTCACGAGCGGCCCGGACGGCGCCTCGTCCCACAATCCGGAATTCTGCGTCTCAGTATTCGACTGCCCGGTGACAGGGCTCCAGGCGCCTCCCTACGATCGTCCCCATGAGGCGACAGGCAGATCTCACGAAGCGGCGGGCAGTGGACCTGTGCCGCGTTGCCGCCATGCTCTGTCGCCATGTCTGACGGGAACCGCTCGCCGGCTCCCTTAACGGCCGGACACCCCGGCCGCCCTCTCCCCGCATCAACGCGAGCACTCCGCTCCACCCTTCGCGCGGCGCCGCGCTCTGCCGCCGCGCTCCTCCCCCATGGCCCCGCACCGGCCCGGGGGTACCCCATCGCCCCGGAGGAGAACAGCATGAGCCGCAGTGACGTCCTGGTGGACGCCGACTGGGTACAGGCCCGCATCGACGCAGGCGACCCGAAGACCGTCATCGTCGAGGTCGACGAGGACACGTCCGCCTACGACAAGAACCACATCAAGACCGCCATCCGGATCGACTGGAAGAGCGATCTGCAGGACCCCGTCCGCCGCGACTTCGTCGACCAGGCCGGCTTCGAGAAGCTGCTGTCCGAGAAGGGCATCGCCAACGACGACACCGTCGTCCTCTACGGCGGCAACAACAACTGGTTCGCCTCCTACGCCTACTGGTACTTCAAGCTCTACGGCCACCAGGACGTCCGCCTCCTCGACGGCGGTCGCAAGAAGTGGGAGCTCGACTCCCGCGACCTCGTCGCCGAGGTGCCCCAAAGGCCCCGCACCCAGTACAAGGCCAAGCCCCAGGACAGCTCCATCCGCGCCTTCCGCGACGACGTCGTTGCCGCCATCGGCACGCTCAACCTCGTCGACGTGCGCTCCCCCGACGAGTTCAGCGGCAAGCTGCTCGCCCCCGCGCACCTGCCGCAGGAGCAGTCGCAGCGCCCCGGCCACGTACCGACCGCGCGCAACATCCCCTGGTCCAAGGCCGCCAACGACGACGGCACCTTCAAGTCCGACGAGGAACTGAAGGCGCTCTACGAGGCCGAGGGCGTCGACCTCGCCAAGGACACCATCGCCTACTGCCGCATCGGCGAGCGTTCGGCGCACACCTGGTTCGTGCTGCACGAGCTGCTCGGCCAGCCCAACGTCCGCAACTACGACGGCTCCTGGACGGAGTACGGCTCCCTCGTCGGCGTGCCGATCGAGCTCGGCTCCAACTGAAACGGAACGGAGAAACGCATATGTGTGGAGCGAAGGCCGGCGGCCCCGACGCCTCGGCGGTCAAGCCCGGTGAGACCACGATCCAGGGCTCGGTGACCCGCGACGGCGAGCCCGTGACCGGTTACGTGCGCCTGCTGGACGCCACCGGCGAGTTCACCGCCGAGGTGCCCACCTCGGCGACCGGGCAGTTCCGCTTCTACGCGGCCGAGGGCACCTGGACCGTACGCGCCCTCGTGCCCGGCGCCACGGCGGAGCGCACCGTCGTCGTCCGGGAGAAGGGCGCGCTGGCGGAGGTCGCCATCGCCGTCTGAGACGGCACGAGGCGGCACGAGGCGGCATCCGAGAACAGCGAAGGGCCGCACCCCAGGGGTTGGACGCCACGATGGGGGTGCGGCCCTTCGCGCTGCACGGCTTCCGGTCGTACGGTGAGAGTGTGTACGCGCGGCGCAGGCACGTCTACTTCGCCATGATGGGCACCTGCATCTTCCTGTTCGTCCTGGCGTGGTCCGTGGTGCGCCTGTGGTCGGTGCCGGCGGCCGTGGGGCTGTGCCTGTTCGCCATGGTCATCCCGCCGGTGGCCGCCATCGTCGCCAACCGCCGGGGACCCGACGACCGCTGGTGGGACGACCCGTCGGGCGACCCCGAGTCGGACAAGTGGTGGGACGAACTGGACGGGAAGCGACAGCGCGATCAGTAGACGAGCGCCTGGACGCCGTCCGCCATCGCCTCGCTCACGAAGACCTGCGCGCCGGCGATGCGCGCGCCCTCGATGAGGTCCTTCTCCTCGATGCCCCGCCGTGCCGCGCACTGCGTGCACAGCGTGATCATTCCTCCGCCGGCCTTGATCCCCTCGATCAGCTCCGGCAGCGGCGCCGCGTGCGGCAGCTCGAACTCCGCCGCCCGCCCCGGCAGCGCGAACCACGACGACTCGCCCGTCAGCCACAGCGACACCTCGACGCCGCTGGCCACGGCCACCGCCGCCACCGTGAACGCCTGCGAGCACCGCTCGGGCGCGTCAGCGCCCGCCGTCACCTTGATCACCAGCTTCTTCGGCATGCGGCCACTGTAGGGCGCGGGACGCGCGGACCCCACGATCAACCTCACAGCGCCCCGCCGCACCCGGCGGACTAGACTCGTCCCCGCTACGCACACGTACACGTACCACCCACTCCGACCGAGGAGCGCGCTCGTGCTTGAAGGCTTCTTCACCACCCTGCTGGTACTGGTCGCCGTCGGCGTACTCGCCTTTATGGGCCTGACCTGGAAGAAGCTGTACCAGGGCCAGCGCTGACCCCTTTGTCCGCACCCACGACAGATCGCCTGAGCTCATGATCGAGATTCCGTCCGACCTCCACCCCAGCCTCGTCCCCCTCGTCTTCCTCCTCGGCAAGTGGGAAGGCGCGGGCGTCGCCGACTTCCCCGGTGCCGAGCAGTGCAACTTCGGGCAGGAGGTCGTCTTCAGCCACGACGGGCGTGACTTCCTCGAGTACGTCTCGCACTCCTGGGTGCTCGACGCCGACGGCAAGCCCGTCAAGCCGCTGGAGACCGAGAGCGGCTACTGGCGCATCGACAAGGACCGCAAGGTCGAGATCGTCATGATCCGCGACTCCGGCATCGTCGAGGTCTGGTACGGCGAGCTGGCCGACCAGAAGCCGCAGATCGACATCGCCACCGACGCCGTCGCGCGCACCGCCGCCTCCGGGCCCTACTCGGGCGGCAAGCGCCTGTACGGCTACGTCAAGGGCGACCTGATGTGGGTCGGCGAGAAGGCCACCCCCGAGGTGCCGCTGCGCCCGTACATGTCGGCCCAGCTGAAGAAGGTCCCGCAGGCCGAGGACCTGCAGGCCTGGGCGCGCAACCTGCCCGACGACATGCCCGACGGCGTCGCCTTCTTCAACCCCGACGGCACGCCCTACAAGCCCGAGGGCGAATAACACCCAGCACCACCCGGCACGCCGCGGGGGAAGTCCGGTCGAAATCCGGCGCTGACCCGCAACGGTAGGCGGCAGGTCCTGTACAGGGTCTGCCGCAAGCCCGATCGCCCGCGGCGCGCCTGCTCCCTGCCCGACTCGCCGTGGACTGCGAGGGGAGATCCCCGTTCGTACGCGTGGACGCCTGGACGCGCGTACGCCCAGCACACGGCCCGAGGCGAAGGCGTACGCCCGTCCCGTGTCGACCGACCCCCCGGCCACCCGCACCGCACGACGGCCCCTGCCACCCCTGATCGCCGGGCTCGCCGCCGCCCTCCTGGTGTCGCTGCTGTGCTGCACGGCCCTCGGCGCCGCCGGCATCGGCTGGGGCCGCACCCTGCACTACCTGCACGCCGGGCTGACCGGCGGCACCATCACCGCCGACGAGCTGCCCGCCTACAACGTCGTCTGGGAGCTGCGCCTCCCCCGCGCCCTGCTGGCCGCCGTGGTCGGCGCCGGGCTGTCGGCCGTGGGCGTGGCCGTGCAGGCCATGGTCCGCAACGCCCTCGCCGACCCGTTCGTCCTCGGCATCTCCTCCGGCGCCGCCGTCGGCGCCAACGCCGTCCTCATCTTCGGCGCCCTCGGCTCGCTCGGCGTCTGGGCCCTCTCCGGCGCCGCCTTCACCGCCGCCCTGCTCTCCATGGCCCTGGTGTACGCCGTGGCCCGCACCCGCCAGGGCCTGACCCCCCTGCGGCTCGTCCTGACCGGCAGCGCCATGTACTACGGCTTCTCCGCCGTCACCACCCTCATGGTCTTCGGCGCCGAACGCGGCGAGGCCGCCCGCTCGGCCATGATGTGGCTGCTGGGCAGCCTCGGCGGCGCCTCCTGGGCCTCCGTACCGGTGGCGGCCGCGGTGGTGCTCGCCGGCACCGGCTGCCTGCTGTGGTGGGGCCGCAGCCTGAACGCGCTGGCCATGGGCGACGAGACCGCGACCACCCTGGGCGTGGACCCCGACCGGCTGCGCCGCCTGCTGTTCGTGGTCACCGCGGCCGTCACCGGCGCCGTCGTCGCCGTCAGCGGCGCGATCGGCTTCGTCGGCCTCATGGTCCCGCACGTGGCCCGCATGCTCGTGGGCGCCGACCACCGCCGCGTCCTGAGCGTGGCACCCCTGCTGGGCGCCGTCCTGCTGGTCTGGGTGGACGTGGTCTCCCGGTTGTTGCTGGCCCCGATCGAACTCCCGGTGGGCGTCATCACGGCCCTCATAGGCGTCCCGTGCTTCGTGGCACTGATGCGCCGCCGCGGCTACGTCTTCGGAGGTGCGTGATGCCCGGTCGTGCCCACCCATGGCGGGGTCGCTCCTGATGCGACTCGACATCGAAAAGCTCGATGTGGACGCCGCAGGCGTACACCTGCTGAAGGACATCACCCTGCACGCCCCCACCGGCAAGGTGATCGGCCTGGTAGGCCCCAACGGCAGCGGCAAGTCCACCCTCCTGCGCTGCGTCTACCGCGCCCTGCGCCCGGCCGCCGGCCACGTACGGCTCGACGGTGACGACGCGCACGCCCTCACCGCCCGCGAGGCCGCACAGCGACTGGCCGCCCTGCCGCAGGACGCGGCCGGCGGTGAGTTCGACTTCACCGCCGCCGAGGTGGTGGCCATGGGCCGTCTGCCGCACCAGCGGGCCGCGGCCCGCGCCACGGCGGCGGACGCCGGAGCGTGCACCGCCGCACTGGCCCGCGTGGGCGCCGCGCACCTGGCCGAGCGCGGCTTCCTGTCGCTGTCGGGCGGCGAGAAGCAGCGGGTGCTGATCGCCCGGGCGCTGGCCCAGGAGCCGAAGGTGCTGGTCCTGGACGAGCCGACGAACCACCTGGACATCTCGCAGCAGCTGGAGGTGCTGGCGCTGGTGCGCGGCTCGGGCCTGACCGTGCTGGCCGCGCTGCACGACCTGAACCTCGCCGCGACCCACTGCGACGAGCTGTACGTCATCGCCGCCGGCCGCATCGTGGCCTCCGGCCCGCCGCACTCCGTACTGACCGCCGAGCTGCTCGCCGAGATCTTCGGCGTCCGTGCGCACCGGGTGCCGCACCCGGTCTCCGGTGTGCCGCAGCTGCTCTTCGACCGCCTCCCCCGTTAGGACCGCATGCGTACCAGCCCTGCCCGCCCGTCCCCGGCCCCGCTCTTTCTGGCCCTGCTGTGCGCGATCACCCTGACGAGTTGCGGCGCGAAGGTTTCGGACGCTTCCGGCGACAAACAGGTCGCAGACCGCTCCTCGGGCCACTATCCGGTCACCATCGAGAACTGCGGCGTGAAGACGACGTACGACAAGGCACCGCAGCGCGTGGTCACCAATGACGTGGGCATCTCGGAGATCATGTTCGCGCTCGGCCTGGAGGACCGGATGGCGGGCTACGTGGCGCCCGCGTACGCCACCAGCCGCCCGGACGCCGACGTCCCGTGGAAGGACGGCTACGCGAAGGTGAAGCGGCTGTCCACCAAGGAGATCAACAAGGAGCTGGTGCTGGACGCACGGGCGGACCTGGTCTTCGCGGGCTGGAACTACGGCTTCGGCGAGGGCAACGGCCTGACGCCCGAGCGGCTGAAGCAGCTCGGCGTGGGCTCGTACGTGCTCACCGAGTCCTGCCACAACGGCACGGGCGGCTCGCGCGGCGTGATGCCGCCGCTGGAGGCCCTGTACACGGACCTGGAGACGCTGGGGAAGATCTTCGACGTGGAGGACCGCGCCCGCGCCCTCGTGGCGGGCTTCCGCAAGCGCGTGGCCGACGCCCAGGCGCAGGTGCCGAAGGACGGCCGGGCGCCGCGGGTCTTCCTCTACGACGACGGCCGCGACAAGCCCGTCACCGCCGGCGCCTACGCGGGCGCCCACGACATCATCACGAAGGCGGGCGGCGACCATGTGATGAAGGACTTGAAGGACACCTGGGTCAACGTCGGCTGGGAGACCGTCGTCGAACGCGACCCCGAGGTCATCGTCATCAACAACTACGGCGACGTCGGCGCGGAGCAGAAGAAGAAGTTCCTCATGTCCTACCCGCCCCTGGCGGGCGTCTCGGCCGTCAGGAACGACCGCGTCTTCGTCCTGGACTACGTCGACCTCGTCGAGAGCCCCCGCAACCCCGCGGCCGTCGCCGCGCTCGCCGGCTACCTGAAGGGGGTACGCGGGCACTGAGGCTGCCTAGACTGGGGGCGTGGTGGAAACCGACTGGCAGAGCGACCTCCGAAAGCGCGGCTACCGGCTGACCCCGCAGCGCCAGCTCGTCCTGGAGGCGGTCGACCGGCTCGAACACGCGACGCCGGACGACATCCTGACCGAGGTCCGCCGGACCGCGGGCGGGGTGAACATCTCGACCGTCTACCGGACCCTGGAGCTGCTGGAGGAGCTGGGCCTGGTCAGCCACGCCCATCTCGGGCACGGCGCGCCGACGTACCACCTCGCCGACCGGCACGACCACATACACCTCGTCTGCCGCGACTGCACGGGCGTCATCGAGGCGGACCTGTCGGTGGCCGCCGGCTTCACCGCGAAGCTGCGCGAGGAGTTCGGTTTCGAGACGGACATGAAGCACTTCGCGATCTTCGGCCGGTGCTCCGGCTGCGCCTCGAAGGAGCAGGGCGGGGCCCCGTAGGCTTGGGGCATGCTGCCTCACACGCCCAGCCCGCTGCTGTCGTCGCCCGGCGCCGTCGCCGCCGAGAGCCCGGACGAAGGCGTCGCCGCGCACTACGGCGACCCGTTCCGCGAACAGCGTGCGCTCGCGGACGGAACGGGTTTCGTCGACCTCTCGCACCGGGGCGTCGTGGCGGTCACCGGGCCGGACCGGCTGAGCTGGCTGCACCTGCTCGTCACCCAGCACGTCAGCGAGCTGCCGCCCGGGCAGGCGACGCAGGCGCTGATCCTCTCCCCGCACGGCCACATCGAGCACGCGCTGTACCTCGTGGACGACGGCGCGACGACGTGGATGCACGTCGAGCCCGGCACGCAGGAGGCGCTGATCTCCTACCTGGAGAGCATGAAGTTCTTCTACAAGGTCGAGGTGGCCGACCGCACGGCCGACGTCGCGGTGGTCCACCTGCCGGCCGGCTCGATCGCCGAGGTCCCCGGCGACGTCGTCGTGCGCGAGACGTCGTACGGCCGCGACCTGTTCCTGCCACGCGAGCGCCTCGCGGACTTCGCCGCCGCCCACGGCCCGGCCGCGGGCGTGCTGGCGTACGAGGCACTGCGCGTGGAGGCCCACCGGCCGCGGGTCGGGCGGGAGACCGACCACCGCACGATCCCCCACGAGCTGGGGCTGATCGGGGTGGCCGTGCACCTGCAGAAGGGCTGCTACCGCGGTCAGGAGACCGTGGCGCGCGTGCACAACCTGGGCAAGCCGCCGCGCCGGCTGGTCTTCCTGCACCTGGACGGCAGCGAGGTCACCCTGCCGGGTCACGGCGCGCCCGTCCGCCTCGCCGCCGACGGCCCCGAGGGCCGTCAGCTGGGCTTCGTCACGACGTCGGCCCGCCACCACGAGCTGGGCCCGATCGCCCTGGCCCTGGTCAAGCGCAACGTCCCCGTCGACGCCCCCCTCCTGGTGGGCGAGGGCACGGCCGCGTCGCAGGAGGTCGTGGTCGAGCCGTAGGCCGGACAGGCCCTAGACCTCCAGCAACACCGTGAACGGGCCGTCGTTCGTGAGCGACACCTTCATGTCCGCCCCGAACACGCCCGTCTCCACCCGCGCCCCGAGCGCCCGCAGCTGGGCGACGACCTCGTCGACGAGCGGCTCGGCGACCTCTCCGGGCGCCGCCGCGTTCCACGTCGGCCGCCGCCCCTTCCGGGCGTCACCGTAGAGAGTGAACTGGGAGATCACCAGCAAAGGTGCCCCCACGTCGGAGCACGACTTCTCGTCCGCCAGCACCCGCAGGCTCCACAGCTTGCGGGCCAGGCGCGCGCACTGCTCCCGCGTGTCCTCGTGCGTCACGCCGACCAGCACGCACAGGCCCTCGCCGAGGATCTCGCCGACCACCTGTCCGTCCACGGTGACGCTCGCACCGTTCACCCTCTGCACCACTGCACGCATACGGACCATGATGCCCTGCGCCCATTCAGGGCTGTTCGGGCGGAGAGACCCTGCGCCCGGGGCGCACGGAATGGCACGATGCGTGCAGGCGGTGCCTTTTGCGGGCAACGGCAAGGCGATCCGGCCGCACACCGCCTGCCCGAGGGGACGGAACCGCATGACCACACCCACCGAGGACGGCCCCCTGCTGGAGGCAGCCGAGTTGCGGGACCTCAGGGACCCCCACGACAACAGGAGCCACCTCGACACCAGAGACCTCAGGGACCACAAAAGCTTCAAGGACCTCAAGGCAGTGGACAGCTTGCAGGCCAGGCCACCGAGCCAGCGCTCCGGCCGGCTGGCGGACGTCGCCGGCCGCCGGCCGACCGAGCTGCGCCTGTCCGAGCTGCGCGCCCTGCGCCGGGAGTCCCAGCGGGAGGAGGCCGACCTCAGCTACGTGCGCCGCCTGCTGCAGGGCCGCATCGACATCCTCCGGGCGGAGCTGGGCCGGCGGGCCGCCCCGGGCTCGCCGCCCGTCGAGCGGCTGCTGGTCGACCGCCTGCCGGAGATCCTCGCCGACGGCCCCTCCGACCACCGCTCCTCCGCCCGCCACGTGACGCTCGGCACGCCGCACGGCGAGGAGTACCGCCGACTGGCCGACGACATGCTCTCCGAGGTCGGACTGTCCGACCTGGGCGCCCGCACCGACCAGGAACTGCGCGACGGCATGCGCCGCCTGGTGGCGTACGAGCGGCAGGTCTCCGTGCGGCGCCGGCGGCTGCAGCGCACGGCCGACGACTGCGGCGCCGAGATCGCCCGCCGGTACCGCGAAGGGGAAGCCCAGGTGGACGACCTGCTCCCGTGACCGCCGACGCCTGAAGGCCGCCCTTCGGCCAAATTCGGGTGCGACCCGCCGCGTTGCTGCCTAGCGTTCCCGCATGAGCGTTGAGGTGCGCACCATCGACGAGTCGGACCTGCCCGGCTGGATCCGGGCGATGAACACCGGGTTCCTGCGCCCGCCCGGAGGCGACAAGGAGGAGGTCGCGCTGCGCACCGCGGGCACGGACCTCGATCGCGCCCAGGGCGCCTTCGACGGCGACCGCTGCGTCGCCACGTACCGCAGCTTCCCGCAGCGCCTGAGCGTCCCCGGCGGCCGCAGTGTCGCGGCCGACGCGGTCTCCGGCGTCACCGTCTCCCCCACCCACCGCCGGCGCGGGCTGCTCAGCCGCATGATCGAGCGCGATCTGCGCGCCGCCAAGGAACGCGGCGACCTCGTCGCGACGCTGATCGCCGCCGAGTGGCCCATCTACGGCCGCTACGGCTTCGGCCCGGGCACCTGGACCACGCGCTGGGAGGTCGAGGTCGCCCGTACCGGCCTCGACCGGCGCTATACCGGCCCCACGGACGGCGGCCGCGTCGACCTGGTCGGCCTCGACACCGTGCGCGCCCTGGGCCCGGCCCTGCACGCGCGCATGGGCACCGTGCGGCACGGGGTGGTCGACCGCGCCGACCGCTGGTGGCAGATGAACACCGGTGTGCTGCCGCGGCCGGGCACGACGTGGACGGAGCCGTTCACCGCCCTGTACCGCGCCCCCGACGGCACCCCCGAAGGGCTCGTCGCCTACACGTCCGACGACGACTGGGACGCCAAGCGCCCCCGCAACACCCTCACCGTCCTCGACCTCGTCGCCGTCTCCTCGCGCGCCGAACGGGCGCTGTGGCACTTCCTGTTGTCCATCGACTGGGCCTGGACGGTCGACTCCGGCCACCGCGCCCCGGACGACCTGCTGCCGCTGCTGCTGCCCGACGTCCGGGCGGCGCGCGTCACCACCCACGCCGACTTCCTGTGGCTGCGTCCGCTCGACGTACCGGGCCTGCTGCGGGAGCGCGCGTACGCCGTGCCGGGAGCGCTCGTCCTGGAGGTGAGCGACCCCTCGGGGCTCGCCGGCGGGCGGTTCCTGCTGGAGGCGGACGAGGGCGGGGCGCAGTGCGCGCCCACCACCCGTCCGGCCGACATCGCACTGGACCTCGGCGCCCTGAGCGCGCTGTACCTGGGCGACGAGTCGGCGGTGCGGCTGGCGGCGCTGGGCCGGCTCGACGAGCAGCGACCGGGCGCGGTGGCGCGGGCGGAGCTCATGCTGCGGACGGCACGCCGCCCGTGGTGTCCCGATTCGTTCTGATCGGTCCGGTGGAACCGCGGGGCAACGGACCTTTTCCCACTGATCACTTGACCTCAAGCATGGTTGAGGTCGGAGGCTTCTTCCAGCGGACGGCACGACGCCGGCCGCGGCAGACCACTGCCACAACCCGCCCTGGAGAAGAGGCCCGCAGCCATGTCCGCCACCGTCGCCCCGACCGTCGCCGAGACCCCCGCCGCCCCCCGCCCGGACGCCCCCTACCGGCTCGCCGTCGTCGTCGCCTCGACGCGCGAGGGCCGCTTCGGGCCCGTCGTCGCCGCCTGGCTCGGCCGGCAGCTCGCCGGACGCGACGACGTCCAGGTCGACGTCATCGACCTGGCCGACCACCCGCTGTCCGGCCACCTGTCGAAGGAACCGGACGCACAGGACACCGCCGTCCTCGCGGCCGTCACCCCGCGGCTCGCGGCGGCCGACGCCTTCATCGTCGTCACCCCCGAGTACAACCACAGCTACCCGGCCCCACTGAAGAACCTCATCGACTGGCACTACACCCAGTGGCAGGCCAAGCCCGTCGCCTTCGTCTCCTACGGCGGTCTCTCCGGCGGCCTGCGCGCGGTCGAGCACCTGCGCCCGGTCTTCGCCGAGCTCCACGCCGTCACCATTCGCGAGACCGTCAGCTTCCACAGCCCCTGGGGCCGCCTGGACACGACGGGCCTCCACCTCGACGAGGAGGCCGGCACCGCGGCCGCCGGCGCGGCGAAGGTGATGCTCGACCAGCTCGCCTGGTGGGCCGTCTCCCTGCGCGAGGCCCGCGCGGCCCGCCCCTACGGCAAGTAAGGCCGTAGGGCTGCGCCCCGTGAGGGGCGCAGGGAACTGCGCGACAAGCCACGACGCACCGGCAGACGAAGGGCCGAGGTGGCGCCCTCGACTGCGCGCCGTCGGTAGCCGCAGCTCAACACTGCCCGGCGCCCCTCACGGGGCACTGCACGATCCACCGGACAGGTCCTGGGCAACAGACGGGCCGTACACGTACGGGGTCGTCGTGGTGAGCGGGACGAAACCGAGCCGCTGCAGGATCGGCCGGCTCGTCGGCAACGCGTCCACCTGCAGGAAACGGTAGCCGCGCTCGGCCGCCATACGGGCGCGTGCGGCGACAAGCGCCCGGTAGACACCCCGGCCGCGCCACGCCGGAACGGTGCCGCCGGACCACAGGCTCGCAAAGCTCGTTCCCGGGTGGAACTGCAGACGGGCGGCACTGATCGGTTCGTCGCCGGCCATGGCGACGAGAGCGGGAACCGCCGTCGGATCGGCCGCCAGCTCGTCCAGCAGCTGCTGCACGACGGACGAACGGCTGTGGCCGAACGCCAGCTCGTGCACGGCCGCCACGAGCCGCACGCCCGCGGCGTCGGTCACCGGCTCCAGCCGGACGCCGGGCGGCAGGGAGGGAGACGCCGACAGACCGCCGTGGACGGGGGTCTCGGCGACCATCAGCGTCTCCTCCTCCTCGGCCACGAAGCCCGCCGCCAGGAGCCGCCCGGCCAGCCCGGGCGGGCTGTCGTGGCCGTACAGCTTCCACTCGAACTCGCGGTCCAGCGCAGTGAAATACCGCACCTGCTCCGCGACGACGGCGTCGACGGCGGCCTCGTCGGCCCCGTCCAGGCCCGACCAGACGATGCCGTTCCAGCCGTGCGCGCCGGCACCGACGTACCGCACGACGGGCCCGTCCTGCTCCACCCGGTCCCCGGACGCCTCGGGCCGGGTGTCCCGGCGCATCTCACGGTCGAAGAGCGCGAGCAGAGCGGCTTCGGTGATGTTCATGGAGCCACTGCAACACCGGCAACGCGCGACGGCAAAGCATTAACGGCACCATGGCGCCCCGTAGGGGGGCGCGGGCAACTGCGCGATCAGCCGGACGCTTCCCTAGCCCTTCGGCTGGGTGAAGCGGATGTTGTTGCCGAACGGGTCGCGCAGCCCGCAGTCGATGCCGTACGGCCGCTCGGTCGGCTCCTGCGTGAACTCCACGCCCCGGGCGAGCAGCTCCTCGTACGTCTTGCGGCAGTCGTCGGTCGTGAGGATGAGCCAGCCGGCCATCGCACCCTTGGTGATCAGGTCGCGGACCTGCGCCGCGGTCTCCTCGGACATGTGGGGGCCGCCCGGCTTCTCCAGCAGGACCTCCCGGCCCGGCTCGCCGGGCACCCCGACGGTCAGCCAGCGCATGAAGCCCAGGTCGACGTCCGCGACAACCTCCAGCCCCAGCTTGCCGACGTAGAAGTCGAGGGCCTCGTCCTGGTCGAGGACGTACATCTGCGAGTGCGTAATGGCGTTGAACATGTGCCCAACGGTATGCGGCGCGCGGGCGGAAAACTTATCCGGAACTGCTCGATGCGGGGCGCGCTTCCGCAGGTCGCAGCCACGCCATGGCGAAACAGCTGGGAACCTCCTGCACGGCCGCGGCCCGCTTGCGGTACTCGCGCGGCGACTGCCCCACGATGTCGCGGAAGGTACGGCTGAACGTACCGAGGCAAAGGGCGGCGGCACCCCTGCGGGGTGCCGCCGCCCTTTGCATTGTTTCCGCCGATCAGTAAGCGGAATTGACGTTGTCCATCGAGCCGTACTTGTCGGCCGCGTAATTGCAGGACGCGACGATGTTGGCCACCGGGTCCCAGATGTTCCAGGAGGTGCCGTCGACGTGATACGCCTTGAACGTCGGGTCGATGATCTGCAGCAGACCCTTGGACGGGACACCGTTGACGGCGTTGACGTCCCAGTCGTTGATCGCATGCGGGTTACCCGTGGACTCACGCATCACATTGCGCTTGATGCCCTCGTAGGAACCCGGGATGCCCTTGGCCTTCATGATGTCCAGGGACTGACGGATCCAGCCGTCCAGGTTGTCCGCGTAGGCCTTGGGAGCCGGGGCGGCCGGCTTGGCGGCGGGCTTGGCGGCGGGCTTGGCCGGGGCAGCCTTGAGGGCCTTGCGGGCCTCGGCCCGGCTGGCGGCCTCCTTGGCTGCGCGCTCGCGGTCGGCCTTGGCCTTGGCGGCGGCGTCGGCCTCGGCCTTGACGCGGGCCTGGGCGTCGGTCTTCGCCTGGGCGGCCGCACCGTCGGCGGCCTTGGTCAGCTCCTCCTGCTGGGTCTCACCGAAGGACTGGGCGCTCCAGGCGACCGGCTTGACCGAGGTGGTGTCGGCGGCCACGGCGTGGGAGGCGAGGCCGAACCCCAGGGTGGCGGCACCGGCCACGGCGACGCCGGCGGCGGAGAACTTGTGGAACTTGGTGAGACGGGTATAGCCGGAGTGGGTGGAGCGCATATCTGAGCTGAACCTCTTCCAATCGCGAAAGTCGCTGCGGCCTTGCACGGCGCATAAGAGAAGCGCCGTTTGTCGGTCGACGGCGCCGTGGCGACCCCGCAATTGTTAGCGGCGGCGAAAACCCCGCGCAATGATGTGACGTACTACATGACGCCGTACCTCCCCTGCCCGCTCAGTGAAGCGATTCCCATTTCTCCGCGCATTCGCGGCCTTTCACAGCACGGCCCCGGGCCGTATGTGACGCAGGCCCTATGCCCGGCCTCACATTCCGGGCCCCCTTTTCTCACCTGCCGTGACCGGGCGCATACGAGAACAGACGGTCCTGGTCGGCCAGGATGTCGATTTCGACGATCCGGCCGTCCGCGATCGTGAAGCCCATGACCGCCATCAGGCGACCCTCCACCTCCGTGACCACACCGACCGCACCATTGACCAGCGCCGGCCGCGCGGCGTGCGAGAACTTCCGGAAGGTGAGCGCCTGCCCGGCCACCGCGGCCGCGCCCCGCACCAGCTTGGACGCCCCGGCGCCCACCGCCACGGCACCGGCGTCCGCGCGCAGCACCACGTCCGGGTCGAGCACCGTGAGGAGCGCGTCGAAGTCGCCGTCGCGCGACGCGGCGAGGAAGGCGTCGACGACCTCCCGCTGCAGCCCCAGGTCGGCGTCCGGCGTCGGCGCGGCGCCCCGCACCCGCCGCCGGGCCCGGCTGGCGAGCTGTCTGGCCGCGGCCGGCGTCCGCTCCACCACGGGCGCGATCTCCTCGAAGGGGACGCCGAACATGTCGTGCAGGACGAACGCGAGCCGCTCGGCCGGTGCCAGCGTGTCGAGGACGACGAGCAGCGCCAGGCCGACGGAGTCGGCCAGCAGCGCCTGCTGCTCCGGGTCGGTGCCGTCCGCGCCCTCGTGCCCGACGTGGCTGACGACCGGGTCGGGCACGTGCACGCCCATGGGCTCCTCGCCCCGGGCCGTGCGGGAGCGCAATATGTCCAGGCACACCCTGCTGACGACCGTGGTCAGCCACCCGCCCAGGTTCTCGATCGCACCCGAGTCGGAACGGCTGAGCCGCAGCCACGCCTCCTGCACGGCGTCCTCGGCCTCGCTGAGGGAGCCGAGCATCCGGTAGGCCACCGCGCGCAGGTGGTCCCGGCTCGCCTCGAACCGTTCCGCGAGAAGATCACGCTCGTCCATGATCGGTTTCTACCAGGCCCTTCCGGCGACCTGCCGGGTCGTGACGTTGAGGCGGTTGAAGAAATTGCTGAGGGCTATCCACAGCGTTATGGAGGCGAGCTGCCGCTCGTCGTAGTACTCGGCGGCCTCCTGCCACACCGTGTCCGGCACCGGATCCGGCCGGTCCGCCAGTCGCGTGGCCGCCTCGGCGAGCGCCAGCGCGGCACGCTCGGCGTCGCTGAAGTACGGCGCGTCCCGCCAGGCGGCCACCGCGAACAGCTGCTCGTCGCCCGCGCCCGCCTTCCTCGCGCTCGCGGCCCCGGCGTCGACGCAGTAACCGCACCCGTTGATCTGGCTCACGCGCAGGTGGACCAGCTCCAGCGTCCGCTCGTCGACGCCCCCTTTCTTCGCCGCCTTCAGCACCCCGAGAATCGGCGTCATCGCCTCCGGAATGACCACCGCGGGGTTCTGCATCCGTGCCTGCAGCGTCGTCATTGCCACCACCCTCGCCCTCGCCCTCGCTCGCGCTCCGGTTTTCCGCCCGTCACTGGATTGACGGATCGCGGCCGGCGAATGTGACCGGCTCCCGCGCCGGACTTCGTCACCCCGCCGGCCCACGGCGGATGCGCCGCCCACCACGGCCCCGACACCCTGGGAAAAGGGCCCCGCGGACCCACGCCGGCCACGCCCCCGGCGGACACACCCGCAGAAGGCCGCGAGAAGGCCGCGAGAAGATCGCAGGAAAGGCCGTGATGACCGTGACCGCCACAGCCAGGTCCTGGTTCGTCACCGGCGCCTCCTGCGGCCTCGGCCGCCACCTCGCCGAGTTGCTGCTCGCCCGCGGCGACCGGGTGGCGGCCACCGCCCGCCGGGCGTCCGAGCTGGACGACCTCGCGGCCGCCCACGCCCGCGAAAGCCTGTGGGTACAGGCCCTGGACGTCACCGACGCCGACGCCGTGCGCCGCACGGTCGACGCGGCGTTCGCCGCGCTCGGCCGCGTCGACGTCGTCGTGAACAGCTCCGGATCCGGCCCGCTCGGAGCAGCGGAGGAGATCACGGACGCACACCTGCGCCACCAGCTCGACGCCGACCTCCTCGGCGCGGTCCGGATCGCCCGCGCCGCCCTGCCTCACCTGCGCGAACAGGGCGGCGGCCGGATCCTGCAGGTGACCGGCGCCGGCGGCCACGACGCCCTGCCGCTGATGAGCCTGCGCCTCGCCGCCGCGCGCGGCGTCGAAGGCTTCTTCACCTCACTCGCCCGGGAAGTCGCGCCCTTCGGCGTCCGGATCACCCTGATCGAACAGGCCGACGCCCCCGCCGCCGACCGCGCCGCGCCCCTGGCCGCGTACGAGGGGACGCCCCTCGCCGAGCTGCGCCGCACCCTGACCTCCGGCGCCGTACGCCCGCTGAACGATCCGGCCAAGACGGCACGTGCCGTCCTTGACTGCGCCGACCTCGAACCGGCCCCGCTCCGCCTGGTCCTCGGCAGCGACGCCTACGAGACGACCCGCACCGCTCTCGCCCGCCGCCTGACGGACCTGGAGGCCCAGCGGGAGATCGCCTGGTCGACGGACGTCGACGACGTCCGCCACTAGGCCGTGTCCGGCGGATCATGCAGTGCCCCGTAAGGGGCGCGGGGAACTGCGCGATCAGCCACCGGCGGCCTGCAGACGACGTATCACCCCCGCGGGGTCCGGGCGCGGCACGGCACTTCGTCTGCGGGCGCGTCGTGGCTTGTCGCGCAGTTCCCCGCGCCCCTTACGGGGCGCCGTGGTGACGCGTGACGAAGATCCGCCGGACACGGCCTAACACGCGCACCGGGGCCCGCCACCGGAACCGCCACCGGAACCGACGTGTGCCGAGGCTCGATAGTTGTCACTGGCGGATCCGAAGGGGTGGCAGAAGGCCGGGCCGAAGCAGCCTGGTTGTCACCTGGAAGGCAGGCTACTTGTCACAGATGCCCGGTGCCTGTCGATCCCTCATCTCGTGGTCCGCCGGCGGCTCGGGCTTGACGACCGTACCGGCACAGCGTGACGGCGCCGGTCACGAGGACGCGCATGCGCCGTCTCCCCCGGGGTGGCGCGAACCGGAAGAAGTGTCACCAGGGCACCTCGCCCTCGTCGTCGAAGAAGCGGCCGGTCGGCCCGCCGGCCGGTACGGTGGCCAGCCGGATCGCGGCGGCTGCGCCCTGCTGGGGGGTGCGCACTCCCCGGAAACCGTTGAGGTCGGTCGCTGTGAAGCCGGGGCAGACGGCGTTGATCAGGATGTGGGTGTCGGCCAGTTCCTTGGCGTACTGCACGGTGACGGCGTTGAGGAACGTCTTCGACGGAGAGTAGGCGACGGAGATGGGGCCCGTCTCGGCGCCAGGCGTGGTCTGGAGTGTGAGGGAGCCGACGCTGCTGGAGACGTTCACGATCCGCGGCGACGGCGAGCGGCGCAGCAGAGGGAGCAGGGCGTTGGTGACGCGGATGACGCCGATCACGTTGGTCTCCACGGCCGCCCGTACCCGGTCGACGTCGACCGTGGTGGGCTCCTGCGGTCCGCCGCCGGTGATCCCCGCATTGTTGACGAGCGCGTCGAGCCGCCCGGTCCGCTCCTCCATCAGCCGAGCCGCCGCTGTCACGCTGGCGTCGTCGGTCACATCCAGCGGCACGCCGAACGCGTCGGCTCCGGCCGCGCGCAGCTTGTCCACAGCGGCCTCGCGCCGCTCCTCGTTCCGCGCGCCGATTCCGACGGACCAGCCGAGGGCGCCGAGCCCGGCGGCGATCTCGTACCCGATGCCCTTGTTGGCCCCGGTCACCAGCGCGACCTTGTGGTGGTTCACGGTGTTCGTCTCACTCATGACATCGATACTTCTCCCCTGCCAGGCAGGGCGTCCAAGACCGACTGGGTGGACGGCGATACCGCCCGGGTATCGCTCCTGGCTGTCCCGGTTAGGCTCGCGGGGTGGAGACACGTGAGCTGCGGTACTTCGTCGCGGTCGCCGAAGAACTGCACTTCGGCCGGGCCGCGCAGCGGCTCGGGATCGCCCAACCCCCGCTGTCGCGGGCCATCGGCGGGCTCGAACGGCGCCTGGGCACCCTCCTGCTGGAGCGCGGCAGCCGGGGTGTCGCCCTGACCGGGGCAGGGGCCGTACTGCTGCGGGAGGCGCGGGCGGCGCTGGACGCCGTCGAGGCCGCCGAACGGCGCACCCTCCGGGCCGCCCTCGCGGCGACCGGCCGCCCCACCGTGGTCCTGGCCGCGAAGGCAGGCGCCTCCGCTGAACTGCTGGCGAAACTCCTCGACGCCTACGCCGCCGGGCCCGGCGCCGTCGCCGTGGACGTCGTGCTGTGCGGACCGGGCGAGCAGGCACGGTTGCTGCACGACGGCCGGGCCGACGTAGCCCTGCTGCATCGGCCATTCGACGACACCGCCTGCTTCGACACCGAGGACCTGCACTCCGAGGGTCAGGTCGCGATCCTCCCGGCGGGCCACCCTCTCGGCGCCCGCCCCCACGTGCGGCTCGCCGAGGTCACCGACCTTCCCGGCCTGCCCCTGCCCCGCTGGCCCCGCCCTGACGGCACCTTCCCGGACGGCCCCGGACCGCAGGTGCGCGACCACACGCAACTCACCCAGCTCATCGCCCTCGGCCGCGCCTGCGCGGTCGTGCCGGAGTCGGGCCGCACCGGCCTGCGCGAGGACCTCACCGCCGTACCGGTCCCCGACGCCCCCCGCGTCACCACGGTCATCGCCTGGCCCCCGCACAGCCGCTCAACGGCGGTCGCGGGACTGGTCCGCGCCGCCACCGCCCTGTGACCGACGGCTGTGAATGCCGGGACACCGTGCTGGATTCGGGGACAGCGTCCGGTCTGCCATCAGTTCCCGGCACATCGTGCGGTACGAGGTGACTGGCCGTTTCACCGGCGTTGCCCGAACCACAGCCAGGCTCCGACGTGAAGTGACAACAAGCCTGCCTCGGTGACACCTGTCGCGCCTCGGCTCACGACGGATGTGACTCGTCTCAGTAGTTGTCGTCTGCCCGATGAGCGGAGCAGCGACGATCGATCGGGATTGGCACGCTAACTGTCGCCGATGTGGCGCCCTTGTTGTCGTGTCCGTACGGGCCGTGCACGGACGGGCACCAATTTCGAAGAGTGCTGGAGGCCCACGAAGGCGGAGTCTTTCCCTGGTGGAGTGAGTGCTGTCGGTGAGAACCCCACCTATGGCCGTGGGGACGGTGCGGATTCCTCCACCCGTGCGCTGTGGTCGCACAACTGCCGGTGGACGGACCTGTTGGTGCCGGTGTCAGTCGACGCGGAACGCCGTGATCTCGATTTGCGGGACGGATGGACGCGCCGCTGGACGGCTTCCTGGCGGGCTGGGGAGACGCCGGTCGTCAGCCCGGTACGGGCGCTCGCGGATGCGCCGGTCTCGGGACGGACCCCGGTGCGCCGGTTCACCTGGCGGCGAGAGCAGCGGCACCGTCCAGGTCTGGAGTTCCTGAGCAGTACGGGTCGGCGGCACGGCTTCGAGAGCCTGGAGGAGGACTGGCTGCTGCGAGTCATGGACTTCGCTGGAGGTGTGGTGGAACTGCTTCCTCAGCCTCTGGAGATCACATTCCGGACGCGGTCGTCCGGGCGGCGTCGGCACACGCCCGACTTCTTCGCCGTGACGCGGGCGGGATCGTGGCTGATCGATGTGCGTCCGGCGAAGCTGATAGATGCCGGGGCGAGGGAGTCGTTCGCGGCGGCGGCCGAGGTGGCGTTGGTCGCGGGGTGGCACTACGTCGTCGTGGCGGGTTGGCGGCCGCAGGTGCTGTCGGGGCTGGACGCCATGTACGCGCGGCGCGGCTCGTCGGGGGATCCGCTGGGTCTGCGTCCGGTGTTGCTCGCTCGGGCTGCTGCCGGGGTGACCTTCGGAGAGCTGGCGTACGGCTGCGAGTACTGGCCTGTGGCCCGGGCCCAGCTGCTGCACCTGCTGTGGCACCGCAGGCTCGGCGTCGACCTGGCCGTGCCGCTGACGGATGACTCGCCGATCGTGCGGGCGGGAGGCGAGGGCTGATGGCGGTCGGTCTACTCGACGTCTCGCCCGGCGCCGCGGTTGTGCTCGACGGTGTGCGGTGGACGGTGGAACGGCAGGAGCCCCACCTGGGCCGGGTGCAGCTGGTTACCGCGGACGGTGTCCGGGAGCAGGTCAGCTTCCGTTTCCTGGTCAACCACCCGGGCTGTCGCGGCGCGACCGATACGGGTGCGTGGGGAGCAAATCGGGGACGGCAAGAGGTGTCGCTGCGGGATCTTCCCGACGACAAGCAGCGGCTGGTGAGGCTGCGGTTCAGCCACCTGATGGAGGTCAACACTGGCTTCCGCAGCGGCGACCGGCTGCGTCCGCGGCCGGGGGAGCCGAAGCCCGAGTACGACCCGGATCGCACCACGCTGACCCAGCGCCGGCAGGCGAAGGCCGATGAGCTGGCGGCACTCGACTGGGAGGAGGCCCAGGCCCTGGGGCTGGCACGGGTGGGTGTGCGCACGCTGGAGCGGTGGGAGCGCAAGAGGAAGCGGTTCGGGCTGATCGGCTGCGCGGACGACCGCTGGCTGCGTGAGAGCGGCGGTCATCCGAGCATCACCGAGGAGGTCCGCGAAGCGATCTTCGCGGTGCGCGAGGAGACGCGACAGCGGTCCCGAGTGAGTGCCCGCACCCGCGCGGTGATGATCCACCGGTACGTGCGTGAGACCTTCGGCGACGAGGTGGCCGTGCCCAGCTACGAGACGTTGTTGAGGGTGTGGAAGGAGTGGTTCGGCCCGGGCGGCGGCCGTCAGCGTTACGTCCGCTCGGCGGCACGGCTGCCCGAGAAGCACGGCCACGTACTGGTCACCCGCCCCGGTCAGGTCGTCGCGCTGGACAGCACCGTGCTTCCGGTCATGGTGCGCGAGCACGTCTTCGGCGATCCGGTCCGGGTCCACCTCACCCTCGCCCTGGACGTGTTCACCCGTTCCCTGTGTGCCTTCCGTCTCACCCTGGTCTCGGACACGTCGGTGGACGTGGCCATGGTGCTGCGGGACGTGATGCTGCCGCTGCCGATGCGGGCGGACTGGGACGAGGAGATGACCTGGCCCTACCCGGGGCTCCCCGCCGCGGTGGTGGCCGAGTTCACGGGGTACGAGGTGGCCGGGCTGCCGTTCTTCACGCCAGAGACGGTGACGACCGACCACGGCTCGGTCTACCGCAACCACCACCTGGTGGAGGTCCAGGAGGCGCTCGGCTGCCGGATCCTTCCGGCCCGGGTGCTGCGGCCCACGGACAAGCACACCGTGGAGCGCGTTTTCGGCTCCGTCCGCTCGCTCCTGTTCGAGCACATCGCCGGCTACACCGGCATCGACGTCGCCGACCGCGGCGCGGCCCCGGAAGACGACGCGGCGCTGACGGTGGCGCAGATGGAGCACCTGATCGCCACCTGGGTGGTGAAGGTGTGGCAGAACCGCAGGCTGGGGGAGTACGCCCCGACCTGGGATCCGGGAGGCGACCACAGCCCCAACTCGCTGTTCGCCGCGTCCTTCGCGCAGAGCGGCTTCCCGATGGACATCCCCTCCCCGGATCTGTACTACCGGCTGCTGCCCGAGCACCAGGTCAAGCGGATCGATCCCCGCCGAGGAGTCAAGGTCAAGGGCCTTTGGTACGACGGCCCCGCCCTGGACGCGTACAAGGGCCTGGCCTCCAGCCGCGGCGGGCGCCACAAGGGGCAGTGGGTCATCCACCGTGAGCCGAGGGATCGCCGCACCGTGTACTTCCAGGACCCCGCCACCCACGAGTGGCATCCGCTCGCCTGGACCGGACTGCCGCCCGACGGCACCGACCTGCCCGCCTTCGGCGACCTGCGCGTGGAGGAACTGCTCACCCGTGTCCGACAGGCGGGACTGAAGCCCCAGACCGACGCGGAGCTCCTGCCGGCGCTGCTGAAGATGATCGGCGCCGTCGACCCAGTGGTCGACTGGCCCATCCGAATGACCAAGGCCCGGCGCATCCGGCACGCCCG
This sequence comes from Streptomyces sp. NPDC049585, assembly GCF_040675615.1. Lineage (NCBI taxonomy): Bacteria > Bacillati > Actinomycetota > Actinomycetes > Kitasatosporales > Streptomycetaceae > Streptomyces > Streptomyces sp. NPDC049585. The sequence goes on along the minus strand of NZ_JBFAPE010000020.1, from coordinate 46,198 downwards.
CGAAGCCGCCCAAGCCGCGGCGGCAGCGGCCGACCGGCCGCCGGAGACCCGACCCGCCCAGGACCGTCTTCGCCCGGCTACCGCCGTCGGCAAGGCCGAGCCCTGGCCAGAACAAGCCCGCCGAGCCACCCGGGCCCTGGACGCCGAGCGCCGACGGCGCCGCGAAGAACGCGTCGGCGACACCCGGCCGGGACTGCCTCCCCGGCTGGGCGCCACCTACCGCGCCCACAGCCTCTTCCTCTTGCCCGCCGAGGACGACAGCGACGGTGAGGACAGCACGGACCCCCGACCGCCTCAGCCCTACCAGCGCCCGGAACAAGGGGAGTGACATGGCAGACGACCACCGGCACAACGGAGCATCCGCCGCGCCGCTGCCGTTTCTGCGCTTCGGGCCCCGCCCCGACCGCACCACCTGCACCGGCTGGCAGGAGTGGCAACTCACCCGCGGCCTCTTCGTCCCCGCCCCACGCCTATCCCGCGCCGAGTTCGACGCCCTCTCCCCGCGCGGGCGCAGCGTGCACAACCTGCACCGCACCGCGACACACGTGAACATGCGACTGCTGGAGACCCCGATGAGCGCCGCGGTCGTAGAGGTGATGCGCGACCGCATCGACAACAACGCCCTGCGCTTCGGCCCCGGCACCCGCGACGGGCTGATGATCACCGGCGGCGGCTACCAGGGCAAGACCGAGACTGTCTGCGAGGCATCCGCCGACTTCGAGGACTTCTGGAAGAATCTGTGCCGCCAGCTCAACCCCGCCGCCCTGCCCGGCACCCGCGACCTGTTCGCCCCCGTCGCCTACTGCCAGACGCCGGTCCGCTCCACGCCGATGGCCCTGTGCGAGGCCATCCTGGACTTCTACCACGCCCCCTACGGACGCAACCTGCGCGGCATGATCCGCAACGTCCGCGCCTCCATCAGAGCCCATGGAACCTCCGTACTGCTGCTGGACGACATCACCCGGCTGAAGATGCACCGCGAGGATGACCAGGACACCCTCGACCTGATCCGCGACCTCATGAGCCTGGACGTCACCCTGGTCCTGATCGGCGTCAACATCCCCCGCTCCGGGCTGCTGCGCGAGGGATGGTTCGACCCGCGCACCCAGCAGTGGGTCCTCCCCGCGCTCAAGGAGGGCCGCAGCTACAACCCGGACGCCTCCACCCAGACCGAGCGCCGCTTCGACCTGATCGAACTCGCCCCCTTCGACACCACCACCTCCGTTGGCACGACCGGGTTCGTCGAGCACCTGGCCGGCATTGAGGACCAGCTGCGGCTGTTCGACGCCGAACCCGGCATCCTCACCGGCGGCGACATGCCCGAATACCTCTACCGTCGTACCCACGGCGTCGTCGGCCTGCTGCGCCGGCTCATCGAGGACGCCTGCACCCGGGCGATCCGCACCGGCCTGGAGACCATCACGACCGACCTGCTGGAGACCATCACCATCAACCTCGGCAACGTCCCGGACCGCGACCCGGGCGCGGGAGAGATCCCCGACATCGACCTCACTCCCGAAAGCACGAAGCGCCCGCCGAAGAAGCGCAAGCGCGTCCGGAACACCGTCTTCGACGACCCCGGCACAACCGCGGCAGCCGAAGCGTGATCCGCGACCTCACCCCTTCCCAGCCACTGCCCCGCAGCCTTTCCCCGCTGCCGGACGAGATCCTGCCCGGCTACCTGATGCGTCTGGCCCACCGCGCGGGCACCACCGTGGACGAGATCGCCCACCGCACTGGACTACGCGGCCCGCGCGTCCGGAACCCGATGCTCCTCAGCTACCTCCACACCCTCGACGAAACCCGGCTGCAGGCCCTGGCGGAGGCGACCCGGCTGACCCCGGCCGAGGCCCGCTCCCTGCTCCTGGGCCCTCTCGCCGCCCGCTACGGCCCGCTGGACCCGCACTACACCCGCCGCGCCACCCCGATGCGCGTCATCAACAACAACCCCTGGGTATGGACCACTACCTGGCGCTACTGCCCCCAGTGCCTCGCCGGCGATCCGGACGATGCCATCCAGCAGCTCCACGGCGGGGCTTGGCGGCGCCACTGGCGTCTGCCGCCCGTCTTCTCCTGCCTCACCCACCGAAGGCTCCTACGGCATCTGTGCCCCGGCTGCCACACGCTCGTCGCCACCGCCGAGATGATCGACCGCACCGACGAAGACGACCTCCATCCCACCCAGTGCCGACGACGCGGGTGCGGCACCCAACTGGCCGACCCCCAGGGCCATGCGGAACCGGGCCTGGACGCGTCTACCCGACGCGTCCTCGACCGCCTCCAGCGCCGCTTCGCCAGGCTGCTATCCCCCTCCGCACCGCCCACCGTCCGCAGCACCGGATGGCCGATCCCCGCAGCCCAGTACTTCATGGACCTGCGGACCGTCACCGCCCTGACCTTGCTGTCCTGGCCCGCCGCCCGCCCCCTGTGCGCGACGCCACTGCTCGCCCAGGTCCTCGACGCCGAAGCCGCCTGGCGCCACCGCGAGTACGAGCGGCTGCTGCACGGCGCCAAGAAGCACAGCTCCCAGGCGTTCCTGCGCCCCGCCGTCGACGCTCTGGCCGGAGCCGCCGCATGGGACGTGGCAGATCGTCTCCTGCGCCTGAACGAGGCACAGTCTCATGAGGCACTCACCCCCTTGACAGAGACCGCCGCCTCTCGCGCTACCGCTCTGGCCTCCTACTTACGGCACCTGCCCGGCAGTTCCCTCCCCCTCCAGCTCGCCCTGACTCCGCGTGCGCCGCGGGGGCCCGGACGACGATGGCAGGCCAACGCGCTCGACGAGCGCGACCGCTGGCGCACGCAGACTGCAGCGGGTCCGGTGGCAATTGCTTAGCGTGACCGGAAGTCGCCCTACGAGGCACTGGGCCGCTCGTCGAGGGGCCCAGTGCCAGTGCTGGTCGTCAGGGCAGGAGCGCGTTGAGTCGGGTGAACAGCTTGCCCGCGCGGAGGGCGGTCGCGGCGTCGATCCGGTCGAACAGGTTCGCCTGTTCCCGCAGCAGGGTCGCGGCGGGCCGGTAGTGGTTGAAGCGGCCCTTGGTGAGGTTGCGCTTCTTGAATACGGCCTCGACCTGCCGGACGATGCGCGGGTCGTTCGGGTTGAGGTCATCGGCCGTGATTGGCTGGGTGATGTCGTTGCGGTAGGCGCGGTTGACCAGCTCCAGGTAGAAGGCGGGTGCGAAGAGATCTTCGATGTCCGCGTCCGCGGTGCCGGTGAACTCGCCGACCTGGACGAGGCCGCTGGCCGTCAGCTGGCCGTTGTCGCGCAGCCGCTGGACGGCGCCGGTGTCCTTGGTGCTGGAGTCGGTCAGTACGGCGACGTGCAGCTTGTTCGCCCCGAGGAGGGTGACGAAGGTGGAGAGCTTGCCGGCGCCGCCGACGGGGGTCTTCACCCAGCGCGGGTCGAGTCCCTCCAAGCCCTGGGCCTCGGCGGCCTCGCTCAAGACGTCGAGGTAGATCAGGTCGCTCGGTCCTTCGAGGAGCAGGGTGTGCTCGCCGACAAAGAGCGTCTGGGTCATCTCGATGCCCATGGCGGTCAGGAGCGGGAACGCGGTGTCCTCGTCGGCGCGGAAGATGTCCTCTGACACCTTCGTGCCGGCCCGGTCGTGATCGATGACGGTGCGGACCCGGTGCAGGCGGCCGGGCGAAACCATGAACGGTGAGTGCGTCGTGTAGAGCACCTGGTGCTTGGGTGCCAGCCGCTCGTCGATGAGCCGCAGGAAGTCCTTCTGGGCGCAGGCGTGCAGTGACAGCCCGGGTTCGTCCAGCAGGATCACCAGGTCGTTGCTGGTGCCCTCCTCGAGCTCGTTGAAGTAGGCCAAGAAGGAGAAGAACCAGACGAACCCGCGTGAGCGCTCGTCGAAGGGGACCGAGGCGCGGTGCCGCCGGTTGTGGACGCGGATCTGCAGGATCGGTCCCTGGTCCAGCGGCGGTGTGGCGCCGCTTTCCGGCGGGAGGATCTCCAGCTTCACTTCCAGCTCGTCGCTCTGCGACCAGTACTCGAACACCTCGTCGGAGATGACATTGCCGGCGTTCTCCAACTCCCGGATCAGCCGCTCGTGCTGTGCGGTCTCCTGGAAGTCCTCCGGCCGGATCCCGGCCATGCTCAGCAGGCTGAGCAGGGCCCGCTCGCCCCGCGTGATCGTGCCCCCGTCGCGGCGGGCGATCAGGTCAGGGATCGAGACCTTGCCGGGCATCGCGTCGTAGTCGTCGAAGTAGACGAACTTCGGTATCTTCGGCGAGATGTACTCGTCGATCACGAAGAGCGCGACATCCTGCCCCCGCCAGCCGCGGATGCGGGAGGCCAGGGCCTGCGCGGCCGCCGGGATCTCCTCCGGCGTGCCGAGCGCGTCCAGGCCCTCCAGAAGAGTCTGGATCTTTGTGGCCTGAGCGATGGCGGGGGCAGTGGCGGAGGGCTGGTCCAGCTTCGTTCGCAGGTGGGCGGTGATGGCCGCTTCGTCGCAGTCGATATCGAACTGCTCGGTGTCGTCCCGGTAGCCCTTGGCGACGGTGAACTCGCGGCTCTTCAGGGCGCCCACCCCCAGGTCGGCCTCGATCGCGGCGAGTTCCGCGTCGTTGAGGCGGAAAGACGCCTCGACGACCGGGATCAGCTGGTCGGCGGGGGCCTGCTTGCGCTGGCGGGTCAACCGGGCGGGGTAGTCAATCACCTCGTCGAACCCGGCGGAGGGCTCCACCGGCCGCATCCGGTAGAGAACCCGCAAGAGGTTCGTTTTGCCGGACTCGTTCTTGCCGACGAGGGCGGTGACATCGGGCTCGACGCGGAATTCCTCGGAATCCTCCACCGAGCGGTAGCTGGAGACGCGGGCACCGGTCAGTTCCATATGGGGCGGTCCTTCCTCGAAGTGCGAGGGGACCGGGGCAGTGTCGAGTAACAGCCCACCGGTGTCGGACGGCCCGCAGGCCGCCCGACTGCCCGTCGGGTAGGGTCCAGATGCCAATCAGGAGTGTCCCCGGGGCCGTCGCCGAGACGGCCCCGGGGCCTTCTCATGTGCTGCTGCTGAGGGTAGCCCTGACCTCTGACACTCCTGTGGCGGTTTTCCCCGCCAGGCCGACATCTGACGAACCTTCCCTCTCCTTGTGGACGGGAGAAGTGCACTGGAGCCAGGCTTCGCTACGACAGAGCTTCTTCGTCGGCAGCGGGTTGCAGCCAGTCGCTGTCGGGCCGAGCCAGTAGCCGGGCGTTGTTGTATGCCATGGCGGTGGTGAGAACTGTGTGGCCACGGTAGAACTCCCCTTGACGAGAGACCACAAGCGCGAGATCCACCACGCTGGCGTCGAGGAGCGACAGCGGGAGTAGGAGCTGAACCGTGTCCTGTGCCGGGTACCAGGTGGGAACTGCTGCCTTGTAGTTACGGCGGACTCGGTCCTCCGCTCCGTCGACGGCTCCCTTCAGCGCCATGCGTGCAAGATGGGGATTTCCCTGGAGTGTTGTGGGAAATCGAGCAAGGTTTCCCTGATCGTCGAGGATATGGTCCACGCTGACAACGAGTTCCCGACGCCAGTCGTAGATGTAGTCCGCCGGGTTGTCGGTATAGGTCACGAAGTCGGGACGTAGGGAGGGCGGGAAGTGGTCCATGAAGTCGCGCTTGCTCTCCAGACGCCAGTCAACGAAGACCCACGGCTGGCTGTCGGGCCGGTCGTTGTGACGGAAGAGCCCGTAGATCGTTTCCTGCCGCGCAGTTGCCAGTCCAGTGTTGAAGGCGGAGTAGGACCCGTCGCTGCTCGTGGAGATCTTGCCCTGCTGGTGTGCGCGCTCGAACGTCCATCGGATGTAATTGCGCAGGATGCGGTTGCCGCTCGCTGAGTCTGCCTCGTGCCCATCCCAGTTCTCAGGCTCCGCTATATCCGCCAAGCGGTCGAAAAGGTCGGGATCGCCGGCGCCCTCGCGAAGACTGGCGCTCGATCGAACCTTCCCCATGTGTGCGTACTCGTAGAGCGCGTTGCCAGACAGTCCAGAGAGACGAGGCGATCGTGCCACGGGCGTCGACGGCGCCGGAGGCGTCGCGCTGTCGAAGTGCTGCTTCAGGCGAGCAAGGTCTGCTGGTGACGCCAAGGGGCGGTTCTCGCTGGCCACAGAAGCTCTCTCAAGGTCGCTGGCCGGAAGTGCCAGACAGTCTTCCTCATATGGCTGCACATCGTCAGGGCTTCATGAGGTGCTGTTGCCGGTGTTCTCGGTGATGATGCGTAGGGGTTAGCGACCGAGGGGCAGTGGGGCATCCGCTGAGGTGGCCCGACCGAAGAGTGTGTAACCCCGCCCAATCCTGATGGGCCGTCGGGTGAGATGGTGCAGGTCGCGGCTGGTCGGATCGGAGGATTCGTCAACTCGTGTGCCGTGCCCACCGGATGGCTGTACGCTCTTGCCATCGCCGCCGCCGAGGGCGGCCTGTTGTGCAGCCGGTGGACACCGCGGTATCCACCGGCAAGACCCGAGTACGCCGCCTGCACGTTACGGGGCGGGTACCCGGATTCCGCCTGCAGGTCACCGAAGCGACGCCGGGTCAGCCCAGCGAAGGACCGCGGTCGTCGCCGAGCGGACACGGGTGCGTTGCGCTCCGATGGCGCTCTGCTCGCGTACGCCGATCACCGGCTGCGAGCCCACCTCGCGCCGGCCCATGCGAATGAGGCCCTGTGAGCACCATCGACATCCCCGACGAGCACGACGACATCGACGGCATCGAGGTCATCGACATCCGCTCCGGCGACCGCTCGACGCCGTTCGAGCACCGCGTCGAGCCGGTCAGCAAGACCACCAAGGCGATCAAGTTCCTCGAGAACCACCCCGACGTCCAGATCTCCCCCGCCGCCGTCCGCCGGATCGCGTTCGGAGCGGTCGAGCCCGGACTCCTCGAAGGCACCCGCCTGGAGCGCCACCGCGTCGAGACGGGCTGGTTGAGTATCATCACCTACCGCGCGTACACGCTGCTGTTGTCTCCCGCGATCGAAAACGACCGGCTCCTCGACGAGGCCCACTATGCGGCCGACCCGGACACCAGCGGCCATCAGCGGGTCCTGTCCATGCCCACCGCGCACGACACCGACGCCGCCCTGGTCTACACCGACGCCATGGACGACCTCCTTGCCGCCATCGACCGGGCGTCCAAGCGCGTGCGGGAGAACAACCCGCAGGAAGTCGGCCGGCGCATCGTTGAGCGGCCCCTGACGGCCGTCCCTGCCACCTTCGTCAACCCCGGACACCACCCCGACGAGGACCTGAACATCGTCGACGGCAACAGTCGCTGGGCGTCCTGCACCGCTGGCATCAAGGTCCCGGCCAGCTCGATCAATCCCACCACCGCCAAGGACCCGGTCCAGCTGCTCCCGTCCCACCTCATGCGGCTTCCCCTTGCCGAGCGGCGGGATCTCGTTCGGGAGATCGTCAAGAACGCCCACCGCGACATCAACGCCTCCACCGGTATGAGCAAGGCCGCCCGTAACAAGCGCGACCAGGCCGCCATGCTCCTCAACGCGATGACCGTCCCGGTCCAGGTCATCGTCGGGTACACCGACGACAACCCGGACATGGGCATGCGGCGCTTTCCCGTCGCAGTCCGCTCGCTGCTGATGCGCATGAACATCGGGGTGAAGCCGTTCGATGTGTCCTCGCAGAACGGCGTCACCGCCGAGGAGATCGTCACCGCCTTGTTCGATGCCGGCGAGCTCGGCGACAACGCCCAGGCCGTGAAGGACGTCCTCCTCGGCCGCGCCGACGTAACCGACTCCATGAAGACCCTCGGCCTCAACCCCACCTTCCGCGACCTGCGGTTCACGTTCGTCGTCCAGCAGCTCACCCGCAAGGAACCCCGGCTGAACGCGATCATGGCTGCCAAGCTTGACAAGCGCCGCCTCTACATCTCTCACCGCAGCGGCCCGACCGTCGAACTCGGCCTGCGCTCCTACTCCAGTCTCCCCAAGGAGACCATGGCGTCCGTGCGCACCGCGCTGGACACCGGCTGCCTGTGGCAGTCCCTCGCCGACTACGAGTGGACCGCCGAGAACATCGACAACGACCAGGCCGTGGACGACCTTCTCGAGCGCGCTGACAACGACGACATCCCCGCTCGGCTGCTCCTCGGCGTGATCGCTATGGTCAACCTCGTCACCAGCGGCAACCTCCTCGCCCCCGGCGGCTCCGCCGAGCAGATCGTCGGCGGCATCAAGGTCATGCGCGCCAATGTCGGCGCGGTCATCAAGACGATCCTCGACACGAGGGAGGGCCGGCAGGTACTCGCCGACGCGATCAAGCGGATCCGGGCCAACCGGCGCCCGCGGTGGTGGGCCGACGGCCACCTCGTCGAGCGCGACGACTGGAAGGGCAGCGACTTCAACGCCCACCTGCGGCTCGCAGCCAACCACGGGTTCAACCCCGAGGGCTACCAGAACGACCCCACCGACACCGAACTCGAGGACAAGGCCCTTACGACCTTCCAGGCGTCCCTCACCACGGCCGCCACCAACCTCGACGATTTGATCGACATGCGCAAGAAGAACGGCACCACCAACGAACTCCCCTGGATCCTCGTCGAGCCGTCCTTCAAGCAGCTCAACTTCATGGGCAAGGCCCTCGCCCGCATCTCCGAGGACGAGCCGCGCTGATGACCAACACCACCTGGGCTGGCGTCGTCGGCATCAACACCGACCGGTACGCCATGCTCGCCCAGCTCGCGGGCCAGTGGCTCGCCGAACCGCAGCCCGAGCCGATCCCCATCGGTGAGGACTCCGGGTACGAAGACAAGGCCATCTACGTCGCCATCAACCGCAACGGCAACGCCTGCTACTGCGGAAAGACCGCCCCCATCCGGGCTCTGAACCGGGGGGCCGCCGCGACCCGGCTCAGCCAGCACATCAACGGCAGCAAGTCGAAGCGGGACGAGTGGGTCGAGTACTGGGTGATCCCGCTGCGTGACGCCACCCCCGGCCACGTCGTGTCCGCCCTGGAGAAGACCGTGGCCGCCCGCCTCGGCATCCCGCTCGTGCACCGGACGCGCATGCCGCGCCAGCGCACCTGACCCTCGGCCGGCCGAAACCACGGCCGGCACTGGAAACACACGTGGGCCCCCGCACTGGGAGGACAGTGCGGGGGCCCATGTACTGCGAGGGGCATAACCGGGCCTCAGGGACTCCGACTGTTCCGACGGCGGTTCCGGCGCTCGACTGGCCAGGACACACCGCGGCCCCGGTGTCACGTACCCAACGCCCTGATCCGACCCTAGGTGAATGGCGCCCTGCTCGGGTGCGGTGCCCCCGTGCGACTTCCTCGACCTGAACGAGACCCGCTCGACTTCGCCGGGACCGGAGACGACAGTCTGCGTGCCAACACGACAGCTAGCGTGACGAGGCACAACGGACCGTGGCTCGATCAGCACACTTTTGCAAGCGGCTTGCTTGCAAAAGTTAGCAATGTGCGACAGCATCGTCCGCATGGCATCACTCAACGTCGGCAACCTCGGCGAGTTCCTGCGTGAGCAGCGGCGCAACGCGCAGCTCACCCTGCGACAGCTCGCGGATGCCGCCGGAGTGTCCAACCCGTACCTCAGCCAGATCGAGCGCGGCCTGCGCCGGCCGAGTGCGGAGATCCTGCAGCAGCTGGCCAAGGCGCTGCGGATCTCCGCCGAGACGCTGTACGTGCAGGCCGGGATCCTCGACGAGCGGGAACGGGAGGAAGCGGAGGTCCGCAGCGTGATCCTCGCCGACCCCTCGATCAACGAGCAGCAGAAGCAGGCGCTGCTCCAGATCTACGAGGCCTTCCGCAAGGAGAACGCGCTCGCCGCCGAGAAGGCGGCCGGGGCGGACGACAACAGCACACCCGACCACGGCAAACCTTCGAGCTGATCCGGGAGATCCCACGCCATGGCCATCACACAGGACATCCGCAAGGCCGCCACCGACACCGTGTACGCCGCCGCCGGCACCGCGGACCTCGCCGCGGAGAAGCTGGGACAGCTGGTCGCCGACGCCCCGGCCCGCATCGAGCAGCTGCGCAGCACCGACCCGAAGGCCCTGGGCGAGCGCGTGACCCAGCAGGCCAAGCAGGTCGGCACTCAGGTGACCACCAAGGTCGCCGGACTCGTCGGGACGATCGACACCGACGCCAAGAAGCTCAAGCAGACCGCCCAGGACCTCGCGCTGCGGGGCGTCGGCCAGGCCGTCTCGGCGGCCGCGCAGGCCGGGGAGACGTTCGAGAAGATGGCCGAGCGCGGCCGCACGGCCGTGAAGGCCTGGCGCGGCGAGGCCGCCGAGGAGATCGCCGAGATCGCGGTCGCCGTCGAGCCCGACAGCGAGCAGGACAAGAGCGACAAGACCACGCAGGCGCAGGCCGCTCCGGCTCCGGCCGCGGGCGCGGACACCGCCGAGTCCAAGGAGACCGAGGCCGAGGCCAAGCCCGCCGCCCGCCGCTCCACCACCACGACCCGCAAGCCCGCCGCCAAGAAGGCCGACGCCAAGAACGGCGACGAGGCGTAAACGACGAGGCGCAAAGACAGGTCGTAAAGACAAGGCATACAAACAAGGCGTGAAGAGGCGGGGCGCAGGAGAGACGACGTAACAACGGCGCGAATGATCCGGGCACGCACGCCGTGCCCGGATCGTTCAGCCGGTACGGTGGCAGAGGACGCTGCGCAGGCACGGACAAGAGGTGAGCGGAAATGCTGGTGGAAGCCTTCGGCGAGGTCCTGTCCTGGATCTCGATCGGCCTGCTCGCCTTCACGATCGTCGCCTTCATCGACGCCGCCGTGCACCGCGAGGACGCCTACCGCGCGGCCGACAAGCAGTCCAAGGGCTTCTGGCTGATCATCCTCGGCCTGGCCGGCGCCGTGAACTTCTTCTTCGGCGTGATGAGCTTCCTGCCGATCCTCGGCCTGATCGCCACGATCGTCTACATGGTCGACGTGCGCCCCGCCCTGCGGCAGGTCTCGGGCCGCGGCGGCCCGCGGCGGCGGCGTGGTTCGAGCTCGGACGGTCCGTACGGGCCGTTCAACGGCGGCCGCTGAGCCGGGAGCCACTCGGCGAGCCGGGAGCCGCTCAACCGCCCGCCCTCACCCCCGGTCGAGCAGGATCACGGCCACGTCGTCGGTCAAGTCGCCGCCGTTGAGGGCTCGGACCTCCGTCAGGGTCGCCTCCAGGAGCTCCTCTCCCCGCAGCCCCTCTCGCCTCCGACGCCTCACCAGCTCGATCAGCCCCTCCTGCCCCAGGCGCCGCGCCCCGGTGCCCACCCGGCCCTCGATCAGGCCGTCGGTGTACATCATCAGGCTCCAGGCGGGACCCAGTTCGACCTGCCGGTGCGGCCAGCGGGCGGACGCGAGCAGGCCCAGCGCCGGGCCGCCGCAGTCCTGCGGCAGCAGGACCGGCGCCCGCCGGGGACGGACGAGCAGGGGCGCGGGGTGTCCGGCCAGGCACAGGGAGGCGGTACGCCCGTCGGGAGCCATGTCCACCGTGCACAGCGTCGCGAAGACCTCGTCGTGCGCCCGCTCGTGCTCAAGTACTTGTTGCAGCGTGGCGAGCAGCTCGTCGCCGCACAGTCCGGCGAGGGTCAGGGCCCGCCACGCGATGCGCAGTTCCACGCCCAGCGCCGCCTCGTCCGGACCGTGCCCGCACACGTCGCCGATCATCGCGTGGACGGTGCCGTCGGGCGTGCGGACGCTGTCGTAGAAGTCGCCGCCGAGCAGGGCGCGGCTGCGGCCGGGGCGGTAGCGGGCCGCGAAGCGCAGTCCGGATCCGGCCAGCAGGGGGTGCGGCAGCAGGCCCCGTTCCAGGCGGGCGTTCTCCTGGGCGCGCAGCCGGCTCTCGGTGAGCTGCCGCTGGGCGAAGTCGGCGCGCTTGCGTTCGACGGCGTAGCGGATGGCACGGTTGAGCACCCGACCGTCGAGTTCGTCGCGGAAGAGGTAGTCCTGGGCACCGACCCGTACGGCTTCCGCCGCCCGTTCGGCGTCGGCCTCGGCGGTGAGGGCGAGGACGGCGTGGTCGGGGGCGAGCCGCAGGACCTGCCGCAGGGTGGCCAGTTCGTCCGGTGGCCGGCCGGGGGTGCGGCCGGCGGGCGGCAGCGCGAGGTCGAGGAGGATGCACTGCACGTCGTCGGTGAGCAACCGTTCCGCCTCGGTGAGGTTGCGGGCGGTACGGATGCGTACGGGCCCCTCGGCCGCACCGTTCATGGCCGTCATGTGCCGCCCGGCGAGGGATCCGCCGGGCTCGTCCTCGATCACGAGCAGCGTGAGCCCGCCGTCGGCGTCGGCGGCCTCGGGGGCGTCGGCGGCAGCGGCGGTGGCTCCGGTGGCCTCACCGGTCGGCGCGGCGGGCGGCCGTCCTGCCGGCCTCGGCACGGGCACGGGCATCACTAGGTCCTTCCTCCCCCAGCAGTCGCTGGAGGCACCCCACCCCCTCAGCACGGTGCCTCGCCGCTTTGCCGGCCCCACGGACGAGTACCGAACGTGACCCTAGCGCCAGAGCCCGGTCGAACGGAATGGTACGCAGCCACCCGCCTCTGTCATATGCCTTGGTCCGTCGGGGAGTTGGCACCCTTCTCCACTCGAACGGAGGAGCGCACACCCGAAGGCGTCACGCCCCTCCCGTGCCCGTCGGCCTCCCGGCCGGGCCCTCATCCCGGCCGTACGACCCCGAGGATCGGCATGGTCCCCGCCCCGGCCAGGGTCACCTGCCGGCCCGGCCGCGGCGCGTGGACGATCATGCCGTCGCCCACGTACATCCCCACGTGGCTGGCGTCGCCGAAGTAGATGATCAGATCGCCCGGGCGCATGTCCTTCAGGTCGACCTTCGGCAGCTGCCGCCACTGCTCCTGCGAGGTGCGCGGAATCGGCCGGCCGCCGGCCGCCCACGCCTTGAGGGTCAGACCCGAGCAGTCGTAGGTGTCGGGCCCCTCGGCGCCCCAGACGTAGTTCTTGCCGATCTGCGCCGTCGCGAAGTCCAGCGCGCGCTTGGCGTCCCCGGTCGCAGCACTGCTTCCCGGTAGGTTCATCAGACCTTTACCGGCGGAAGCCAGCCACTGGGCCTGCGCCTGGCGCGCCCGCTCCTCCTCCAGCTGCCGCAGCCGGTCCCGCTCCTTCTCCTGCAGCTGCGACTCCAGCTTCTTGGCCGCCTCCAGCTGCTCCTCGATCTCCTTCTTGGCGGCTTCCTTCTTCTTCCGCTCGCCGTCGAGCGCCTTGCGGCGCTCCTCCGCCGCCTTGGCGTAGCGGTCGAGCTCGGCCCTCGTGGCCGTCAACCGCTCGATCAGGCCCTTGGTGGCCTGCTCGCCCCTGCGGGCGAGGGCCGCGCCGCTCAGGAAGGTGTGGGGCTCGCCGCTGAGCATCAGCCGGGTGCCGGGGCCGAGCCCGCCGCTGCGGTACTGGGCGCGGGCCAGGGCGCCGGTCTGCGCCCGCAGCCGGTCCAGCCGCTGCTGTGCGTCGGCGACGCGCCGGGTGAGGTCGGCGACCGACTTCTCCTGCAGCCGCAGCTGCTCGCCCGCCGCGTTGTAGGCGTCCGTGGCGGTCTCGGCCTTGCGGTAGAGGGCTTCGACCTCCCTGTGCACCTCTTCGAGGCTGCGGGAGGGGGCGCCCGCCGTGGGTGTGGGCCCGGGGGTCGGCACGGGTGCCGCATAGGTCACGCCGGGCACCGCCAGTACCGCCAGCCCCGCGGCGCAGACGAGCGCGGTGGCCACGGCCACCCGGCCCACGCGTCCCACGGTGCGCCCACCCGTACGTCCGGTGGTACGCCCGTCGGCCGGCCCTGTACGTCCTTGTCCCGCACTTCTTGCGCCCCGGCGCGCGCCGTGCGCGCCGTCCGCACCACCCGTGCCTCGGCCCTCGCCACCATTGCGCCCGCCAGGAGACCCCACCGACACCTCCGCGACTCCGCCCCCGTACCCGACATGCCGTCACGCAAGGTTCGGATGGTGTCATGAGCTGCCAGAAATCAACAGAGGGCTGCGTCACACTGCACGGGAGCCGACTCCCGTCACACCACCGGAAGCAGTCCTTCCGCCGATCCACCACCCTGACGGGTGAGGTTCACCCTCCGTTCACTCTGCTCCATCGACCGCTTCACCTCATCTGCCTAATTTCGCCGATTAGAGGGTGCGGCCCAGACCGTCGCGCCTGCCACCTCTCGCACGCCGCCGTCAAGCGGCGGCTCCCGGAAGGAACATCCGAAAGTGAAGCTTCAGAGCAAGAACCGGCTTCGCACCGTCGCCCTCGGCGCCATCGCCGTCTCCGGCGCCTTGGTGCTCACGGCGTGCGGCTCGGACGACAACAGCGGCGGCAACGGCGGCGGCGCCGGTTCCACCCAGGCCGCCGGCGCCATCAAGTGCGAGGGCAAGGGACAGCTGCTGGCCTCGGGCTCGTCCGCGCAGAAGAACGCCATGGACCTGTGGGTCAAGAACTACATGGCGGCCTGCAAGGACACCCAGATCAACTACAAGCCCACCGGCTCGGGCGCGGGCGTCCAGGAGTTCCTGCAGGGCAAGACCGCCTTCGCCGGCTCCGACTCGCCGCTGAAGCCGGAGGAGGTGGCCAAGTCCAAGGACGTCGTCAAGGGCGGCCAGGGCATCAACCTCCCCATGGTCGGTGGCCCCATCGCGATCGGCTACAACGTCCCGGGCGTGGACAACCTCGTCCTGGACGCCGACACCCTCGCCCAGATCTTCGACTCGAAGATCGAGAAGTGGAACGACCCGGCGATCGCCAAGCTCAACAAGGACGCCAAGCTCCCGGACCTGAAGATCCAGGCCTTCCACCGCTCCGACGAGTCGGGCACCACCGACAACTTCACCAAGTACCTCAAGGCCGCCGCCGAGAAGTCCTGGCCGTACGACCCCGCCAAGGCGTGGAAGGCCAAGGGCGGCCAGTCCGCGGACGGCTCCGCCGGCGTCTCCTCGCAGGTCGCCCAGACCAAGGGCGCCATCTCGTACTTCGAGCTGTCGTACGCCACCGCCAACAACATCAAGACAGTGAAGCTGAACACGGGCGCCGCGGCCCCGGTCGAGGCCACCTCCGACAACGCCTCCAAGGCCATCGCCGAGGCGAAGATCGTCGGTACGGGCACCGACCTCTCCCTGAAGCTGAACTACACCACCAAGGCCGAGGGCGCCTACCCGATCACCCTGGTGACCTACGAGATCGTGGGCGACAAGGGCAACAAGGCCGAGACGCTGCCGGCCACCAAGTCCTTCCTGACCTACATCGCCAGTGAGGACGGCCAGTCGGTCCTCAAGGGCCTCGGCTACGCGCCGCTGCCCGCCGAGATCGCCAAGAAGGTCCGCGAGACCATCGCGACCCTCTCCTGACCCCGGTGCGGTCCTCCGCGCCCCGAGCCGCCCCGGGCCCGTCCCGGGAGCCGGCCGGGAGCCGGGGAGCCGCGCCATCCGGTGCACCGCCGCGCCAGGAGCCGCGCCGCCGCCCGCTCGTCCGTCCGCACGTCCGCGTATCCCACGCCGGCGTCCGGACGGGCCCGTGGCAGCCGGCTCGCAGACCGGAGAACCCCATGGACATATCCCCAGCCACCGCCCCCAGCCCACCCGCCCCCGCCCGGGCGGCCAAGGCCGCCACCCGTCCGGGTGACCGGATCTTCCTGGCCCTGTCCCGGGGCTCCGGGATCCTGCTTCTGGTGATCATGGCCGCCATCGCGGTCTTCCTCACCGTCCGAGCCACCAACGCCCTCTCGCACAACAAGGGCAACTTCTTCACCACCTTCGAGTGGAGCGCCAACGCCACCCCGCCGGTCTTCGGCATCGCCGTCCTGGCCTTCGGCACGGTGGTCAGCTCCCTGATCGCGATGCTCATCGCGGTACCCGTGGCCATCGGCATCGCGCTGTTCATCTCGCACTACGCGCCGCGCCGGCTCGCCGCCCCGCTGTCCTACGTCGTCGACCTGCTCGCCGCCGTGCCGTCGATCGTCTACGGCCTGTGGGGCGCCCTGTTCCTGGTGCCGCACCTGAGCGGGCTGTACGGCTGGCTCGACACGTACCTCGGCTGGACCGGCATCTTCGCGTACCACGACGGCGCCGCCCGCTCGCTGTTCACCATCGGCATCCTGCTGGCGATCATGATCCTGCCGATCGTCACCAGCGTCAGCCGCGAGGTCTTCCGGCAGACGCCGCGGATGAACGAGGAGGCCGCGCTCGCCCTCGGCGCGACGCGCTGGGAGGTCGTGCGGATGGCCGTCCTGCCCTTCGGCCGCTCGGGCGTCATCAGCGCCTCGATGCTCGGCCTCGGCCGGGCGCTCGGCGAGACCATGGCCGTCGCCACCGTCCTCTCCCCCAGCTTCGAGATCGGCAAGAGCCTGCTGGACCCGGGTGGCGGAACGTTCGCGCAGAACATCGCGAGCAGCTTCAAGGAGTCCGGTGAGCTGGGCAAGGACGCCCTCATCGCCTCCGGCCTCGTCCTGTTCGTGCTGACCCTCCTGGTCAACGGCGCGGCCCGGATGATCATCGCGCGGCGCAAGGAGTACACGGCATGAGCGAGGTATTCGTGGACCAGCCCGCCGTCCCCGGCAGCGCCTCCCCGGTCCTGCCCTCCTACCGCCTGCAGCAGCCCCGCCTGCCGCGCTGGGCGCCCGCGGGCCTCGCGGCCGCCTCCGTGGCCGTCGCCTGCGGCGTCGGCGCCGCAGCCGGGCTCGGCAGCCACGTCCAGTGGGGCCTGATCGCCGCGCTGCTCTACATAGCCGGCACGTTCGTCCTCGCGACCGCCGTCGAGGGCGTGCGCCAGGCCAAGGACCGCCTCTTCACCAGCCTGGTGTGGGTCTGCTTCATCGTCGCCGTCGTCCCGCTGGTCTCGCTGATCTGGGAGACGGTCGGTCGCGGCACCAAGGTCCTCGACGGCACCTTCCTGTCCCACTCCATGGCCGGCGTCCTGACCATCCAGCCCGGCGGCGGCGTCTACCACGCCATCATCGGCACCCTGGAGCAGGTCGGCATCGCCACCGCCATCGCGGCCCCCATCGGCCTGCTGACGGCCGTCTACCTGGTGGAGTACGGGCGCGGCCGGCTCGCCAAGGCCGTGACGTTCTTCGTCGACGTCATGACCGGCATCCCCTCGATCGTCGCCGGCCTGTTCGTCCTCAGCTTCTGGATCCTGATGCTGGACAACGGCTACTCCGGCTTCGCCGGGTCGATGGCCCTGGCGATCCTGATGATGCCGGTGGTCGTCCGGTCCACCGAGGAGATGCTCAAGCTCGTCCCGAACGAGCTGCGCGAGGCCTCGCTCGCCCTCGGCGTGCCGAAGTGGCGCACGATCCTCAAGGTCGTCCTGCCCACCGCCATCGGCGGCATCGCCACCGGCCTGATGCTCGCGGTCGCCCGCATCGCCGGTGAGTCCGCCCCGATCGTCCTGCTGGTCTTCGGCTCCCAGCTGATCAACGACAACCCCTTCGAAGGCGCCCAGTCCTCCCTGCCGTACTACATCTACGAGCAGTGGGCGGCCGGCAACGCGGCCAGCTACGACCGCGCGTGGGCGGCGGCCCTCGTCCTCATCGCCTTCGTCATGATCCTCAACCTGGTGGCCCGCGGCATCGCCCGCTGGAAGGCCCCCAAGAGCCGCTGACGCGGTTGATTCCCCGAAAGAAGTAGTGATCCCCATGGCCAAGCGAATCGACGTCAGCGGCCTGACCGCCTACTACGGCACCCACAAGGCCATCGAGGACATCTCGATGACCGTCGAGCCCCGCTCGGTGACGGCCTTCATCGGCCCCTCCGGCTGCGGCAAGTCCACCTTCCTGCGCACCCTCAACCGCATGCACGAGGTCACCCCGGGCGGCCGCGTCGAGGGCAAGGTGATGCTGGACGACGAGAACCTCTACGGCGCCGGCGTGGACCCCGTCTCCGTCCGCCGCACGGTCGGCATGGTCTTCCAGCGGCCCAACCCGTTCCCGACCATGTCCATCTACGAGAACGTCGTCGCCGGCGTGCGCCTGAACGGCGGGCGCCTGCGCAAGGCCGACCTGGACGACGTCGTCGAGAAGTCGCTGCAGGGCGCCAACCTCTGGAAGGAGGTCAAGGACCGCCTGAACAAGCCCGGTGCGGGCCTGTCCGGAGGCCAGCAGCAGCGTCTGTGCATCGCCCGGGCCATCGCCGTCGAGCCGCAGGTGCTCCTGATGGACGAGCCCTGCTCGGCCCTCGACCCGATCTCCACGCTCGCCATCGAGGACCTCATCGGGGAGCTGAAGGAGCGCTTCACGATCGTCATCGTGACCCACAACATGCAGCAGGCGGCCCGCGTCTCCGACCGCACCGCCTTCTTCAACCTGGCGGGCGTGGGCCAGCCGGGCAAGCTCGTCGAGATCGACGACACGGCCCGGATCTTCTCCAACCCCTCCGTCCAGGCCACCGAGGACTACATCTCCGGCCGCTTCGGCTGACACCGACCGCCTTGCGGCGCTGCTCGGCGGTGCCGCCGCAAGGCAAAGGGCCCGGCCCCCTGCTCGTACCAGGGGGCCGGGCCCGTTCGTCGTCACCCGAGCGGGCGGCTACCCGCTCACCCGAAGGCCAGGCGCACCAGCCAGTAGCACAGCGCGGCCACGGCGGCCGCCGCCGGCATGGTGATGAACCAGCCGAGGATGATGTTCTTCGCGACGCCCCAGCGCACGGCGTTGACCCGCTTGGTCGCGCCCACGCCCATGATCGCCGAGGTGATCACGTGCGTCGTGGAGATCGGCGCCTTGAACAGGAACGCCGTGGTGAACATGACCGACGCGCCGGTCGTCTCCGCCGCGAAGCCCTGCGGCGGGTCCAGCTCGATGATCTTCCGGCCGAGGGTGCGCATGATGCGCCAGCCACCGGCGTACGTGCCCAGCGACAGCATGAGGGCACAGGCGATCTTCACCCAGATCGGGATGGCGTCGCCCTTGTTCTGCACGTCGCCGATGACCAGGGCCATCACCACGATGCCCATGGTCTTCTGGGCGTCCTGCAGACCGTGGCCGAGCGCCATGCCGGCGGCGGAGACCGTCTGGGCGATCCGGAAGCCGCGCTTGGCCTTGTGCGGATTGGCCTTCCGGAAGAGCCAGAGGATCACGACCATCACCAGATAGCCGAGGACCATGCCGACCAGGGGCGAGAGGAACATCGGGATGACGATCTTCTCGATCACGCCCGACCAGATGACGGCCGTGCCGCCCGCCAGCGCCGCGCCCACCATGCCGCCGAACAGGGCGTGCGAGGAGGACGAGGGCAGGCCGAAGTACCAGGTGATCAGGTTCCAGGCGATCGCGCCGACCAGCGCGGCGAAGAGGATGCCCATCCCCTTGTCGCCCGTCGGCGTCTCGATCAGCCCTTCACTGACGGTCTTGGCGACGCCGCTGCCGAGGAAGGCACCGGCGAGGTTCATCACCGCCGCCATCGCGAGGGCCGCGCGCGGGGTCAGCGCCCGCGTGGAGACCGACGTCGCGATGGCGTTCGCGGAGTCGTGGAAGCCATTCGTGTACGTGAATCCGAGCGCGACCCCGATGGTCACGACGAGTGCGAACGTGTCCACCGGGGGTCAGGACTCCTTGACCGCGATGGTCTCGACCGTGTTCGCCACGTGCTCGAACGCGTCGGCGGCCTCCTCCAGCACGTCGACGATCTGCTTGAGCTTGAGCACCTCGATGGCGTCGTACTTGCCGTTGAAGAGGTGGGCGAGCAGCTTGCGGTGGATCTGGTCGGCCTGGTTCTCGAGGCGGTTGACCTCGATCCAGTACTCGGTCAGGTTCGTCATCGTCCGCAGGTTCGGCATCGCCTCGGCGGTCAGCTCCGCCGCCCGGGCGAGGACCTCGATCTGCTGCTCGACGCCCTTGGGCAGTTCCTCGATCTGGTAGAGGACGACCAGGTCGACGGCCTCCTCCATGAAGTCCATGATGTCGTCGAGCGAGCCGGCGAGGGCGTAGATGTCCTCACGGTCGAACGGCGTGATGAAGGAGGAGTTCAGCTGGTGGAAGATCGCGTGCGTCGCGTCGTCCCCCGCGTGCTCCGCTGCCCGCATCCGCTCGGCGATCTCGGCCCGGGCGGAGCTGTCCGCTCCGAGCAGTTCCATCAGGAGCTTGGAGCCCGTGACGATGTTGTCCGCAGAGGCGGCGAACATGTCGTAGAAGCTCGTCTCCCTGGGGGTCAGACGAAAACGCACGTGGGATCCTCGGGGTGCAGCGGATTCGGTCTCGTTGATGCTAGGCGCATCATCCAGCCACAGCTAACTGGCATTCCCTCAGTGTCGCCCATCGGGCAGAGTGCTCGGCAAAGCGGTGCGGGCTTCGAAGGGCCTTTTTCGGTACGATATACCCGGCTGGGGTATGCCGTACGGGTACGGCCGACGGGTCCGCGGCAGGTCCGGCCGGGCCCGGAAAGCCGCTGATGACCAGCACGGACGCACCGGCAGGACGACGGAGGACGCCATGACGACCACGGACCCCGCAGTGACCAGCGCCACTGGCGCCGCCTCCTGCCACGGCGAGGACCTCCCGCAGGTCGGCACGGCCGTGCCCGGGCCGCACGGTTACAGCAAGCAGAAGGACCAGCACCTCAAGCGACTGCGCAGGATCGAGGGCCAGATCCGCGGCCTGCAGCGCATGGTCGAGGAGGACGTCTACTGCATCGACATACTCACCCAGGTGTCGGCGGGCACGAAGGCCCTGCAGTCCTTCGCCCTGCAGCTCCTGGAGGAGCACCTGCGTCACTGCGTCGCCCAGGCCGCGCGCGAGGGCGGGGCGGAGGCCGACGCCAAGGTCGCCGAGGCCACCGCCGCCATCGCCCGTCTGCTGCGGACCTGAGCGCGAGGCGCGCGCCGGGCACCCCCGGGCCGATGTCATCGGCCGGGCCTCACTCGCCCCCGTCCGCATCGGGCGCCGACTCCCGCGCGCGCTGCGGCACCACCCTCAGCACCTCGTCGATGCGATCGGTGCTGAGGCGCTCCTCCGCCGCGCTGGACGCGGCGATCATCAAATCCCCGTAGAGATCGATCTCGACGAGGGCCACGGGATCCGGCCCACCGGACGAACCGCGCCGCGGAACCACGTGATTCACCTCCTCGCGACGGCCTTCAGGTCACTGCTCCAGCGTAGTGATCGGTACAGACTCCGCGCATGGCACAGAAGGACCATTTCCATGGCCAACTACGCCCGCGCGCGCTATTTCTGCGGCGAAGCGACGGTGCCCGCATAGATTTCCCCGGCCGCGGGAAGGTCGATGTCCGGCCGGAGGCCGAAGGCGAACAGCTCCACCGAGGACACCACCGTCATGGGCTCCCCGCCACCGGCCGGGCCCGCCGCCGAGCGCTCGCCGAACCGGTAGCGCAGCAGCCGCGGCCGCCCTCGGTCGTCCAGATAGGCGTCGAACGCCACCGTCCCCGTGGAGAACCCTTTCGCCGCAGCGGCCAGCGCCGCCCGGTCCCGCGCAGGCGCGGACCGCGCCGCCCGGGAGAGGTCCACCGTGCCCCAATAGTGCGCCACACGCGCCCCGTGGAGCCGCTCCTGCCCCGCGTACGCCACCTCGCGCGCCCCTCCCAGCAGCTCCGCCGCCGCCAGGGGGTCGGTCGCCCCGCTCGTCAGCAGATCGCCGTCGGCCAGGGAGCCCGTCTCCAGGCGCACCCACTTGCCGTCCGGCACCCCGGCGCCGCGGTTCTTCATGTACAGCGCGCCCGGCGTGAAGACCTCCGTGATCGGCCGGTGCTCGGACGACCCGGCCGCACCCTCGGGCAGCACCACCGTCAGCCGGCCCACCGGCCGGATGAAGTCGTAGGCGCCCCGGCCCCGGATCGTCAGCCGCGTGCCGCCGCTGACCGTCTCCATGGACGTCCGCACCCTTGCCCCGCCCGCACCGGCCAGCGTCCACGGGACATGCCGCACCACCGCCAGCGCACGGGCGGGGTCGACCACCGCGGGACCGGCCAGCTGCGCCTGGCGCACCTCGCCCGCCGCACCGCCCCGGGCGGGCCTGCCGTCCTGCCCCTCGGCCTCGGACTCCTGCTCCCCGCAGCCGGACACGGCCAGCATGCCGAGGACGAGACCGCCCGCCACCGTGGTGGCGAGGGTCGCGCCTCTGCGTCTGTGCCACTGCACCGCCATGGCCGTAAGCCCCCTGCCGCACGCTGGTGGAACCCGCACTCTCAACGACGCGTCCCGGCCCGCCGTCACGGCCCGGTAGCGTGGTGGCGTGTCAGATCCCGTTGCCACGCAGTCCTGCGCACACCAGACGACGACCACCGAGCGCGGCTCCTTCTGTACGGCCCGCTGCTCGTGCGGCTGGTACGGCCCTGCCCGCAGGGCCCGCTCCCTGGCCCGCGAGGACGCCGAGAGGCACCTGGCCTCGTCGACCGGGTGAAAACTCTCAGGCCGCCAGGTCCCGGTCGTGCCGCAGCGGCTGCCGCCCGGACAGCGCCGCGTCCGCCGGGCCCGCCGGCGCGGGCGCCACGGGCCCCGACGGCTTCGACGGCTCCGGCGCGTCGGTCGATCGTACGAGCCAGGCGGCGCGCGTCCCCGAGATCCTCCGCGTCAGCGGGGTGAGCAGCATCATGGCCAGCGGGGCGAGCAGCAGGGCGACGGCGGTGCCCAGGGCGAAGCCGCCGATGACGTCGGTGGGGTAGTGAACGCCCAGGTAGACGCGGCTGAAGCCTTCGAGCAGCGCGAGGCCGATGCCGATGGCCCCGTACTTGCGATTGGCCACGAACAGGCCCACACCCAGCGCCATGGTGAGCGTGGCGTGGTCGCTGACGAAGGAGAAGTCCGTCTTGCCCTGGACGAGGACGTCCAGGCCCTGGTGCTCGAGGAAGGGTCTGGGCCGGCGCACGAAACCGCGGATGGGAATGTTGATCAGCAGCGCGATGCCGGCCGCCAGCGGGGACCACAGCAGGGCCGCCGTCCCACAGGACGCGTCCTCCTTCCGGCGGACGTTCCACCAGGCGAACAACATCAGCACGGCGAACCCGAGGATGATGCCGTACTCGCCGACGAACTCCATGACCCGGTCCGCCCAGTGCGGGGCGCCCTTCGCCATGCCGTTGATGTCGTAGAGCAGGCCGACGTCGGGATTGCTCTCTCCCCCGGCCACCGGCATGGAGTCTCCCGCCGCGAGTCCAGCCATCGCCCCGGCCCCTATCTGTCGCCTGTCACTACGCCCAGCTGCCGACCCCCGTGGTTCGTGCGCCGCAGCTCGCGGCGCTGCTTACCCACTTCCATGGAACGCCCGACTCCGTCGGACCGTTCCAGTCTCCACCCAATGATCACCTGGCTGTTATCGAAGGGTGACCCATCACCCCAGCTCAGGCCCGGGCTTCACACCCCGTCACCTCATGCGGGCCGCCTCGACCCGGTACCCACGGGCAGCGCCCTGGCACCGTCCGCCGTGACCCGCGTCGCCCCGATGTAGTCCGGCTGCGCATCGATCTTCTCGAACCGGATCACGGCCCCCGTGCGCGGTGCGTGGATCATGTACCCGCCTCCCACGTACAGCCCCACGTGGTGGATGCTGCGCGGGTCCTTCAGGTCGTGCGCAAAGAAGACGAGATCACCCGGCAGCAGCTCGTCCCGCTTCGGATGCGGCCCGGCGTTCCACTGGTCGTTCGCGACCCGCGGCAGCTCGATACCGACGGAGGCATACGCGGCCTTGGTCAACCCCGAACAGTCGAACCGCCCCCCGTCCTCCTTCGTCCCGTCCCCACCCCACAGATACGGCGTGCCCAGCTTCTCCTGCGCGTAATAAATAGCCCCGGCCGCCTGCTGCGAGGGCGCCACCCTGCCGACGGGACGCGCGAAGCTCTTCTCCAGACTGCGGATGGACTTCACGTAGTCCCGTGTCTCGCTGTAGGCCGGAATGCCGCTGGCCTGGATAACGCTGTACGGACCCGCGTTGTACGCGGCGAGCATGTTGTCCGTGATGTCACCGGACACACCCTTCACGTCCCGTGCGAGCTTGCAGTCGTACGACGCGGCGGACGGGATGGCGTCGCGTGGGTCCCAGACGTCGCGCCTGCCGTCCCCGTTACCGTCGATGCCTTCGGTGGCCCAGGTCCCTGGGATGAATTGCGCTATGCCCTGCGCCGACGCCGGGCTCAGTGCAGCGGGATCCCAGTTGCTCTCCGTGTAGAGCTGCGCTGCCAGGACGGCCGGGTTGAGTGCGGGACAGAGGTTGCCCCACTTTGCGACGAGGTCCTGGTACTGCGCCGGAACAGAGCCCTGGGCCAGCCCCACCATGCCCCTCCCCGCACCGCCGCCCAAGCCGCTCCCGGCAGCCACGTACACCCCGACCACCAGCAGGCCGACGATGCCCAGAAACGCCGCAACGCCGGCACCGACCCCCACCCAGAGCCTTCGCACCCGTCAACCCTCCCCCAAGGCAGGCCCCTCGCACTGCCGTTTCCGGAATGTCGCATGAGGTCGTACGAGCCCGAATGAGCTCATCCGCCACGGTACTTGGAGCTACTTGCCGACGAAACCATCACACATGACGCTGCGGTACTCCTTCGGGCCCTTGACGTGGTAGAAGATCACGGTCCAGTTGCCCGGGTCGTTGTCGATCGGGATGGCCGGCGAGTAGACCTTGCCGTCGACGTATGACTTGAAATCGTCGGGATACGTCAGCTTCACGAAGTCCGATCCCCAGCCCTTCGTGGGAAAGATGTCCACCGGCTTGCTCGTGTAGCCAACGCTCAGGTTGGGCTGCATGAGATTCGGGTAGGGCTTACCGGTCTCCCGGTTGATGTCGTGCGGCGGCTTGACGGCAACCGATACGTAGTACGGCGGCTTGCCCAGGATCTTCTCGTCGCCGTACTTGAATCGGAACTGGATCTCGACCTTGCCCGACATCTCCTGGACGGAGGTGTGGGCAGGGTCGGCGATCGAGAACTGGAACTGCTGTCCGCCGCGTTCCTCGGACGGCAGCCCACACGACCCCCCACCCCCGAACTTGTCGTCCTTACTGGGAGACCAGAACTCGCGGTTGAGGTCAGTGTCCTCGATGTACGCAGGAGCAGCCGCCGGGCCGCTGGAGGAGCCGCCCCGGGAGGATGGTGTGGCAGCGGCCGGCTTCGCAGCCTGTTGTTCGGCCGAGCCACCCGCCTTGCCATCGAGCAACTGGGCGGTCACGCCGGCCCCGGCACCGACTGCGACGACAGCTGCGCCGACCATCAGCCACGTCCTGCTTCGCGGACGCCTCTGGGACGCCGGAGCGGCCGCATGGGGCACGACGGTGGGAACGTACGTGGGAACGGGAGGTGCGGCAGGTACCGGCGAGGCCACCGCGCCCACCAGGGCCTGGTACTCCGGGTCCTCGACCAGCGCGGACGTCACACCACAGCGAGCGATCACCTCACTGAGGGCCGGGCGCTCCCCCGGGTCACGGGCCACGCACGCCCGGATCAGCTCGGCGAGCGCCGGCTCCACATGGTCCACGTCGACCTCGCCGTGCACCACCCGGTACAGGACGGACTCCAAAGTGCCCTGCCCGTACGGGGGCCGACCGGTCGCCGCCGTAGCCATCGTCGCACCGAGGGCGAAAACGTCGGAAGCAGTGCTGACGTCGTCGCGGGTCAGGGTCTCGGGCGCACCGTAGCCGGGCGTGCCCGGCATCGCACCCGTCCTGGTGAGAGCGGTGTGTTCCGCACCGCGCGCGATACCGAAATCGATGAGCTTGGGCCCGACACCGGACAGGATGACGTTCTGCGGCTTCAGGTCGCGGTGCAGCACGCCGTAGGCATGCACGCTGGCAAGAGCCTCGGCGAGAGCGGCGAAGAGGCGGAAGCAGGTCCCGGCCGCCAGGGGACCGCCGCGTCGGCGGATCGCCTCCATGAGGGTAGGCCCGGGCACGTACTCGGTAGCGAGCCAGTACGGCGGCGCGGCCAGCGACGCGTCGATGATGTTGGCGGTGTACGCACTGCGCACGGCCCGCACCGTCTCGACCTCGCGCCGGAAGCGCGCCAGCGCCTCCGGCGACTCCGCGAAGTCCTCCCGGATCACCTTGAGAGCCACCTGCCGCCCCCCGGGCGACCGCCCCAAATACACCTGCCCCATCCCGCCGGCCCCGAGGCGGGCGAGAACGGTGTGCGTGCCGATGCTGGTGGGGTCCTGAGGTCGTAGCGCTTCCACGAGACGAGACTGTGCCACATCTCGCCATGTCCCTGATCACCTGTCAGTCCCGGTTGCCGCACCCGGCTGTTGAAGCGTCACCGTAGGTACGAATACTCATGAAACCGACCGCTTGTGTGCGGTACATCTGTTCCCCAGGGGGCGGCTCAGCCGTATCAGAAACCACACGTCGACAAGGGGGGTGGGCACCAGTATGTCCAGCTGGGATATCAAGCCCGCGGCCGTGCAGGGTGTCATCCAGAGGACCGTCGCGGTCGTCGAGAAGTTGGAGCCGGCGTCCAAGTCGCTCAACAGCCTCGCGGACTCCGCCGGCGTGCATGCCGGCACCCTGCTCGGCCCGTGCGACGCCAGGGAGGGCATCGTCGGGATGGCCCTCAAGGCCTACCGCAACAGCGCCATGCAGGAGCTGAAGGCGATCGCGGACCGGGCACAGACATCAATGCAGGGGGCGGTCGACGCGACGATCGAGTACGTGCGCGGCGACCTGGAGATGGCAGCGAATCTGCAGCACGCCGCCGTCACCACCACCGATCCGGAGAAGTTCACGGCCTACGCGAAGGAGAAGATGAAGGACGCCGCGCCGTGATCGACCCGATATTCATACCCCACTTCACAGGCGACATCGGTGCGCTGGAGAAGGACGTCACCGGGCTCGCCAAGGTCGCATCGGACGTCCGCAGGTCCGGGGCGGACACGCACTCCACCTTCCAGGGGCTGTCCGGCTGCTACGAGGCTCCGGAGGCGGAGCAGCTGTTCCATACGACGATCCCTGTGCGGGACAAGGCTGCCCACTTCGCCGAGGGGCTGGAGAAGGTGAAGTCGGCACTGGCGGCGTATGCCTCGGAGATCCGCCCGATCGTGAAGGAGCTGGAAAGCCTCCGGGATCAGGCAGTGGCCTTCCGGGCGTCGATCGGCAACGACGACGACTGGCGCAAGGACCAGAGCAAGGTCGACAAGAACGAGCAGCTGATCCAGGCCGTCACAGCGGCCCAGGAGAGGTTTCACGCGGCAGAGCGCAGCGCCTTCAACAAGATCACTGCTGTCTTCGGCGGCCCCCAGCTCGAACAGGACGACGGCTCCCACAAACAGGGGATGTACGGCTACGACCCGGAGCAGGCGGCGAAGGCGACGAAACGCCGTGGGGTGAGGTGGAGGGCCGCGAGTACGAAGGTGTGGAGGCGGCCTGGCAATGGACAAAGGACAAGTCCACCGGCTTCGTGCAGGGCTTCTTCCAGGACGGTGTCTGGGAGAACGCGAAGGGCCTGTACCACTTGGTCAACTTCTTCGACACGGACAAGTTCGAAGAAAGCTGGCGCAACTTCGGCAACGTCGCCTACGGGCTCGCGCTGTACGCCGAGAAGCCACTGGACGCCATCTTCGACCAGACGAGCTTAAGAGACCGGGACAACGAACATCAGACGCGCGCGAAGGCGGCTGCACGTCAGTTCGGCAAGTCGCTCGTGGCATGGGACGAGTGGGAGAAGAATCCGAGTCGCGCAGCCGGCACCGTGGCGTTCAACGCGATCACGCTCGGTGCGGGCGCTCTGCCGAAGGCCGGTATCGCAGGCAAGGCCGGTTTGGCGACCAGGACGGCTTCCGTCATCGGCAAGACCGGCGAACTCCTGGACGCGGGCACATACGTCGGCAAGGGTGCACAGCTCGGGCTTAAGGCGACGAAGGCCGCCCTGCCAAGGGTCAGCGAGGTGGCGACGGAAGTCCAGAAGTCTCTCGGCAAACTGACCGAGCGAGCGGGCGCAATCGAATACATCGGCCACGACGGCAAGACCTTCTACCTGGACCGCCACGGCAATCTGCGCGATGCGGACTTCAAGAAGACCGACCCGATCGAGAACGCCGAGAAGGAACCCCACAAGGACGACCTGCCCAACCATCGAGAGCATGTCCACACCGACGACCACGCCTTCGCCCACGCCGGCGCCGACGGCCCCTCTTCTGCTCACGGCCACGGCGCGGGGAGCAGTGGCCATGACGTGCCTGGGTCCGGACGAGGTCATGCAGCCGGCAACCACCACCTTTCCGACGGCGCCACCGGTGCTCACGGGCACAGCACCCAGGGGCCACGCGGCGAGACAGGCGCCGGCTCCCACGGCAATGGCCATCCCGGTGAAGCACCATATAGCCACACGGGCAGCGAATCCCCGGCCGCCGAGTTCCCCGGAGAGGGGCAAACCGCATACGCGGATCCCCCCGAGTCACCCAAAGCTGCTCAGGTGTACGAGGAGTTCCGCGGCAGGGACGACGACACACGAAACATCGCAGAGCATACTGGGTTCTCACAGACCCTGCTCGACCGAGTAAAGGCCCACCTTTTTGAAAAATCACACCACGTCGAGAGGGGCCCTGGACGCGTCAGCACCGGGCGGTTCGCCCCCATGGACCACATAGCCGACCTGTGGACGAAAGCCGATGCGGGAACTCTGACCAAGGACGAAATGGTCAGGTTCAGACGCCTGATCGCCCACGAGGGGGTTGAGTCCCAGCTCATGGCCGAGGGCGTTTCCTATCGGTCGGCCCACCCCGACGCCTGGGACGAGGACGGCGTCTACTGGGGATCACAGGAGCACCATGGGGCTCACGATGTCGCACCGAACGAACATCATCCGGATCCCTTCCGCGCCTGGGGGCGACTGGGGCTGGAACGGCCCGCCTTCGAAATAGCCGAGGACCTGTCCAACCTTGACGATGTCACCAATATATTGAGAAAGTGGTTCAAGTGAGCAGTGGAGCAGCGCATTCCCTTGCGGAACGCATCGCGCAGATCGATTGGCATGGAAACCTGGAGCACACGCGCTCGAGGGTTGCCCTGGCCAGGGAATTCTTTCGCCGTTCAGCTCTTTGGGCGGAATCGCTCAGCAGTAATGAGTGGCCTTTCTTCGACATTGCGGCACTGGTGGACTCTTCCATTCGCGCCGATGAAGAGCTCGTACGCAAAGTGTCGTCGACTCCTGCTCACCAGCAGCCTGTCGTTGTCAACACGTGTGTCTGGGCCGTCCACTTCGCCGAGCTGGCAGCGGATCACCCCTCCCTTCCTGAGCTGCCCGATCCATTCGAACCACTGCTGGTCATGTATGAACGCGGTGGCGGGGTGGCGCTCGACTCCACCGGTTTCATCGACATCGACACGGCCGCCGTCCCGATCGGCTCGCCCGCGAAGCACCTGGAACGTAAGCCACTGCCCGTCCATGACAATGAGTACTTGGATTCGTTGGACGGTATTTAGCCGGCTCGGGCACTCGACACCTCACGCCCCTCAGTTCGTATGTTTGTTCTTCAGATGGTGGCCGATGTATCCGACGATGACGCGCCCCGTGCAGCCCTTGGTGTCGTCGTGGAAGTAGATCCGGGGTGACGTGCTGCCTTTGGAGTGGAGTTTGAGGTGGGCCTGCATTTCGAGGCGGCCGGTGGGGGCCACGTCCGGGGGGACGGGGAAGATGCGTTCGTCTCCCCACGCGTTCATCGTCGCGCCCGTCTCCGCCATGGCCACCTGTTTGCGCGGCCACACGTCTCCGGGTTGCTCCGAGGTGCAGTACTCGTAGAAGCCGCCGTTGAAGCCGTCGTGGGCGCTGCGGGTGTAGGCGTCCAGGGCGCGTAGCGCGTTCCAGGCCTTGGCGGCCCAGACACGGGCGCGGGCCGCCTCGTCGAGTTCGAGGGCCTTGCCTTTGTCGGCGGAGACGGTCAGGCCCTCGAACGTGTCCAGGCGCTCCCACAGGTCCTCGAAGGAGGCCGGGATGCCGAGGGGTTGCTCGATGAGGACGGCTTCGCGGTGCCGGCCCGCGGCGTACAGCCGGCGGCGCAGTACACGCACCTCGGCGCGGGCGCGTTCCAGGTCGTCCAGGGCCCGGACCGCCTCCTCCAGGTCGCCGTCCGCGCGGGCCACGGCGATCTGGAGTTGTTCTTCCAGAGAGGCCTTGGTGCGGGCGGAGAGGTCCGCTTCGCGGGTGGCCTCCTTCAGGTCCTGGTCGGCCTTCTTCAGCGATGCCGTGAGCCTGGCGATCTGTGCGGCCATGGCCCCGAGCTCCTCGGTGTGGCGGGGTTCGGCGAGCGCGGCCTGCCGCTCCTCCCGGTGGAGCTGACCGAGGTCGGGGAAGGACAGGCCGCGCAGCGCGGCGGGCAGCGGGGCCTCGGTGGACAGGCGTTGCACCGTACTGGCGATCCCGTACCAGGCTCGGTCGCTGTGATCGCTCAACCTGGCCATCGTCAGGAACCGGTGGCGGGGCGCGTCCTGCGGCCAGGCGGGGTCGACGTCGGTCAGGAAGGTGCGCACCGCGCCGGGGGCGACCCTGTGGTCGTCCCCGATCGCCTTGCGGAAGGCATCGACGGCATCGAGGTCCTCCAGCAGGTACAGCGCGGCCGCCCCGGCGCACTGCGGCAGCACCTGCCGCATCCGGTCGCTCCAGACGGCGTCGGGGCGTACGGGCCTGGCGGCCACCACCACCGGCAGCCGTCGGGGTTCGCACAGGACGTCGACCAGGGCGTCCACCTGGTCGGCGTGGACGGGCCGGGCGTCCAGGGTCAGCGGCGAGAGGCCGTCGACCGGCGCCAGGTCGCGCACGAGCTCGCGGACGAGGCGGGGCCGGCCGGGTGAGAGGGGCTGGTCGCCGTTGGGAAAGGCCTCCAGTGCCACGGAGACGACGGCGCACTCGCCCGCGCACAGCGCGGCGGTGATCGTCGTGCGCCAGGTGGCCTCCGGCTTGTCCTCGCGCAGTTGCAGGCGCAGCGCGTGCTCGGCCCCGTCGGCCTGGTAGATGCTCTGGCTGGCCAGGACGCAGTTGTCGGCGAGGTCGTGCTGCCCGGAGGCCAGCGGTGCGCTGCCGTACTTCTCGATCAGCCACGCGGAGCTGATCCGCCGGACGTCCTGCAGGACCGTGGCGGACTGCGGAACGGTCAGCACGGTGCGGTGGGCTAAGGGATGGCTGGAGTGGGTGTTCGTGCTCATGGCGACTCGTCTCGGCGCGGGCCAGCAGGCGAACGGGCAGGCGACCGCCACCGCACGCCGCGCGGCGCGCACACGGTGCGGCAGCCGGGGACCCGGAGCCTACGCCCAACGCGGGCCATTTCTCAGCCAATCGGATCACCTGACTGCCGCGGGGTTACGGGCAGGCACGCGTCACCCGCTCTGACGTGCGACGACGCGGTACAGGACGGGGCTGCGGGGCCGGGCAACGGGGCGGTGGCCCGAGAGTTATCCACAGGGCTCGCGCAATGCTGTGGCTTCCGGTGTGCTGGGGCCATGAAACGGGGGGATCAGCCGGGGCTGCACGCGCTGGCCGCGGCACAAGGCGGAGTGTTGCTGACGTCCCAGGCCGTCGGGTGCGGGCTCAGGCCTACCGGGGTCGCGGGGGCGTTGCGAAGAGCGGGGTGGACACGGCTGCACTGCGGGGCCTGGGCACAGCCGGGGCTGGGGAGCAGTGTGCGCCTGCGGCTGCTGGCAGTGCAGTTGCGGCACCCGGGATGGGTGGGCAGCCATCGGACGGCCGCGGCGGCCCACGGCATCCCGGTGCTGCGGAGTCCGGCCATCGAAGCGAAAGCAGTGGAACGAGCGGAGGGGGAGGAAGCAGTGGAAGGAGTCGTCGAGCTGATCGATCCAGATCGCAAGGGGCAAGCGCGAACACCGGGCGTCGTGGTGCACGGCTTGCGGCTGGCGGAGCACGAGGTGACGGTGGTCGACGGGGTACGGGTCACCACGGCCCTGCGCACAGTGTGCGACCTGCTCATGGCACTGCCCACCCACGCGGCGGTCGTGGCGGCCGACCATGTGCTCGCCCGCGGACTGGCCACCGGCCAGCAGATCGCCGCGTTCCTGGGCCCGGAGGGCACCGGCGCCGGGCGGCGCAACTGCCGCGCGGCACGCATGGCGCTGGCGCTGGCGCTCACCGATCCCGCGGCCGGGTCGCCGGCAGAGACGATGGCGCGGCTGCACCTGCACAGTGCCGGCCTCTATCCGGAATCGCAGGCACCGGTGCCGACGGACAACGGCCGGTTGTTGCGCGTCGACTTCCTGTTCCGCAAGGAAGGGCTGGCGTTGGAGGTGGAGGGCTACACCTGGCACGGCAGCCGCGCCGCCCACCAGAACGACATCCTGCGCTTCAACGAGCTCACCGCCTGCAGCGGCGTCCGGCGGGTGCTGCGCTTCAGCAGCGCCGACGTCTTCTTCCGGCCCCGCCTGGTGCTCCGCACCGTCGAGGCGGCCCTGGCGGCGCTGCGCGAAGAGGGCGGGGACACGACCGACTCCCCTATCGTGAGCGCCGACGTTCATCGGACCATCCCATCCCACGAGGGGGCGATACCGTGCCCGAGCTCAACTGGATCCCGGCCACCGACGACGAGACGATGACCGAGTACCTGGAGATCGCCTTCGGGGGCGACGGCAACGTCTACATCCGCGAGAACATCAATCCGGAGAAGGTGGTGGTCACCACGGAGGCCAAGTGGGACGCCTTCGTCCTGGGCGTGCGTGCCGGCGAGTTCGACCACTTCGTCGAGGGGCTGGACGCGGGAGGCCCGCCGCAGCCCCCGGAGGGGGCGGTGGGGACGGCCTGAGGTCCGGCCGGCCCCTGCCGAGCCGCCCGGACGCCCGGAACGACGGCCGCAACGCCAGTTGCAACAACGGCCGGAGCGGCGGCGCCGCTAGAACAACGCCGCACCGATCAGTGCCGCCACCACGAACACGACCACCCCGGCGACGGCACCGAGCAGCACCCCCGACCGCCGAGGTGCCGCCACGGGCCGGCGCGCGGACGGCAGGGCGTACGTGGTCGTCGTCTCGCGCCGCATGGCAGCGGGTACGGACGGCACGCCCGGCACCCCGACGGCTGCGGCGGCAGGGGCGGGGGCGGCTGCGGGCGGCGCCGGCGGCCTTGCCGGTACCGATGGCGCCGTGGGCGCGAAGGTCCGGGGGCGGTCGCGCCAGGCGGGGCCGGCGAAGAAGTCCGCGACCTCCTGCGCCGTCGGCCGGTCCTCCGGAGCCTTGGCCAACATCCGCAGCAGATACGCCTCGAACGCCTGCGGTATTTCGGGACGGTGGTTGCGCGGCGGCTCGGGAGGGCTGTCGACATGCATGTACAGCAACGTTGTCGGGTTGTCGTCCCAGAAGGGCGGCCCGCCCATCAGGAGGTGGTACAGCACGCACCCGAGCGCGTAGACGTCCGACTCCGGTCCGGCCGTCCGCCCCAGAGCACGCTCGGGGGCCAGATAGGTACTCGTACCGACGATCTGACCGGCACGGGTCAGCCCCGCGGAGGTCTCGTCGACGAAGCGGGCGATGCCGAAGTCACCGATCTTCAGGGTGCCGGCCGAGGCGTCGACCATCAGGTTGCCTGGCTTGACGTCCCGGTGGACCACTCCCTGCCGGTGCGCGGCCGCCAGCCCGGATGCCGCCTGGGCGGCCAGGCCGGCGACACGCTCCGGGGAGAGCGTCCTGCGCACGGAGAGCTCCCCGGCGAGGCTCGGGCCCTGGACGAGCTCCATGACCAGATAGAAGCGGCCGTCCCACTCCCCGAAGTCGTACACGGCCACGACATGAGGGTGGTTCAGGCGGGCCGCCGTCTGGGCCTCCATGCGGAACCGCTGCGCCGCGGACTCGTCACCGTCGTCCGCCAGCAGCAGCTTGACCGCGACTTGACGGTCCAGCACCTCGTCCTGGCCGCTCCAGACTTCGCCCATCCCGCCGCGGCCGAGCGGCTCCCCCAACCGGTACCGACCGGCAATCAGCACCCGTACCACCTTTGAAATTGATCGACAGACCGAGCAGGAAAGAGTACCCACCGCACGCACAGGCGTTTGAACGTCGCAGCACCCATCCAGTGACGATCGACATTGCCCGGCGTCGACCCTCGTGATACACACAGTCACCAAAGGACGCGCCACCGACACGGGCCCCGCCGCAGGCCGGGCCGGAGCGGACCCGGTCACCTCGACGGCGCCGGCGGGTTGCGTGCTCCCCGACAAAAATTTGTCGCCGAATCGACATGCGATCGGCGGCATGTCAGCGAAGATAGGCAGCGACCTCTGCCGGACGGGCAGAGCGAGGCAACTACCCGCATGGGGCGGTGAATCAGAGATGTTTTTGGCGGCCGGCAAGGGCGACATCAACACCATTATCGGCGGAATCGCCCCCAACTGGGGACCGTTCGGTCAACTCGGCCGGGAAGCACGGGTCATGATCGAGGTCATCATGGCCGTGGCGATCCTGCTGTGCCTCGCCATCGCGATCTGGGGTGCGGCCAAGCAACGCATCGGCGCGACGGCACTGCGCGACACGTTCAGCGCGGAACAGGGCAAGGGTCTGATCGTCGCCGGGCTCACCGGTGTGTTCATCATCGGTTCGCTCGGCACGCTCTTCACCATCGTCTACGGAATGGCGGTCTGAGCCCCCTTCCGCGCCCCCTTCGACCCCCACTTGCTTCCGTCTCCCCCACCCGACCCGACGAGCGCCACCACGCGTCCTCCCCGCACAGGCCGCTCGTCCCCACGTTCCCCCGCACCGAGGCAGCCACCTGATGCCCCCTCACTCCCCGGCGCCCACCCCCGGGATTCCGTTCACACCGCTACCGTCATATACGGGCGGCAAGCCGGCCACTACGCATGAGGGAGCAGGCGAGCGATGAGTCTCGGCGACGACGGGTACGGCGACGACCGGCACATGACCCGCACGCGGCTGCCGGACGGCGAGGTCGACCCCTACGCCCCCGCACGCCGCGGCACCGGCCGCGGCATGCGCGGCGGCCGCCCCGCCGGGCGCAGTCTCGTGACCGTCGTCGGCGTGATCGTGCTCCTCATCGCGGCCATCGCGTTCGCCAACAGAGGCGGGGGCGACTCGGACGGCAGCGACGGCGCGAGCCACAAGGGAGCCAGCAGCGAACCGACCCACCCGACCGGCGTGAAGCCGGTGGAGGGCGGGGCGGGGGGAATCGCGTCCGGGTTCGCCCACTCGGAGCAGGGCGCGCAGTCGGCGGCGGCGAACTTCGCGGTGGCGCTGGGCGGTGACGGGATGTTCCGGACGGACAGTCGCCATGCGATCGTCACCACGGTGTACGCCCCGGACGTGGCCGCTGCACGGCAGGGCGACCTGGACAAGGTGTATTCGAACCCGGACTTCCTCAAGAAGATCGGCCTCGATGCCGCCGGGAACGCCCCCAAGGGCATGACGTTCGTGTCCCGTACCAATCCCATCGGCACCAAGCTCGTGAAGTACGAGGGCGAGACCGCCAGCGTCGCGGTGTGGTACTCGTCCCTGTTCGGGTTGGCGGGCGAAGGGTCGACCACACCGGTGTCCGAGAGCTGGTACACGAACACCTTCGACCTCAAGTGGCTCGACAACGACTGGAAGGTCACCGGCTTCACCCAGAAGGACGGCCCCACACCGGTCGGCCGTGACCAGGCTGCATCCTCCGCAAAGGAGATGTCGGACGCCGTCGAAGGGTTCGGAGGGTTCACCTATGCCCGCTAGTCGTCGTCTTTCGCTCGCTGCAGCCTTCACGGCCGCGCAAACGACGGTTGTCCTGCTGTCGGCAAGAGCATTCGCTGCTCCCACACCGACCGCCACGCCCACCGCCACGCCGACACCCACCCCCGGTGCGAGCACGCTACCCAGCCCCGGCGCCAGTGGCACGCCGACACCCTCGGGCAGCCCCAGCGCAGGCAGCAACCCGTGCGACCTGATCCGGGGCCCCGCCAAGGACTACTGCCAAGGCAAAGGCAGCGGCAGCTCCGGTACCAGCACCTCACCCAACGATCCGCAGACCGCTCTCGACCCGCTCGCTTCGCTCGCGAAGGGGTGTGGGGACGCCGCGGCGTGGATCGTGCAGAAGTTGTCGGCCGCGGTGCGGGCCACAGGGAATGTGGACTTCACCAATCCGGCCTTCCTGCGCCAGTACGCCGTCGTCTTCGCCGCCTCCACCATCCTCACGCTCGTGCTGTGGCTGCTGGCCGTGGCGAAGCGGGCCGTGCGCGGGGTGCCGTTCACGGAGGCGGTGACCGAGGCGGTGGGGTTCCTGTGGTTGACCGTGCTGGCGTCGGCGTTCACCCCGCTGATCCTGTACACGGTGGTGAATGCCACGGATGGGGTCACGGATGTCATCGCCACCGGCGCGTCGGGCAACAACGACCAGTTCTTCGGCGGGTTCGCCGAGGCGTTGAAGAAGGGCGACGGCATCGGCGGCGGGCCGATCATGCTGATCGTCGTCTCGCTGGTCTCCGTGCTGGCCGCGGGTGTGCTGTGGCTGGAGCTGGTGATCCGGGCGGCGCTGCTGTACGTGGGGGCGCTGCTGGGCACCGCCGTGTACGCGGGGCTGGTGGACAAGAACATGTGGCGGCACGTGCGCCGGTGGGCCGGAATCATGATCGCGGTGATCCTGGTCAAGCCGATCATCATGATCGTGCTCGGCCTGGCCGGGGCGCTGTCGGCCGGCAAGGGGCCGAACTCGTTCTCCGCCGTCGTGTCGGGCCTGGCCATCATCATTCTTGCCATCTTCGCCAGTGCGATGATCTATCGATTCGTCCCCGGGTTCGGCGACGAGATCGTCAGCAGCCGCAACGCCAGCAACGACGCCGCCTCCCGACAGGCCGCCGCCGTGATCTCCTCGCCCGCCGCCCTGGTCAAGCAGGGCATCACCACCCACAGCGCCCGCGGCAACGGCGCCGCGCCGTCGAACGGCGCCGCGGCCCGGCCTGCGGGGGCCATGGGCGGGGCCGTGGCGGCGCACGGTGCGCGCCCGGCCGGCGGCAACGGCGGCGCCTCCGCGGCGCCGGCCCCGGCGCCCGCGCCGGCGGCACCGGCGTCCCCCGCACCCGCGCCGCGTGCGCAGAACAACGGCAAGAGCAATACATCCGGAGGTGAGCGGAGTTGACGGTGCCGGCCCAGTCCCAGCCGATCGCAGCCCGCCGTACGTACCTGATCGGCCGCGCCCGTCCCAATGCCGTCATCGGCAAGAACCGGGAGAGCGGGGAGATCGGCCTGATCATTCTGGGCGCGTTCCTGGGCATGATGTGCGGACTGCTGGTGCCGGTCCTCCCCCTGCGGATCATCACCCTCAGCGGACTGCCGGCGCTCTCCCTCGCCGCCGTCTACGTGCCGTACAAGGGCCGCACCTTCTACAAGTGGTTCGAGATCAACCGCTCGTACAAGCGGACGCTGCGCAAGGACGCGACGTACCGTTCCGTCGCGATGGAGGCCGGTACGCGTCTGGACGGGCAGGAGGTCGAGGTCGGGCCGCCGCCGGGCATCGGGCGGATCAGCTGGCTGTCGGCGCCCTTCGGCCCGGACGAGATCGCGGTGCTGCTGCACGCCGACCGCCGTACCGTCACCGCGGCCATCGAGATCGAGGGCCCGGGTGTGGGGCTGCGCGACTCGGAGGACCAGGAGGCCCTGGTCGAGCGCTTCGGGACGCTGCTGAAGCACGTGGCCAACGGCGACGGCTATGTCACCCGCATCCAGATGCTGGCGCGTACGCTGCCGGCCGATCCCGACGCGCACGCCAAGGACGTCGAGCGGCGCGGTGACGAGCGCGCCCCGGAGTGGCTCAAGGACTCCTACGACCAGTTGCAGTCGATGGTCTCCACGTCGTCCGAGCAGCACCGGGCGTACCTGGTCGCCTGCATGCACTACTCGCGCGAGCTGGCCGCCGAGGCCCAGGCCATCTCCCGTGCCTCCCGGCACGACGGCGGCCGGCGGCGGCTGGACCGGGACGGCGGGCTCGCCGTGGTGATGGCCCGGGAGCTGACCGACATCTGCGCCCGCCTGGCCGAGGCCGACATCCGGGTGCGCCAGCCGCTGGGGCAGGCGCGGCTGGCGTCGCTCGTGCACTCCATGTACGACCCGGACCACCCCATCGACCACATCCAGGCGATGACGAAACGCAACGCCTGGCCGGCCGAACTGGATGCGACCGAGGCGACGTTCCTGCAGGCGAAGACGCGTGAGTCGTCCACCCGGGCCCCCTGGTGTCACTCCACCGCGTGGGTCAAGGAATGGCCGATGACCCCCGTCGGGGTGAACTTCCTGGCCCCGCTCCTCGTGCACACCCCCGATGTGATCCGCACGGTCGCGGTCTGCATGGATCTCGAACCCACCGACGTGGCCATCGAGCGCATGCTGACCGAGAAGACGAACGACGACGCCGACGCCTCGCGCGCCGCCAAGATGAACCGGGTCGTCGACCCGCGCGACGTCGCCCACCACTCGCGCGTCGACCAGCGCGGAGAGGACCTGGCCAGCGGCGCGGCCGGCGTCAACCTCGTCGGCTACATCACCGTCTCCTCGCGCTCGCCGGAGGCGCTGGCGCGCGACAAGCGGACCATAAGAGCCTCGGCCGGCAAGAGCTACCTCAAGCTCGAATGGTGCGACCGCGAGCATCACCGGGCGTTCGTCAACACGCTGCCGTTCGCGACCGGCATCCGACGATAGGGGCAATGCCGTGCTCGACCTGCTCGCCAACGTCACCGACGCCTTCACCAGCTTCCTCTTCGGGAAGGTCGAAACCACCCGGCTGCCCGTGCGCACCTCCACCGGGCAGGCGCAGGCCGTCTACCTGCCGACGGCGGCCCCGGGCCTCGGCGACTCCGGCGTGATCATCGGCCGCGAGGTCTACTCCGGCAAGGGCTACATCTACGACCCGTTCCAGCTGTACGGCCAGCAGCTGCCGGCCCCGCACTGGCTGGTCCTGGGCGAGTCCGGCAACGGCAAGTCGGCGCTGGAGAAGACGTACGTCCTGCGGCAGCTGCGCTTCCGCGACCGCCAGGTCGTCGTCCTCGACGCCCAGGGCGAGGACGGTGTCGGCGAGTGGCACCTCATCGCGCAGCAGCTGGGCATAACCCCCATCCGGCTGGACCCCATGGCCGCCCTCGACGGCGGCATCCGTCTCAATCCGCTCGACCCGGCCATCACCACCACCGGCCAGCTCGCGCTGCTGCGGACGATCATCGAGGTCGCCACCGGGCGGGGCCTGGACGAGCGGGCGGGCTTCGCCCTCAAGGTCGCCCACGCCCACGTCAACGAGACGATCCTCGACCGGCAGCCCGTCCTCACCGACATCGTCGAGCAGCTGCGCCACCCGGAGGCGGAGTCCGCGGAGTCGATGAACGTCGACATAGACGACGTACGGGCCTGGGGCCTGGACGTGGCCCTGGTGCTGGACCGGCTGGTCGACGGCGACCTGCGCGGCATGTTCGACGGGCCGACCACCGTGGGCATCGACCTGGACGCCCCGCTCATCGTCTTCGACCTGTCGCACATCGACCGCAACTCGATCGCCATGCCCATCCTCATGGCGATCGTGGGCGTGTGGCTGGAGCACACCTGGATCCGGCCCGACCGCAAGAAGCGCATCTTCCTGGTGGAAGAGGCCTGGCACATCATCAACTCGCCGTTCGTCGCCCAGCTCTTCCAGCGGCTGCTGAAGTTCGGCCGGCGGCTCGGCCTGTCGTTCGTCGCGGTCGTCCACCACCTGTCGGACGTCGTCGACGGGGCGGCCGCCAAGGAGGCGGCGGCGATCCTCAAGATGGCCTCCACCCGCACGATCTACGCCCAGAAGGCGGACGAGGCGAGGGCCACCGGCCGCGTGCTCGGCCTGCCCCGCTGGGCCGTGGAGATCATCCCCACGCTCACCCCGGGCATCGCCGTCTGGGACGTCAACGGCAACGTCCAAGTGGTCAAGCACATCATCACCGACGCCGAGCGTCCGCTGGTCTACACGGACCGCGCCATGACCGAGGACGGCCGCGTCCACGACGCCGCCACCGAGGAGGCGGCAGCGGCCGCGGCCACCCGCGCCGTCGGCTCCCCGTTCCTCGGCGACGGCACGTACGGATCCTCCGAGTCCACGGTGGCCTGACATGGGGTCCGTACCGGGCCGGGAGCCGGGTGGGGAGCGCGGGATCCCGGACGGCCTGCTGGTCAGCATCATCGCCTTCCTGCTGGGCCTGACGGTGCTGGTGTGGACGGCGACGGGCCTGGCCGCGCTGTTCAGCCACGGCGCCTGGCCCGACGGCGTCACGATCGCCCGGACTCCGCAGGCCATGCGCCACCTGATGGCGCAGCCGCGCGACCTGCCCGCCGCCTGGCCGACCACGCCCGCCGACAGCCTCTCGGGCTACGGGCTGTTCTGGGGGATCCTCGTCAGCGAGCTGCTGGTGGCCGTCGTCCTGACCACCTTCGCGCTCGGCACCATCGCCCGCTGGCGCGGCGTACGGGCCCGCCGCAGCCGCGAGCGCAAGGCCGAAGGCCTCCCGCAGCAGGCCGATGCGCCGGAAACGGCAACAGCCGTTCCGGCGGCCGAGGTACGCGCGGACGTCCCCGCCCAGGCCCCCGTCCCCCCGGTGCTCCCCGCACCACCCGTGATCCCGGTCCCGGCCCCCGCAGCGGCGCCGGAGCCGGAGCCGCCGCCGGAGCCGCACGCGCCGGAGGGCCCCCGGCGGTTGCTCTACACCACCGAGCGCCGCGCCCCCGCCGCCCGCGCCGTGCTCGAGGCGGCCGGGCCCGTGCTCGTCGTCACCAGCGACCCCCTGCTGTGGGCCGAGACCAAGGCGAGCCGCGCCAAGCTCGGCCCGGTCCTGGCCTTCGACCCCGTGCACCGCCTCGACACGCCCGACCGCCTGCGCTGGGACCCGACCACCGGGTGCGAGTCCCGGGAGACCGCCACGGCCCGCGCAGCCGCGCTCCTGGCGCCCGTACGCCCGCTCAGCCCCCTGGACTCGGCGACGGCCGACACCGCCGAGACGCTGCTGCGCTGCTGGCTGCAGGCCGCCGCCGTGGGCGGCCGGCCGTTCCGTCAGGTCCACCGCTGGACGCAGGGCGCCGCCGCCCACGAGCCCGTCCGCATCCTGCGCACGAGCCCCAAGGCGGTGGGCGGGACGGCGGGCGAGCTCGAATCGGCGCTCACCGGTCATCCCCAGCGCCGCGACATGGCCCTGGAGTTGGCGGCCCGTGCGCTCAGCGCCCTCGGCTCCGTCCACATCCGCGACGCATGCAATCCGAATCGAGCAAATACGCTCGCGCTGGAATCATTTGTCGCCGAAGGGGGAACGCTGTACGTGGTGGGTGAGGCGATTGAGGATCCCCGCACCGACCCGGGTGCGATGCCCCTGCTCACCGCACTCGCCCAGAGCGTGGTCGAGCACGGCCGCCGCATGGCCGAACGGTCATCCTCCGGCCGGCTCGACCCACCACTCACCGTCGTCCTCGACGACGTGGCGGCCGTCGCCCCGCTGCCGGCGCTCCCCGAGCTGCTGGAGCAGGGCGAGGCCCAGGGCCTGCCCACCCTCGCGCTGATGCGCTCCGAGGAGCAGGCCCGCGCCCGCTGGCCCCGCCACCCGCTCCCGGCCGGCTAGCGACCGGCACGAGGGG
The DNA here is from genome assembly GCF_040675615.1 of Streptomyces sp. NPDC049585. NCBI lineage: Bacteria > Bacillati > Actinomycetota > Actinomycetes > Kitasatosporales > Streptomycetaceae > Streptomyces > Streptomyces sp. NPDC049585. Next base: position 4,794 of record NZ_JBFAPE010000020.1, on the reverse strand, counting down.
CGGGCGCGGCCTGCGTGCCCTGTACGGCCTTGCCGAAGGCACCGATGATGCGGCCCACGACGGCGTTCATCTTCTTGCCCTTGGCGTCCGTCCCGTTGACCGCGTAGACGACCGTGCTGGAGAGGTTCTTCGTGCCGGCGAATCCGTTGACGTAGCCGTAGCGGTCGCCGGTCTTGCCCCACACCTCGGTCTTCTGCTTGCCGTCGTCGTACACGTAGCGGCTCAGCCCGCTCGAGTACGCCGCCTTGCCGCCCCCGTACGCGGGCACGTCCGGCACCGTGAACATCAGCGCCAGCTCGTGCTCCGGCACGATCCGGCCGCGGAACAGCGCGGTCATGAAGCGCTCCAGGTCGGCGGTGGTGGTGACGAGGTCGCCGGAGGCCCAGGTGATGGACTGGTTCCAGTCGGTGACGTCGATCAGCCGCGTGGAGCCGTCCGCGGCCTTCACCGCCTGGTAGCCGTGGGTGTGACGGCCGTGGATGCGCGGGTCGTTGCCGGGGCTGTAGGTGTCCTTCAGCCCGGTGGGCTTCAGGACGCGGTCGCGCAGCTGGCTCTCGTACGAGTGGCCGGTGACCTTCTCGATAAGCAGCCCCAGCACGTTGTAGCCAATGTTCGAGTAGTGCTGCTGCGTTCCCGGCGCGAACTCCATCGGCTGGGTGAATCCGCGCTTCACCAGCTGTTCGTGGTCCCAGGTGGTGAAGCGGCGCTCGTACTGCGAGGCGAAGTCGCCGGGGTCGTCCGCGCTCGGCAGGCCGCTCGTGTAGTTGAGCAGCTGCTTGACCTTCACGTCCGGATAGTTCGCGGGAAGAAGCTCCGGCAAGTACTGCTGCACGGTTCCGTCCAGGTCCAGCTTGCCCTCGTGGACCAGCTGCAGCGTGAGGGCGGCGGTGAACACCTTGGTGATGCTCCCGGCCCGGAAGCGCTCGTCCCCCTTGGGCGCCCGGTGCGTACGGATGTCGGACTCCCCGGACGTGCCCTGCCAGCTCCCCTGGGCACCGCCCAGCCGCACCTGGGCGGCAGTGGCGTCGGCGGAGGGCAGGCCGGCTATCGCCTGCCGGAGCGCATCCGCCCCGGGCGGCAGCTGGGTGGTGGTGACGCCCGGCCGAGCGGCGTGTGCGGTGGCGGTGGGTGCGGCGACGGCCGTGGTGGCACCCAGCACCGCGGCGACGGCGGTCGCGGTGAGAGCGGTGGCGATCGCGACGGCAGTGCGTCGGCGGCGGTACGGCATGGGTGGTCTCCCCCTGGTCCTCGTCCTTCGACCACAGACCTGCGGTCCTGGTGCCCTCCATCCTTGTGAGCGAAGGCGTTCGGCGGATCGCCGGAGCGAGGGGTCCTTGAGGCCGACGGGCATCCCTCGCGCGAGGGATGCCGGGGGTGGTCCCTCACCCGCCCGGGGCGATGAGACCCGTCTCGTAGGCGCAGATGACCGCCTGGATGCGGTCGCGCAGCCCCAGCTTGGCCAGCACGTTCGACACGTGCGTCTTCACGGTGTGCTCGCTGACCACCAGCTCGGCCGCGATCTCGGCGTTCGACAGGCCCCGGCCGAGCAGGACGAGGATCTCGCGCTCGCGCGCGGTCAGTACGTCCAGCACGTCCGGCACCGCGCCACCGCCCGTCGCTTCCCGTACGCCGGCCGGCGTACGGGAGGTGAAGTCGGCCACCAGCCGGCGGGCCACCGACGGAGCGAGCAGGGAGTCGCCGGCGACGACCACACGGACCGCGTGGACGAGGTCGTCACGGCGCACGTCCTTCAGCAGAAAGCCGCTGGCGCCCGCGTGCAGCGCCTCGTAGACGTAGTCGTCCTGGTCGAAGGTGGTCAGCATGACCACCTTCGTGCCGGTCTCCGCGCACACCCTGCGGGCCGCCTCGATGCCGTCCATGCGGGGCATGCGGATGTCGAGCAGCACCACGTCCGGCGCATGCACGCGGACGGCGTCGACCGCCTCGACGCCGTCACCGGCCTCGGCGACCACCGAGATGTCCGGCTGGGCGCCCAGGATCAGCGCGAAGCCGGCCCGCACCAACTCCTGGTCGTCGGCCACCACTACCCGGATCGTCACCCGTCCACCTCCTCGGCAGAGGAGAACACGAGCGGCAGTTCGACAGCAACGCGATAGCCCGCGCCGCCCGGCCCGGGCCCGAAGGACGCCGTACCGCCGTGGGCCGCCGCCCGCTCGCGAATGCCGATGAGCCCGCGGCCGCTGCCACGGGTGCTGCCGTCCTGCGGTGCGCGACCGTCGTCGTCGACGCACACCACGAGCCGCTCGGCCTCCCACACGAGGCGGACGCGGACCGAGACAGCCGAACGGGCATGGCGCAGGACGTTGGTCAGCGCCTCCTGGACAACGCGGTAGACGGTCACCTGGACGTCGGGCGGCAGCGGCCGCGGTTCGCCCTCCGACACGAGGGCCACGTCCAGTCCCGTACGCCGCACGTCGGCGACGAGGTCCTGCAGCCCGTTCAGCGTCGGCTGCGGGCTGCGCGCCGAACCGGTCCCGCCGTCCGCGTCGCGGCCCTCCTTGAGCAACCCCAGCATTCGGCGGAGCTGCACCATGGCGTCGCGCCCGGCGCCGGCTATCGCATCGAACGCCGCTTCCGCGCGGGCCGGGTCCGACCGTACGACGAGCGGCCCGGCCTCGGCCTGAACGATCATCAGGCTGACGGCGTGGGAGAGCACGTCGTGCATCTCCCGGGCGATGCGGGCGCGTTCACGTTCGGCCGCCCGTTCCGCCGCGACCTGCCGCAACCGTTCGAGCTCGGCCGCCCGCGCCTCCACGGCTTCGAGGTACGCCTGCCGGGTGCGGGCGAGCACGCCGAGCACATAGGCCATGGTGAACACGAAGAACGCGAACAGGTACTCGCGCGCCGTATTCGTCCGCAAGGCCGAGGAAAGCACCACGAGCGGCGGCCCGATGCAGATCGTCACCCGCCGCTGCCACACCCCGCCCAGGGCCGCCACGGTGAAAATGGCGACCAACGGGCTGTACGGCAGCGGCTGCCCGGGCCCGTCCAGGGGCAGATAGGCGAATCCGGCAGCAGTGATGAGCAGCAGCGCGGTCAACGGCGCCCGGCTGCGCAGCAGCAAGGGCAGCACGGTGAGCGTCGTCATGCCGTACGAGGCCCAGGTGGCCGGCGGTACGTCGGCCGAGCGCGGCACGACGAACGGAATCGTCACTGCGAGCTGGACGACGGCCGTGATGACGGCGTCGGCGGCCCGGGAATTACCCGACCGGGCGAGCGACATCGGCGCTGGGGGAAGCCGGGAGGTGAAACGGCGGAACACGGGGTCCCGCGGCAAGGGGGGAGGCAGAGTCACGGAGTTTCCGGGAGGTGCGGGAGGAGGGCGGGGGAGATCAAGGACGATCGTTTCGACACGTCGAAACCGCCGGCCCTGCGTTTTTCCGCTCTCCGGGGCGGGGAGCGAACTACGCATGGACGAAAGCGGCACAACGGCCTTCCCCACGGCCGTCATTGTCATGGGGAAGGAGGAAGCCGGGGCCGTACTGGACGAGGAGTTGCGGACCCGGCTCGTCGAAAGCGTCACGGTGACCGACGGTTGGGACGCGCTGGGAGAGGCGGACGTTCTCATCACGGGCTGGGGGTGCCCGGCGCTGACGGAACGGACTCTGGCAGGTGCCCCACGGCTCCGGGCCATCGTGCATGCCGGAGGATCGGTGAAATGGCTGGTGCCGGAAGACGCCTGGGACCGCGGCATCGTCGTCTCCTCGGCGGCCGACGCGAATGCGGGACCAGTGGCCGACTACGCGTACGCGTGTGTCGTCCTGGCGTCGAAACAGGCACTCGTCACGGCGGCCGCCTATGCGGCCCGGGGCGGCGACGGCGGCTGGCCGCGCTTCTGCGAACGCCAAGGGGCGGACGGCCGGACCGTCGGCGTCATCGGCGCCTCGCGCATCGGACATCGCGTCCTGGCCCGGCTGTCGGCAGCCGACGCCGGTTACCGGGTGCTGCTGTACGACCCGTACGTCAGCGTCGACGAAGCGCACCGTATGGGGGCCGAGAAGGCGGACCTGGAAACGCTGTGCGGCAACAGCTCGGTCGTCACCCTGCACGCCCCCGACCTCCCGGCCACTCGCCACATGCTCGATGCCCACCGGCTGGCCCTGGTCCCCGACGGGGGCACGATCATCAATACGGCGCGGGGTGCCCTTGTCGACACGGAGGCGCTGACGGCGGAATGCCGGTCGGGACGGCTGAGCGCGGTACTGGACGTCACGGAACCCGAACCACTGCAGCGAGGACACCCCCTGTTCTCGCTCCCCAACGTCCTCGTGACCCCCCACATCGCCGGCGCCCAGGGCACCGAGGTGCGGCGCCTGGGACTCTACGCGGTGCAGGAGGTCGAACGCTGGGTACGGGGGCTGCCACTGCTGGGGCGGGTGGAACGGCGCGACCTGAGGACGTCGGCGTAAACGCAGAGAAGCCCCGTTGGGAACATGGTTCCCAACGGGGCTTCTCTCAAAAGGAGTTCGGCGGTGTCCTACTCTCCCACAGGGTCCCCCCTGCAGTACCATCGGCGCTGAAAGGCTTAGCTTCCGGGTTCGGAATGTAACCGGGCGTTTCCCTAACGCTATGACCACCGAAACACTATGAAACTATCAACCGCAACACACACCCACGGTTACGTGGGGGTGTGTTGGTTGTTCGTGGTTTCAGAACCAACACAGTGGACGCGAGCAACTATGGACAAGCCCTCGGCCTATTAGTACCAGTCAACTCCACCGGTTACCCGGCTTCCATATCTGGCCTATCAACCCAGTCGTCTACTGGGAGCCT
>NZ_JBFAPE010000019.1:0-128815 GCF_040675615.1 Streptomyces sp. NPDC049585 | reverse complement strand
GGCGGAGCGCCGTGCTGCGCCCCGGCCCTCGGGGTCGCGTGTCGGCTGCGGGCCGTCGGTGGCCGATCGCGCAGTTCCCCGCGCCCCTACGGGGCACTGTGCGTGCCCCATCAGGGCGTGCACGGGGTGGCCGATCGCGCCCCTGACGGGGCGCTCACCCGTTGCTCGGGCCGCCGATCTGCAGGCCTGCCATGCGCTTCCACTCGTACGGGCCCGTGCGGACCTTCGCCGCCATCTCGCCGTCGAAGTCGTCCCGCAGCGTGAGCCCGGCCAGTTCGGCCGCCTCGTGCGCCGTCTCGTGCGTGCGGGCGACGAGGTTGCCCCACTGCCCGTCGGCCCCGACCAGGGCGATGCGGGTCGTGCCGCGGCCGATGTGCGCGAGCTGCCCCTCCGCGCTGCCGCCGTGCTGCTTGGCGAAGGCGGTGATCTGCCGGGCGAGCTTTGCTGCTGCCTTGTTGTCTGCCATGGCCAGGATGCTACCGACGAGTAGCCCCATACGGCGACGGGCGCTTCGGGTGGCCTTGGCCACCCGAAGCGCCCGTCGTCAGGACGTTGCGGTGCGTGTCAGCGCAGGAAGGGGTCGATGGCCACGGCCGTGAACAGCAGCGACACGTACGTGATCGACCAGTGGAACAGGCGCATCTCCTTGAGCTTGGGCCCGGTGATGCCTGCCTTGGCGCGCGCCTGCAGCGCGTGCGCCTCCTTCAGCCACAGCGCGCCGCAGACCACGGCGACGAGCGTGTAGAACCAGCCGGTGTAGCCCAGGGGCGTGAGCAGCAGCGACACGCCGACCATCACCCAGCTGTAGAGGACGATCTGCTTGGCCACGGCCTTGTTGCCCGCGACGACCGGCAGCATCGGCACGCCGACGCGCTCGTAGTCGTCCTTGACCTTCATCGACAGCGGCCAGTAGTGCGGCGGCGTCCAGAAGAAGATGACCAGGAAGAGGATCAGGGAGGCCCAGGAGACCTCATTCTTCACCGCGGACCAGCCGATGATCACCGGCAGGCAGCCGGCGATGCCGCCCCAGACGATGTTCTGGGCCGTACGCCGCTTGAGGATCATCGTGTAGACGATGACGTAGAACGCATTGGCGCCGAGCGAGAGCATCGCCGACAGGGGGTTGACCAGATACCAGAACCACACCGTCGAGCCGACGGTCAGCGCGGTGGCGAAGACCAGGCACTCACGGGGGGAGACCATGCCGGTGACGAGCGGACGCTGGGACGTGCGGTCCATCATCGCGTCGATGTCCCGGTCGATGTACATGTTGTACGCCCCGGCACCGCCTGCGGAGAGGTAGCCGCCGATGCAGGTGGCCAGGACCAGCCACAGGTCGGGCACGCCCTGGGCCGCCAGGAACATCACCGGCACCGTCGTCATCAGCAGCAGCTCGATGACGCGCGGCTTCGTCAGCGCCACGAAGCCCTTGACCCGGGCACCCAACGGCCGGTGAGCGGGGTGCTCGTCGACGAGCACCCCTGCAGGACGGGATTCGACGGCCGTCACGCACACCCCTGACAGAGATAAGGCCAGCAAGCGCGTCCGGGCCTGAATCCCGGGTAAAGGCTTGCGCGTACTACGCCACTCTAGACGCAGGGGGTAGCACGGCCTTCGCCGGGGTGGGTCGTGTTTCCCCCGGTGCCCGGCCGGAACAGCCGCCCTCGACAGGCGCGCGGGCGCTGCGCCCGGCAGGCTGGAGAGGAGGACCCGCCGTGCCCCGCGGCGGGAATGATTCACATCAGGATGAGGTTGCCCCGGTCGGCGATCGAATGGTCGAGGATCCCGGTGATGACCCGGCGGTCCGTACCGATCACATGAGAGCCGTCCGACACGTTTGACACGTCTCAAATGAGTGCCGGTGAGCCCGACTGTACGTCGAAAAGATGCGCGTCCAGGCGGGGGTAGGCTCGGGTCCGCCGCGTCGTGGCGGAACATACCGCCCCCGGCAGATTGATCATGTGGAGAGGAGCCCTGATCCGAGGGTGAGCATGAAGCCGACCACCACAGACCTCGAATGGACCGAACTGGACCAGAGGGCCGTCGATACCGCCCGTGTCCTGGCGATGGACTCCGTGCAGAAGGTCGGCAACGGCCATCCCGGCACGGCGATGTCCCTGGCGCCCGCGGCCTACCTGCTGTTCCAGAAGCTGATGCGCCACGACCCCAGTGACGCCGACTGGGCCGGTCGCGACCGGTTCGTCCTCTCCCCGGGCCACACCAGCCTGACCCTGTACATCCAGCTGTTCATGGCCGGGTACGGCCTGGAGCTGGCGGACCTCAAGGCGTTCCGCACCTGGGACAGCAAGACCCCGGGCCACCCGGAGCACGGTCACACCCGTGGCGTGGAGACCACCACCGGCCCGCTGGGCCAGGGCATCGCCAACGCCGTGGGCATGGCGATGGCCGCCCGCTACGAGCGCGGTCTGTTCGACCCGGAGGCGCCGCAGGGCGAGTCCCCGTTCGACCACACCGTCTGGGCGATCGTCTCCGACGGCGACCTGGAGGAGGGCATCTCGGCCGAGGCGTCCTCGCTCGCCGGCCACCAGAAGCTCGGCAACCTGATCGCGCTGTACGACGACAACCACATCTCGATCGAGGGCGACACCGAGACGGCCTTCTCCGAGGACGTCCTCAAGCGCTACGAGGCCTACGGCTGGCACGTCCAGCGCATCGAGCAGGCCGCCAACGGCGACTTCGACGTCCAGGCGCTGTACGCGGCGTTCCAGGCGGCCAAGGCCGAGACCGAGCGGCCCTCCATCATCGCCGCCCGTACGATCATCGCCTGGCCGGCCCCCAACGCCCAGAACACCGAGGCCTCCCACGGCTCGGCGCTGGGCGAGGCCGAGGTCGCCGCGACCAAGCGCGTCATGGGCTTCGACCCCGAGCAGCACTTCCAGGTCGAGGACGAGGTCTTCCGGCACGTCCGCAAGGCCGCCGACCGCGGCCGCGAGGCCCATGCGACCTGGGACAAGCAGCTGCAGAAGTGGCGCGAGTCCAACCCGGAGCGCGCCGCGGAGTTCGACCGCATCGCCGCCGGCGAGCTCCCGGACGGCTGGGAGAAGGCGATCCCCGTCTTCCCGGCCGGCAAGGACGTCGCCACCCGCAAGGCCTCCGGTGAGGTCCTCAAGGCGCTCGGCGGCGTGCTGCCCGAGCTGTGGGGCGGCTCCGCCGACCTCGCCGGCTCGAACAACACCACGATCGACCCGTCGTCGTCCTTCCTCCCGGTGGGCAACCCGCTGCCGGAGGCGAACCCGTACGGGCGCACGATCCACTTCGGCATCCGCGAGCACGCCATGGGCTCGACCATGAACGGCATCGCGCTGCACGGCAACACCCGCGTCTACGGCGGCACCTTCCTGGTGTTCTCCGACTACATGCGCCCGGCCGTGCGTCTGGCCGCGCTGATGAAGCTGCCGGTCACCTACGTGTGGACGCACGACTCCATCGGCCTGGGCGAGGACGGCCCGACCCACCAGCCGGTCGAGCACATGGCCGCGCTGCGGGCGATCCCGGGCCTGAACATGGTCCGCCCGGCCGACGCCAACGAGACGGCGATCGCCTGGCGCGAGATCATGAAGCGCCACGTCGCCAAGCCGGCCCCGCACGGCCTGGCCCTCACCCGCCAGAACGTGCCGACCTACGAGCCCAACGAGGGCGTGGCCAAGGGCGGCTACGTGCTGCTGGAGGCCGAGGGCGGCCGCCCGCAGGTCATCCTGATCGCCACCGGCTCCGAGGTGCAGCTGGCCGTCGAGGCCCGCGAGACCCTGCAGGCCGAGGGCGTGCCGACCCGCGTGGTGTCGATGCCGTCCGTCGAGTGGTTCGAGGAGCAGGACCAGGCGTACCGGGACGGCGTGCTGCTGCCGGACGTCAAGGCCCGCGTCGCCGTGGAGGCCGGTGTGGGTCTGACCTGGTACCGCTACGTCGGTGACGCCGGCCGCATCGTCTCGCTGGAGCACTTCGGCGCCTCCGCCGACTACAAGGTGCTCTACCGCGAGTTCGGCCTGACCCCCGAGGCCGTGGTCGAGGCCGCCCGCGAGTCGATCGCCGACGCCGCCCGCCGCTGACGCTTCGTACACACACCTGCTAGGAGATGCAGATCCCATGACAGACGCACTCAAGCGCCTCTCCGACGAAGGCGTCGCGATCTGGCTGGACGACCTGTCCCGCAAGCGCATCACGTCCGGCAACCTGGCCGAGCTCATCGACCAGAGCCACGTGGTGGGCGTGACGACCAACCCGTCGATCTTCCAGAAGGCGATCTCCAGCGGCGACGGCTACGAGCAGCAGCTCGCCGACCTCGCCGCCCGTGAGGTCACCGTCGAAGAGGCCATCCGCATGATCACCACGGCGGACGTCCGCGACGCCGCCGACATCCTGCGCCCGGTCTTCGACGCCACCGGCGGCCGTGACGGCCGGGTCTCCATCGAGGTCGACCCGCGCCTGGCGCACAAGACCCGCGCCACCGTGGCCGAGGCCAAGCAGCTGGCCTGGCTGGTGGACCGGCCCAACACCCTGATCAAGATCCCCGCGACGAAGGCGGGCCTGCCGGCCATCGCCGAGACCATCGGGCTGGGCATCAGCGTCAACGTCACGCTGATCTTCTCGCTCGAGCGCTACCGCGCGGTGATGGACGCCTACCTGACCGGTCTGGAGAAGGCCAAGGCCGCCGGCCTGGACCTGTCGCTGATCCACTCGGTCGCGTCCTTCTTCGTCTCCCGCGTGGACACCGAGATCGACAAGCGCCTGGACGCGCTGGGCACGGACGAGGCCAAGGAGCTGCGCGGCAAGGCCGCCCTGGCCAACGCCCGTCTGGCCTACCAGGCGTACGAGGAGGTGTTCTCCTCCGACCGCTGGGCCGAGCTGGAGAAGGCCGGCGCCAACAAGCAGCGTCCGCTGTGGGCCTCGACCGGTGTGAAGGACCCGGCCTACAAGGACACGCTGTACGTCGACGACCTGGTCGCCCCCAACACGGTCAACACCATGCCGGAGGCCACGCTGCAGGCCACCGCCGACCACGGGCAGATCACGGGTGACACGGTGCGCGGCACGTACGAGCAGGCCAAGGCCGAGCTCGACGCGCTGGCCCGCCTGGGCGTCTCGTACGACGAGGTCGTCCAGCTCCTGGAGGACGAGGGCGTCGACAAGTTCGAGCAGTCCTGGAACGACCTTCTGAAGTCCACCGAGGCGGAGCTCAAGCGCCTGGCACCGGAGGCATGAATTGAGCAGCAGCAATCCGCTGCGTGACGCTCTGGACCGACGGCTCCCGCGCATCGCGGGGCCGTCGGGCCTGGTCATCTTTGGCGTCACGGGTGATTTGTCACGTAAAAAGCTGATGCCGGCCGTTTATGACCTGGCCAACCGCGGCCTTCTCCCGCCGGGCTTCTCCCTCATCGGCTTCGCCCGCCGGCAGTGGGAGGACGAGGACTTCGCCCAGGTCGTCTACGAGGCCGTCAAGCAGCACGCCCGCACCCCCTTCCGCGAGGAGGTCTGGCAGCAGCTGGTGCAGGGCTGCCGGTTCGTCCAGGGCGACTTCGACGACGACACGGCCTTCGAGACCCTCAAGGCGACCATAGAGGAGCTGGACGCGGCCCAGGGCACGGGCGGCAACTTCGCCTTCTACCTCTCCGTGCCGCCGAAGTTCTTCCCGACGGTCGTCCAGCAGCTCAAGAAGCACGGCCTGGCCGAGCAGCAGGAGGGCGCCTGGCGGCGCGCCGTCATCGAGAAGCCCTTCGGCCACGACCTGGCCAGCGCCCAGGAGCTCAACCGGATCGTCCACGACGTCTTCCCCGCCGAGTCGGTCTTCCGCATCGACCACTACCTCGGCAAGGAGACGGTCCAGAACATCCTGGCCCTGCGCTTCGCCAACACCCTCTTCGAGCCGATCTGGAACCGGTCCTACGTCGACCACGTGCAGATCACCATGGCCGAGGACATCGGCATCGGCGGCCGCGCCGGCTACTACGACGGCATCGGCGCCGCCCGCGACGTCATCCAGAACCACCTGCTGCAGCTGCTGGCGCTCACCGCGATGGAGGAGCCCGTCTCCTTCGACGCCGATGCGGTGGCCGCCGAGAAGACCAAGGTGCTCAGCGCCGTCCGGCTGCCGAAGGACCTGGGCAAGGAGACCGTGCGCGGGCAGTACACGCACGGCTGGCAGGGCGGCGAGGAGGTCGTCGGCTACCTGGAGGAGGAGGGCACCGACCCGAACTCCAAGACCGACACCTACGCCGCGATCAAGCTGGACATCGACAACCGCCGCTGGGCGGGCGTCCCCTTCTACCTGCGCACCGGCAAGCGGCTGGGCCGCCGCGTCACCGAGATCGCGGTCGTCTTCCAGCGCGCCCCCTACTCCCCCTTCGACCAGACCGCCACCGAGGAACTGGGGCAGAACGCCCTGGTGATCCGGGTGCAGCCGGACGAGGGCGTCACCGTGCGCTTCGGCTCGAAGGTGCCGGGCACCCAGATGGAGGTCCGGGACGTCTCGATGGACTTCGCCTACGGCGAGTCCTTCACCGAGTCGAGCCCCGAGGCGTACGAGCGGCTGATCCTCGACGTCCTGCTCGGCGAGTCCAACCTCTTCCCGCGCCTGAAGGAGGTCGAGCTCTCCTGGCAGATCCTCGACCCCATCGAGCAGTACTGGGAGAAGAACGGCAGGCCCGCGCAGTACCCGGCCGGCACCTGGGGGCCGGTCGAGGCGGACGAGATGCTCGCACGAGACGGACGGAGCTGGCGTCGGCCATGAAGATCGACCTTACGGACACCACGGCCAGCAAGATCAACAATGCGCTGGTCCAGGGCCGCCGCGCCATCGGCACCCCGGCCAGCGGCATGGTCCTCACCCTGGTCATCGTCACCGACGAGGAGCACGCCTACGACGCGCTCAAGGCCGCCAACGAGGCGTCCCGCGAGCACCCCTCGCGCAAGCTCGTCGTCATCAAGCGGATCAGCCGCTCGCCCCGCGACCGCGCCCAGGCCCGCCTGGACGCCGAGGTCCGCGTGGGCGGCGACGCCGGCGCCGGCGAGACGGTGGTGCTGCGGCTGTACGGCGAGGTCATAGACCACGCCCAGTCCGTGGTGCTGCCCCTGCTGCTGCCCGACGCCCCCGTCGTCGTCTGGTGGCCGGTGGGCTCCCCCGCCAACCCCGCCAAGGACCCCCTCGGCGCGCTCGGCCAGCGCCGGGTCACCGACGCCTACACCGCCGAGGACCCCGTCGCCGAGCTCGCCACCCGCGCCGCCACCTACACGCCCGGCGACACCGACCTGGCCTGGACCCGCATCACGCCGTGGCGCTCGGTCCTGGCCGCCGCACTCGACCAGCAGCCCGGTATCGAGATCACCGCGGCCGAGGTCGAGGGCGAGGCGTACAACCCCAGCGGCGAACTGCTGGCCATGTGGCTGGCCGACCGTCTCGGGGTGACCGCCCGGCGCACCGTCTCCGAGGGGCCCGGCCTGACCGCCGTGCGCATGGAGACCAAGGACGGCGTCATCACCCTCGACCGCGCCGACGGCTCCCTGGCCAAGCTCACCATGCGCGGCCAGCCCGACCGGTCGGTCGCGCTCAAGCGCCGCGACACCGCCGACCTCCTCGCGGAGGAACTGCGCCGGCTCGACCCGGACCTCATCTACGAGTCCGCGGTCAAGTACGGCGTCGAGGCCCTGGGCGAACCGCTGCCCGCCGCGACCCCCGCCGGGGGCGGCGGCGAACCGGCCACCCCGGAGCAGCCGGCCGAGCCGGCCGAAGCCGCCGAGGCGGCCGAGACGGCGGAACCGGCGGCGAAGAAGCCGGCCAGGAAGCGGGCGGGCAAGTGAGCACGCCGCAGATCGTCGTCCACCACGACAAGGAGCTGATGGCCAAGGCCGCGGCGGCCCGGCTGATCACGAAGATCGTGGACGCCCAGGCCGCCCGCGGCTACGCCTCCGTCGTCCTGACCGGCGGGCGCAACGGCAACGCGCTCCTTACGGCCCTCGCCGACGCGCCCGCCCGGGACGCGGTCGACTGGTCCCGGCTCGACCTGTGGTGGGGCGACGAGCGCTTCCTGCCCGAGGGCGACCCCGAGCGCAACGACACCCAGGCGCGCGAGGCCCTCCTCGACCGGGTCGGCCTCGACCCGGCCCGGGTGCACTTCATGCCGGCCCCGGACGGCACGCACGAGGACGCCGACGCGGCGGCCGAGGCGTACGCGGCCGAACTGGCCGCCGCGGCCCGGCCGGAGGACCACGGCCCCGTACCGGCGTTCGACGTCCTGCTGCTGGGCGTCGGCCCCGACACGCACGTGGCCTCCCTCTTCCCGGAACACCCGGGCGTGCGGGAGACCGAGCGCACGGTCGTGGGCGTCCACGGCTCGCCCAAGCCCCCGCCCGTACGCGTCTCCCTGACGCTCCCGGCGATCCGGGCCGCGCGGGAGGTCTGGCTGCTGGCGGCCGGCGAGGACAAGGCGGGGGCCGTTGCACTGGCGCTGAGCGGTGCGGGTGAGATCCAGGCGCCGGCGGCCGGTGCACGCGGCACGCGCCGCACGCTGTGGCTGCTGGACCAGGCCGCGGCGGCGCAGCTGCCGCGAAGCCTGTACCCTCCGGCGTCGCCGTAGCAGGGAGGGGCCCCACCCCGCCCTTTCACCGTTTCCCGGGGGCTCCGCCCCACGGACCCCCGGGCCGCGCGGCGCGCGGTGTCCTCAAACGCCGGACGGGCTGACTTGCGTCAGCCCGTCCGGCGTTTGAGGAAAGCGGGGGTATCAGGGGGCGCAGCCCCCTGATAAACGGTGAAAGGGCGGGGTGGGGTCCCTTCCCGCGTCAGCGGCCCCGCACCGTGCGGTACCGGGCGACCAGGCTCGCCGTCGACGCGTCGAGCCCCGCGACCTCCGTGCCCTCCGTCAGCGCCGGCTCGACCCGCTTCGCGAGGACCTTGCCCAGCTCGACCCCCCACTGGTCGAAGGAGTCGATGTTCCAGATCGCCCCCTGCACGAACACCTTGTGCTCGTACAGTGCGATCAGCTGCCCCAGCACCGACGGGCTGAGCTCGTTCGCCAGGATCGTCGTCGTCGGGTGGTTGCCCCGGAACGTCTTGTGCGGCACCAGTGCGGCCGGTACGCCCTCCGCCTCGACCTCCTCGGCCGTCTTGCCGAAGGCGAGCGCCTGACCCTGGGCGAAGAGGTTGGCCATCAGCAGGTCGTGCTGGGCGGCGAGCCGCGGCTCCAGTTCCTCGACGGGCCGGGCGAAGCCCAGCAGGTCGGCGGGGATGAGTTCGGTGCCCTGGTGGATCAACTGGTAGTACGCGTGCTGCCCGTTGGTGCCGGGCGTGCCCCACACCACCGGCCCGGTCTGCCAGGTGACGGGCGTTCCGTCGCGGTCGACGGACTTGCCGTTGGACTCCATGTCGAGCTGCTGCAGGTAGGCCGGGAACTTCGACAGGTAGTGGCTGTAGGGCAGCACCGCGTGCGACTGCGCGCCGTGGAAGTTGCCGTACCAGATGCCGAGCAGGCCCAGCAGGACGGGGGCGTTCTCCTCGAAGGGCGCGGTGCGGAAGTGCTCGTCGACGAGGTGGAAGCCGGCCAGCATCTCGCGGAAGCGGTCGGGGCCGATGGCGATCATCAGGGAGAGGCCGATGGCGGAGTCGAAGGAGTAGCGGCCGCCGACCCAGTCCCAGAACTCGAACATGTTGGCGGTGTCGATGCCGAACTCGGCGACCTTCTCGGCGTTCGTCGACAGGGCGACGAAGTGCTTGGCCACCGCGTCCTCGCCGGCGCCCAGCCGGTCGAGCAGCCAGTTGCGTGCGGAGGTGGCGTTGGTGATGGTCTCGATCGTGGTGAAGGTCTTGGAGGCCACGATGAACAGCGTCTCGGCGGCGTCCAGGTCGCGCACGGCCTCGTGCAGGTCCGCACCGTCGACGTTGCTGACGAAACGGAAGGTGAGGTCGCGGTGGGTGTAGGGGCGCAGTGCCTCGTACGCCATGGCCGGGCCGAGGTCGGAGCCGCCGATGCCGATGTTGACGATGTTGCGGATGCGCTTGCCGGTGTGACCCTTCCAATCACCCGAAAGGATGCGGTCGGTGAAGACCTGCATCTTGCGCAGCACGGCGTGCACGGCGGGGACGACGTTCTCCCCGTCGACCTCGACGACGGCGGACTCGGGGGCGCGCAGGGCGGTGTGGAGCACCGCGCGGCCCTCGGTGGTGTTGATCTTCTCGCCGCGGAACATCGCGTCGCGCAGGCCGGCCACGTCCATCGCGGCGGCCAGCTCGCGCAGCAGGGTGAGGGTCTCGTCGGTGACGAGGTGCTTGGAGTAGTCGAGGTACAGGTCGCCGACGGAGAGGGCGTACCTCTCGGCGCGTCGCGGATCGTCCGCGAACAGCTGACGCAGGTGCACCTCCCCCAGCTCGGCGCGGTGCTTGGCCAGTGCCTGCCACTCGCGGGTGCGGTCCGGCCTGGTGCGGCCCTGTGCGTTCATCTCGGACATCAGCCCACTTCTACTCGGTTGGTCCCCGCCGTTTCCAACCTAATTGATCTGCCGTCGATTCCTCGCACGTGCACCGCGCAGCACGGTGCACCGCGCAGCGCACAGCACAGCGGCCCGGTCGCACACCGTATGGGTGTGCGACCGGGCCGCTGTGCGTCCGTCCGGGTGGGTCGGCCTCAGATCTCCCCGCGCAGCTTGGCGAGGGCCTCGGCGAGGATGGCCTCGCCGTCGGCGTCGCTGCGCCGCTCGCGGACGTAGGCCAGATGGGTCTTGTAGGGCTCGGTGCGCGGCGGGTCCGGCGGGTTGTCCCGGTCCTGTCCGGCGGGGAAGCCACAGCGGGGGCAGTCCCAGGTGTCGGGCACCTGGGCGTCGCTGGCGAAGCTGGGCTGCGTCTCGTGCCCGTTCGAGCACCAGAAGGAGATGCGCAGGCGCGGTGCGGATTCGCCCCGCTCGGCCTCGCCCATCGGCCCCGCCCCGACCCGGCTTCCTCGGATCGCGTTGCCACTTGCCACGGTCGTAACTCCCTGCGTGATGGTGCCGCGGAGCCAGGTGGTCGGCTCCGCTGCGGGCGCCTCAGTCTACGTAAGGCCCAACGCGCGTCCAGTGGCAGGAGTTACAGCCCGGCCACGAAGAACGCAGCCCCATCATAGGCCGCGGTTGCGACGACGCGTCAGCTGTCGAGCTTCATCAGGACGCCGAGCGCGATGATGCACGCGAACCACAGCAGACCGATCACGATGGTGATCCGGTCGAGGTTCCGCTCGGCGACCGAGGATCCGCCGACGGAGGACTGCATGCCGCCACCGAACATGTCGGACAGGCCGCCGCCCTTCCCCTTGTGCATGAGCACCAGCATCATCAGCAGCACGCTGAAGACGATGAGGGCGATCGAGAACCCGATGACCACGGCTGGACCAACTCTCTCGGACTGACTGAATGGAAAGTGCTGCGGGGCCGGCGGCCGGCATTCGTGCCGGTCCCGGCCCCGACAGGGTACGACGGGGAGCACCCGTCGTCATAGCCGCTACTGATCGCCGAAGCGGACGATCTTGACGAATTCCTCGGCGTCCAGCGAGGCGCCGCCGATCAGGGCGCCGTCCACGTCGGGCTGGGCCATGATCGCGGCGATGTTGCCGGACTTGACCGAGCCGCCGTACTGGATGCGGACCTTGTCGGCCAGCTCCTGGTCGTAGAGCTCGGCCAAGCGGCCGCGGATGGCCCCGCAGACCTCCTGGGCGTCCTCGGGCGTGGCGACCTCGCCGGTGCCGATGGCCCACACCGGCTCGTAGGCGATGACGACCGTGGCGGCCTGCTCGGCTGGGACGTCCTTCAGGCCGCCGTCGACCTGGGCGAGGGTGTGGGCGACCTGGTTGCCGGCCTTGCGGACGTCCAGGCCCTCGCCGACGCACAGGATCGGGGTCAGGCCGTGCCGGAAGGCGGCCTTGACCTTGGCGTTGCAGATCTCGTCGGTCTCGCCGTGGTACTGGCGGCGCTCGGAGTGCCCGACGGTGACGAAGGTGCACTTGAGCTTGGCGAGCATGGCGCCGGAGATCTCGCCGGTGTAGGCGCCGGAGTCCTGCGCCGAGATGTCCTGGGCGCCGTACTTGATCTGCAGCTTGTCGCCGTCCACCAGCGTCTGCACCGAGCGCAGGTCGGTGAAGGGCGGCAGGACGGCGACCTCGACGCGGTCGTAGTCCTTGTCGGCGAGGGAGAAGGCGAGCTTCTGGACGTGGGCGATGGCCTCGAGGTGGTTGAGGTTCATCTTCCAGTTGCCCGCCATCAGCGGGGTGCGTGCGGTCACGGTGGTTCAGTCCTCCAGTGCGGCGAGGCCGGGGAGCGTCTTGCCCTCGAGGTACTCGAGGCTGGCGCCGCCGCCGGTCGAGATGTGGCCGAAAGCGTTCTCGTCGAAGCCCAGGATGCGCACGGCCGCGGCGGAGTCGCCGCCGCCGACGACGGTGAAGCCGTCCGTGTCCACCAGGGCCTGGGCGACGGCCTTCGTACCGTTCGCGAAGTCGGGGTGCTCGAAGACGCCCATCGGGCCGTTCCAGAAGACGGTGCCGGCGTCGGCGAGCTTGGACGCGTACAGCTCACGCGTCTTCGGGCCGATGTCCAGGCCCTCCTTGTCGGCCGGGATGGCGTCGCTGGCGACGACCTCGTAGTCGGCCGGGGTCTTGCCCTTCAGGTCCGGGAACTCGGCCGAGACCAGGACGTCGACGGGCAGGACGAACTCCACGCCCCGCTTCTCCGCCTCCGCCAGGTACTCCAGGCACTTCGCCTTCTGGTCCTCCTGCAGCAGCGAGATGCCGACCTCGTGGCCCTTGGCGGCCAGGAAGGTGTACGACATGCCGCCGCCGATGAGGATGCGGTCGGCCTTCTTCAGCAGGTTGTCGATGACGCCCAGCTTGTCGGAGACCTTGGCGCCGCCCAGGACGACCACGTACGGGCGCTGCACCTCCTCGGTGAGCTTCTTCAGCACGCCGACCTCGGTGGCGATCAGGCCACCGGCCGCGTGCGGCAGGCGCGCGGGGAGGTCGAAGACCGAGGCGTGCCCCCGGTGCACGGCGCCGAAGCCGTCGCCGACGTAGAGGTCGGCGAGCGAGGCGAGGGCGTCGGCGAAGGCGCCGCGCTCGGCGTCGTCCTTGCTGGTCTCGCCCGCGTTGAACCGCAGGTTCTCCAGCAGCGTGACCTCGCCGTTGCCGAGACCGGCAACGGTGGCCTTCGCGCTGTCACCCACGGTGTCGGTGGCGAATGCGACGGGGCGGTTCAGGATCTCGCCGAGCCGGCCGGCGACCGGGGCCAGGGAGAACGCGGGGTCCGGGGCGCCCTTGGGACGGCCCAGGTGGGAGGCGACGATCACCTTGGCGCCGGCCTCGGCCAGCTTGGCGATCGTCGGCGCGACGGCGCGGATGCGACCGTCGTCGGTGATGACGGTGCCCTCCAGGGGCACGTTCAGGTCGGCGCGGACGAAGACTCGCTTGCCTTCGACTCCGTCCCGGATGAGATCGTCGATCGTCTTCATGCAGTGACTCCGTGACTTCGGTAAGGAACAGCCATGGAACGGGGCCCGGACGACGCGTCATCGCGTCGTACGAGCCCCGTCCTTACCATCTCGGCGCCTGAGGGGTCAGGCGGAGATCAGAGCTGGCCGCCGACGAAGACGGTGAGGTCCACCAGGCGGTTGGAGTAACCCCACTCGTTGTCGTACCAGCCGATGATCTTGACCTGCTTGCCCTGTGCCATCGTCAGCGAGGCGTCGAAGGTGCAGGAGGCCGGCCAGTTGACGATGTCCGCGGAGACGATCGGGTCCTCGGTGTACTCGAGGATGCCCTTCAGCTGGCCCTCTGCGGCCTTCTGGAAGGCGGTGTTGATCTCGTCCTTGGTGACCTCGCGCTCCAGCTCGACGACCAGGTCGGTCACGGAGCCGGTGGGGACCGGGACGCGCATGGCCATGCCGTCCAGCTTGCCCTTGAGCTGCGGCAGGACCAGGGCGGTGGCCTTGGCGGCACCGGTCGAGGTCGGGATGATGTTCTCCGCGGCGGCGCGGGCGCGGCGCAGGTCCTTGTGCGGGAAGTCGAGGATGCGCTGGTCGTTGGTGTACGCGTGGACCGTCGTCATCAGGCCCTTGACGATGCCGAAGCTCTCGTCCAGCACCTTCGCCATCGGCGCCACGCAGTTGGTGGTGCAGGAGGCGTTGGAGATGACGTGGTGGTTGGCCGCGTCGTACTTGTCCTGGTTGACGCCCATCACGATGGTGATGTCCTCGTTGGAGGCGGGCGCGGAGATCAGGACCTTCTTGGCACCGGCGGCGAGGTGCTTGGCGGCGTCCTCGCGCTTGGTGAAGATGCCGGTGGACTCGATGACGATGTCGGCACCGAGCTCGCCCCAGGGCAGGGCGGCCGGGTCCCGCTCGGCCATCGTCTTGAAGGTCATGTTGCCGACGGTGATCGTGTCGTCGGTGTGGCTGACCTCGTGCTTGAGACGACCCAGGATGGAGTCGTACTTCAGCAGGTGCACCAGGGTGGCGTTGTCGGTCAGGTCGTTGACACCGACGATCTCGATGTCCGCACCCTGCTCCAGGAGCGCACGGAAGTAGTTACGACCGATACGGCCAAAGCCGTTGATGCCTACGCGGATCGTCACGAACCGATCTCCTCGTTGGTGTGCCGGGCTGGCCCCGGCGGCTGTATGGGATGTCCCCGACCACCACCGACCCTACCTCCAAGAAGGGAGGTACGTGACATTGGCCGCGCGGGCCCGTCCGACCCCCTCGCAGGTGAAAGAGGGCCTGCTCAGGTGGGCGGAACAAGGGGTTCATCCACCGATCGCGCGCAGGGCTCCGCCGGTCAGCGCAGCCCTCTCGCGGGGGTCCGCGACATGCTCCAGACCGAAGCCGAACAGCACCGTGTCGCGCGTCGTGACGGCCGCCGCGGACGGCACCGGCACCGCCTTTGCATCACGCTGCGTGACGACCGCGGGGGTGTAGGAGCCGGCCGCGGCACTGCGGAACTGCGGGAAGGTCTCCGGCGGCAGCTGCTCGGACAGCGGGCTGAAGGCACCGGCCCAGGCGAGCGGTCCGAGGTGCGCCGTGGTGCCCGCGAGCTCACCCGCACCGGTGAAACGGCCTGGCCGGGCCTGCGCGGTGTGCGAGCCGGCCCCCAGGTAGAAGCGGGCGAAGTCGTCGCTCTCCACACCGGCGACCCGGGTGCTGCTGCCCGCCCGGACGCCCGCGGTGATCAGCTTGCCGCCCTCGTTGAGGAAGTCGCGCACGGCCAGCAGGGTGGCCCCGTCGGGGCGGCCGGTGGCGTACCACAGGACGGTGTCGTAGTGGCCGAGGACGCCCAGCGCGGGCGGCGCGCCCTGGGTGGCGACGTCCCACACGGCCGCCTCGCGTCCGTTGTCGGCGAGCGCCTTCACGTACGTGGCGGTGTTGCGGGCCGCGGAGGTGCCGCCCTCGTCGGCGACGACCAGGGTGTCGGCGCGCGGCGCGGTGCGGGCCACGGTGAAGGTGAAGGGCTCGGCGGCCGCGGACCCGCCCTTGTGGGTACGGCCGGTGAACCACACGGTGACCTTCGCGCCCGGACGGGCGCCCTCGACGGTGGCGCGGTACTCGTCGAAGCGGATGTTGTCCTCACCACCGTAGCGGTCGCCGCCGTTCCAGGCGCGCAGCGGGGCGCTGCGCACGGGGCCGCCGTCGACGCGGTAGTTCAGGCGCGTGTCGGTCAGGCTCTTGCGGGCGGTGACGGCGACGGTCTGCCGGCCGTCGTGGGCGTAGGACGTGGTGAAGGCGTGCGGGGTGAAGTCGGGGGCGGCCAGGCCGACCGGGGAGGAGGGCCGGTCGGGGTGGGTGGCGCTCTCGGCGACGGCGAGGGCGAAGGGGAGGTTCTTGGTGAACTCCCGCTGGATCAGCTTCTCGTCGTCGGGGAAGTTGAACACCGACGGGCAGTCCTTGGGGTTCCAGCGGCCGGTGGTGTCGGCCTTCGAGGCGGTCGCGCAGGTCGACATCTCGGGGGTGAACATCATCGTGCCGTTGACGTTCGCCGCGTGGCCGTCGGCCTCGCCGTTGGTGGTGTAGAGCTCGGAGGACAGCTGCGGGTGGTATCCGGGGATCGCGGAGTTCCCCGGGGTGCCGGCCAGGGCCCGGTAGGCGACGTCGTCGGGGGTGGGGGTGGCCTCCTGCCAGCCGACGCCGTAGAGCAGCAGTTCGGCCGCGGAGTGGTAGTTGACGGCGTAGACGAAGTCGTGGCGCTTTTCGAAGGCGTCCAGTGCGCGGGTCTCGGGCTCGGAGGCCGGGGCCGGGCCCCGGTAGGTCTCGGAGGCCGGGCGCGGGGAGGAACCGTCGTTGTCGTAGCCCCACTTGTAAGGGAAGTTGCGGTTGAGGTCGACGCCGTCGCCGGGGGCGATCTTCCCGTCGCCGTCGTTGTCGCGCAGGTTCTTGCGCCACAGGCGGGTGGCGGGACCCTGGAAGGTGTAGTCGTAGCCGTCGGGGTTGGCGGACAGCAGGAACCACAGTTCGGTGCGATCGACGATGCGGGTGACGCGGGCGTCCTTGCCGTAGCGGTCGAGGACGTGGTGCAGCAGCCGCCGGTTGGTCTCCGGGGTGATCCACTCCCGGGCGTGCTGGTTGGACATGTACAGCACGGCGGGCCGGGCGCCGTCGGGGGTGCGGCCGGCGTCCTTGGAGACCTTGACGGCGAGGATGTCCTGGCCGCGCACCGTCCTGCCGATGCTGACGACCTTGGTGAGGGCCGGGTGGGCGCGGGCGGTGTCCCGGATCTCCTGCTGCAGGCCGTTCTTCCCGCTGTACGGGCGGAAGACGCCGTCCCCTTGCGCCGTCAGGCGCTTGCGGGCGGCGTCGGAGGTGCGCTTCTCCTTGACGCCGATGCCCTGCTGCCTCAGCTCGCGGGCCTGGGACGGGGTGAGGTAGAGCTCGACGGCCTTCGTCCCCCCGTCGGGGACGCGCTCGCCCAGCTCGTGGCCGTCGACGCCGGCGCGCAGCAGCAGCGGGACCTGTGCGGCGGTGACGTCGGCGGTCCACACCGCCAGGTTCCCGGCCGGGGTCTCGGCGGCCGCGCCGGGTGCGGCGCTGCGGGCGTGGGCCGAGGGTGTTGCCGTGAGGCCGCCGAATAACAGCGCGGCCACGGTGACGACCGTTCCGGTCGTGCGTCTCATGTGCCCCCCTTGTCGTTGTGGGCCACTGGGATTCGGGGGTCAGGCTCTTGGCGGTCTCATGATCATGTCAACGACGCCTTTTGCGCCCCTCCCCCGGTCCTCCGCGCACAACGCGACGCCCCCGTCACCACGGGGGTGACGGGGGCGCCCTACGGCGGTGCGATCAGCCGACCATGCCCTCGGCCATCTCCTCGGTCAGCTCGGCCAGGTTCGACTCGGTGCCGGGGATGCCCAGGTCCTGGGCGCGCTTGTCGGCCATGGCCAGCAGGCGGCGGATGCGGCCGGCGACGGCGTCCTTGGTCAGCGGCGGGTCGGCCAGGGCGCCCAGCTCCTCCAGGGAGGCCTGCTTGTGCTCCATGCGCAGCCGGCCCGCGGCGGCGAGGTGCTCGGGCACCTCCTCGCCGAGGATCTCCAGCGCACGCTGCACCCGGGCGCCCGCGGCCACGGCGGCCCGGGCCGAGCGGCGCAGGTTGGCGTCGTCGAAGTTGGCCAGGCGGTTGGCGGTCGCCCGCACCTCGCGGCGCATCCGCCGCTCCTCCCAGGCCAGCACCGACTCGTGCGCACCCAGGCGCGTCAGCAGGGCGCCGATCGCGTCACCGTCCCGGACGACGACACGGTCCACCCCGCGCACCTCGCGGGCCTTCGCGGCGATCTGCAGTCTGCGGGCCGCGCCGACCAGCGCCAGGGCCGCCTCCGGCCCGGGGCAGGTGACCTCCAGCGAGGAGGAGCGGCCCGGCTCGGTCAGCGAGCCGTGGGCCAGGAAGGCACCCCGCCAGGCCGCCTCCGCGTCGCAGGTGGCGCCGGAGACGACCTGCGGCGGCAGCCCGCGGATCGGCCGGCCGCGGCCGTCGACCAGGCCGGTCTGGCGGGCCAGCTGGTCACCGCCCGCCACCACCCGCACCACGTACCGGCTGCCCCGCCTCAGGCCGCCGGGTGCCATCACCACCAGGTCGGAGGAGTGCCCGAAGATCTCCAGGATGTCCTTGCGCAGCCGCCGGGCCGCGATCCCGGTGTCCAGCTCCGCCTCGATCACGATGCGGCCGCTGACCAGGTGCAGGCCGCCGGCGAAGCGCAGGATCGCCGAGACCTCCGCTTTCCGGCAGCAGGTGCGGGTGACGGGGAGCCGGGAGATCTCGTCCTTCACCGCAGCCGTCATCGCCATGGGCCGATCCTTCCATGCATCCGAAAAATACGGTCGTACGCGGCGGCCAACAGCTCCGGGTCGTGCGTCTGGCAGCTGTCGGGCGAGGCGACCGGCGCCAGCTCGACCGCAGCCCCGAGCCGCTTGGCGGCCTCGCCGAGGCTGTCCCGATCGGGCACGGCGGCCTCGTCGGCCAGCACCACGTCCAGGGCGAGTTTAGGGGCGTGTCGGGCCAAAACCTCCAAATGACGCTGCGGGGAGAAGCCATCGGTTTCGCCGGGTTGCGGCGCGAGGTTCAGCGAGAGCACCCGCCGGGCCCGGGTCTCCTGCAGCGCCTGCAGCAGCTCGGGCACCAGCAGGTGCGGGATCACCGAGGAGAACCAGGAGCCGGGACCGAGCACCACCCAGTCGGCGTCCAGCACGGCCTCCACCGCCTCCGGCACGGCCGGCGGGTCCTCCGGGACCAGGTGCACCGACTGCACCTCGCCCGGGGTCAGCGCCACGGTGGCCTGCCCGCACACGGTGGTGACCGCGTCGGGATCGGCCGGGTCGTGGCCGCGCACCAGCGCCTGCAGCTCCAGCGGGACGGCGGACATCGGCAGCACCCGGCCGTGCGCGCCCAGCAGCTTGCCGACCAGGTCCAGCGCCTGCACGTGGTCGCCCAGCTGCTCCCACAGGGCCACGATGAGCAGGTTGCCCACGGCGTGGCCGTGCAGCTCGCCCTCGCTGACGAAGCGGTGCTGGATCACCCGGGCCCAGGTCTGGCCCCAGTCGTCGTCCCCGCACAGGGCCGCCAGGGCCTTGCGCAGGTCGCCGGGGGGCAGCACGCCGAGCTCGTCGCGCAGCCGGCCGCTGGAGCCGCCGTCGTCGGCGACGGTCACCACAGCCGTCAGGTCGCCGGTGATGCGCCGCAGCGCGGCCAGCGAGGCCGACAGCCCGTGGCCGCCGCCCAGGGCGACGACCTTGGGCTGCGCGCCGCGGACGGGCCGGCGGTGGGCCCGCTGCCCGTCGCCGCGCGGCCGGCCCGCCACCAGGCGGCCGACGCGGCGCATGCGGAAGCTGCGTCCGGTCACTCGCGCCCCATGTCCCGGTGCACGACGACGGTCTCCACGCCCTCGGAGACCAGGCGGTGGGCGAGCTTCTCGGACATGGCGACCGAGCGGTGCTTGCCGCCGGTGCAGCCGACCGCGATGGTCACGTACCGCTTGCCCTCGCGGCGGTAGCCGGCGGCGATGAGCTGCAGCAGCTCGGTGTAGCGGTCGAGGAACTCCTTGGCGCCGGGCTGGTTGAAGACGTAGCCCGAGACCTCCTCGTTCAGGCCGGTGAAGGGCCGCAGCTCCGGGACCCAGTGCGGGTTGGGCAGGAAGCGGCAGTCGACGACGAGGTCGGCGTCGACGGGCAGACCGTACTTGTAGCCGAAGGACATGACGGTGGCCCGCAGCTCCGGCTCCTCCTCGCCCGCGAACTGGGCGTCCATCTTCGCCCGCAGCTCGTGGACGTTGAGGCTGGAGGTGTCGATGACCAGGTCGGCGTCCCCGCGCAGCTCGCGCAGCAGGTCGCGCTCGGCGGCGATGCCGTCGACGATGCGGCCCGAGCCCTGCAGCGGGTGCGGGCGGCGCACCGACTCGAAGCGGCGCACCAGGGCGTCGTCGGACGCCTCCAGGAAGATCACCCGCCGCTTGACCTTCTTGGCCGCCAGGTCCGCCAGCGACTCCCGCAGGTTGTCGAAGAAGCCGCGGCCGCGCACGTCCACGACCACGGCGATGCGCGCCACGTTGCCCTGGGAGCGGGCGCCGAGGTCCACCATGGTGGGGATCAGGGCGGGGGGCAGGTTGTCCACGACGAACCAGCCCAGGTCCTCCAGACACTTGGCGGCGGTGCTGCGGCCCGCCCCCGACATGCCGGAGATGATCACCAGCTCGGGGATGCCCGTCGTCTCCGCGGCCGTGTCCGCCGTCGTGCCCGTACTCACCGTTGCTCCGTCCCGCTCTGTTGCGTTCATGCTGCCTTCCCCCGTGTCCGCGGACGGCGCCCCCGCGCCGTCTCCTCTTCCATACTGCTGCTTCTCCGGGCTCCGGGCCCGGAGGGCAGGAGGTCCATCATTCCTCCGCGTCGTCGATGATCTCGCCGGTCGCCGTGTTGACGGCGGGTGCGGCGGGCGCCGCCGCGGCGAGCGTCGCGACGATGGTCTCGGCCGTCTTGCGGCCGATGCCCGGCGCCTCGCAGATCTGCTCGACCGTCGCGGCGCGCAGCCGCTTGAGGGAACCGAAGTGCTTCAGCAGTGCCTGCTTGCGGGTGCTGCCCAGGCCCGGCACCGCATCCAGGGGCCCGGCCTTCATGCTCTTGCCGCGCTTGCTGCGCTGGTAGGAGATCGCGAAACGGTGCGCCTCGTCGCGCACGCGCTGCAGCAGGTACAGCCCCTCGCTGGTGCGCGGCAGGACGACCGGGTCGTCCTCGCCGGGCAACCAGACCTCCTCCAGGCGCTTGGCCAGGCCGCAGACGGCCACATCGGTGACGCCGAGCTCCTCCAGCGCCCGGTGCGCCGCCATGACCTGCGGCTTGCCTCCGTCGACCACGACCAGCTGCGGCGGGTAGGCGAAGCGCTTGGGCCTGCCCTCGTCCGTCTCCGCCGGGACCTCGCCGTCGCCCTCCTCCGTCCACTCCCCCGTCTTCAGCTTCTCCTGCAGATAGCGACGGAAGCGCCGGGAGACGACCTCGTGCATGGACCGGACGTCGTCCTGGCCCTCGAAGGTTCTGATCTGGAAGCGGCGGTACTCGCTCTTGCGCGCCAGGCCGTCCTCGAAGACGACCATGGACGCCACCACGTCCTGCCCCTGCAGGTGGGAGATGTCGAAGCACTCGATGCGCAGGGGCGCGGAGTCCAGGGCGAGCGCCTCGGCGATCTCCTCCAGGGCCCGCGAGCGGGTGGTCAGGTCGGAGGCGCGCCTGGTCTTGTGCAGCACCAGCGCCTGCTGGGCGTTGCGCTGGACCGTGGCCATCAGGTCCTTCTTGTCGCCGCGCTGCGGGATGCGCAGGTCGACCCGGGAGCCGCGGCGCTCGCCCAGCCACTGGACGACCGGTTCGAGCGGGTCGGGCAGGGCGGGGACGAGGACCTCCTTGGGCACGGCGTCGCCGCTCTCCTCGCCGTACAGCTGCTGCAGGGCGTGCTCGACGAGACCGGCGGTGTCGACGGCCTCGACCTTGTCGGTGACCCAGCCGCGCTGGCCGCGCACGCGCCCACCGCGGACGTGGAAGATCTGCACGGCCGCTTCGAGCTCGTCCTCGGCGACCGCGATCAGGTCGGCGTCGGTGGCGTCGGCCAGGACGACGGCGTTCTTCTCCATGGCGCGCTTGAGCGCCTCTATGTCGTCGCGGAGCCTTGCCGCCCTCTCGTACTCCATGTCCTCGGCGGCATCGTGCATCTGCCGTTCCAAACGGCGGATGTACGCACCGGTACGGCCGGCCATGAAGTCGCAGAACTCCTCGGCCAGTTCGCGGTGCTCCTCGGGGCTGACACGGCCGACGCACGGAGCGGAGCACTTGCCGATGTAGCCGAGCAGGCAGGGGCGGCCGATCTGGTGGGAGCGCTTGAAGACGCCCGCGGAGCAGGTGCGGACGGGGAAGACCCGCAGCATCAGGTCGACGGTCTCGCGGATGGCCCAGGCGTGGGCGTAGGGGCCGAAGTAGCGCACGCCCTTCTTCTTGGGTCCGCGCATGACCTGGACCCGGGGGAACTCCTCGTTCAACGTGACGGCGAGCGAGGGATAGCTCTTGTCGTCGCGGTACTTCACGTTGAAGCGCGGGTCGTACTCCTTGATCCAGGAGTACTCCAGCTGGAGCGCCTCGACCTCGGTGGAGACCACCGTCCACTCCACGGAGGCCGCCGTGGTGACCATGGTGCGGGTGCGCGGGTGCAGGCCGGCGAGGTCCTGGAAGTACGACGAGAGGCGCTGGCGCAGGCTCTTCGCCTTCCCGACGTAGATCACCCGGCCGTGCTCGTCGCGGAACCTGTAGACCCCGGGCGAGTCGGGGATCTGTCCCGGCTTGGGTCGGTAGCTGCTGGGGTCGGCCATGCCACAACCCTACTTGCGGGCAGTGACAATCCGGGGCCCGGTCGGCCGCGGCGGCGGGGGACGGGTTCCGGCCCCGGCGGCCGGTGCCGCCGGGGCCGGAGGGCGACCGGAGCGGAACGTGGGGGGTGCTCCCGCCCGGCCCGCACGGCCGGGCGGGAGTCCGTCTCCGGTCAGCGGCGCCGCAGTCGCCCGCGGGCCGCCAGCGCGGCGAGTCCCAGGGCGGCGGCAGCACCCGCCCCGCCGGCCAGTACGGCCGGCGCCGGGGACCCTTGATCCTGCTGCGCCGCCGCCGTGGCCGGCCCGGCGGCGCCCGGTGCGGCGGCCTGCCCGCCGCCGGCCAGTCCGCGCCGGTCGTAGGCCGAGCCGGGCAGCTGGTCGCCGTACGCCCGGTGGACGCGGGCGCGGTAGGCGTCGACGGTGGTGCCGCGGGCGCCGATCGCGTGCTCGGCGTCCGGATCGAGCGGCAGGACGCGGTCGCCGCGCTGGACGTACCAGGCGTCGATCTGCGGTTCGCGGAAGACCGTGCCGCCCGCGAGCCTGCGCGCGCCCTCGGCGGCGTAGCGCGTCTCGTCGTCGCCGGTGGCGATGTTGACGACCTTCCAGCTGCCGCTCTTCCCGTTCATGTCCTTGGCGGTGAGGTCGGCCGGGACCGTCCACACCGACGCCTTGCGTCCGTCGGCCGAGACGGCCGCGCTCGCGAGGAACTCCAGCCGGGCGAGGGGCGCACCCTCCTTGCCCGCCACGAAGTCGGGCGACAACGTGTAGACGGGCACGGTCGCGCCGTCGATCCGGGGCTGCGCGTCCTGCCGGGCGGCGGTCCCGCGGCCTGCGCCGCGGGCTCCGTCGTGGGCACCGGAGTGGGCTCCGTCGCCGGCGAAGAAGCGCGCGAGCGTCTCCAGCGTCGCGGGGGCCTCGGCCGCCCGGTGGGCGGCGGTGACCGAGTCCGCGGGCGGTGCGAGGGGGGCGGCCGGTGCCGGGGCGGCGTGGGCGAGGGGCGCGAGGCCCAGTACCACGGCGGTCAGGGCGCCGGCGGCGGCCGTACGGGCCGCGGTGCGTGCGGTGGTGCGTGCGGTGGGGTGCGGCATCGCCCTCACGCTCCGATCCGGTAGAGCGAGTGGGTCCAGGAGAAGCGTTCGTTCCCGCTGCCGTCACCGCCGACGTACCAGCTGTGCGAGGCCCAGTTGTAGCGGGTGTTGGACGGCCACGGGTCGCCCCAGTAGACCAGGCTTTGGGCCTCGTCGTAGCCGTACAGGACGTGCATGTGGCCGCCGCCGGAGCTCCATTGGATGCGCGTTTCCACGGGCCGGCCTGCGTTGATCTCGCCCTGCACGGTCGAGTAGCGCAGCCAGCCGTTCACGTACAGGCCCTCGTTGATGCCCGCCCAGGCCAGGGCGTTCTGGACATTGCCCAGTGTCGCCTGGTTGTTGGGGCAGGTGGTGCCCTGTGAGCGGTTGAAGGCGGCGTTGCAGAACTGGTTCTGGCTGTAGGTGCGGCCGAACCAGGTGGCGATGGTGTTGCCGGAGGCCGCCCAGCACCAGTTGCTCTTCTCTTGTGCCTGCATGGTGATGTCGAGCTTTTTGGCCGCCGTCAGATCGGACCGGTCGCCGGTGGCCGCGCTCGCCGTGGTGGGGACGGCGAGCAGGACGGCGGCGACGAGCACGGCGAGGGAGAACCGTCTGCCGCGGGGGCGGGACTTCCTTGGAGTTGCCGATGCCGAAGCACGGGACATCTTCGCGTTCCTCCCGTGTTGGGGGGTGGGGTGGAGGAGCGCGTCCGGACGCGTGTGAGGAGCATCGGATGTTGTCGCGGACCGGTCAACCAGTTTCAATACGGCCTGAGGGCACGGTGTGAACGGTTCGACGGGAAAGTGAACGACCTGCGCCCCACCAAATGGTCCGTACCAATCCGACCAGGGCGGCAGCCCCCACCGATCGTGAATGTTCACATCGCGCCGGGGGCTTCCCAGGGGGACGAAGGAGCACGGCGATGGCACGCAGCACCCCCCGCGCCGACGGGACCGACCTGGAGCGGGCGCTGCGGACGGGCCCCTTCCATCTCGCCCTGCGCACCGCCCTGTCGGCCCGCGGCCTGGCCCTGCACCGGGTGCAGCACCGGCTCGCCCAGCGCGGGGTCAAGGTGGGCGTGACCAGCCTGAGCTACTGGCAGCAGGGCCTGCGCCGGCCCCGGCGCCCGGAGTCCCTGCGGGCCGTGCGGATGCTGGAGGAGGTCCTCGACCTGCCCGCCCATGCGCTGACCCGGCTGCTCGCCGAGCCCGCCGCCGCACGACCGGTCGCCGGCCGGCCCGCCACGCGCTCCTACCGCGCGCTGGTGGAGGAGGCCCGGGCCGTCGAACGGCTGCTGGCCGACCTGGAGGCCCCGCAGGACGGCGGCCTGCACACCGTCTGCCACCTCGAACGCGTCCGCATCGGGCCGGACCGCGTCCTGCACGGCCGCGACTCGCACCACGTGGTGCGGGCACACCGCGACGGCGTCGACCGCTACCTCGCCATCCACCACGGCGACCCGGGCTGCGACCCGGCCCGCGTGGTGGTGCGCGCCGAGGAGAACTGCAGGGTGGGCCGGGTGCGCTGGCACGCCGCCTCCGGCGTGCTCGTCGCCGAGCTCCTCTTCGACGCCCGGCTGCGCGCCGGGGACACCTACGTCTTCGGCTACGGCTTCGACGACGCGACGGGCGGCACGAGCCGGGAGTACGTGCGCGGCTTCAGCTTCGCCGGCGGGCAGTACGTCCTGCAGGTGCGCTTCGACGACGCGGCCCTGCCGGTGCGCTGCCGCCGCTTCCAGCAGGCCGGGGCCGGCGCCCCGCGCTGCGGCCAGCAGGAGCTGACGCTGTCGGGACGGCACCACGGAGTGCACCTGGTGGAGCAGGTGGTGCGCCCGGGGATCGTGGGGATCTCCTGGGACTGGTCGTAGGGCTTCTCCGGCGGATCTTCGTCACGCGCCACCACGGCGCCCCGTCAGGGGCGCGGGACGTTGTAAATCTGCGGCTGCCGCCGCGTGGGCGCGACAAGCCACCACGCGCCCGCAGACAGGGTGCTGTGCTTCGCCCGGGCCTCGGTGGCTTCGTCGGCTGCGGGCCGTCGGTGGCTGATCGCGCAGTTCCCCGCGCCCCTACGGGGCACTGCCTGATCCGCCGGGCACGCCCTGGCGCCTTCGGCGCCTTCGCGCCGTCGGCCTCAGGCCGCGGGGCCCGCCACGAGCCGGCCGCCCTCGGCCTTCACCGGGCACTCGGGCAGGGGCGCACCGGCCGGGCCGGCGAGCACCTTGCCGGTGGCGGCGTCGAACGCGCTGCCGTGGCAGGGGCAGCTGATCCGCCCCTTCTCGACCTTGTCGACGACGCAGCCGGCATGGGTGCACACCGCGCTGAACGCCTTGTACTGCCCCTCGCTGGGCTGCGAGACGACGAGCTTGTGGTCCCGGTAGAGCCGGGCACCGCCCACCGGCACCTCACTGGCCGCGCCCAGCTCGACCGGGGCGGTGGGCAGGGCGGCGCCCCGGCCGTCCGCCGACCCGCAGGCGGCGGCACAGAACCCGGCGACACCGGCGAGGGCCGCTCCGCGCAGCACGGTACGGCGAGCGGGGGAGGTCATGGGGACTCCAACGGGGAGGCGCGGTGGAACGCAGTGACAATAACCGACGTCCGTCTCCGTCCCGGAGGCACGGCCCCCGGGACGGAGAACACCGGCTACCGCCGCGCAGCGGCCCGCTTCGCGGTCCTGCGCCGCGGCGCCGGCGCGTCGCTGACGCGTTCGCCGAGCATGTCCCGCAGGAACTTGCCCGTGTGGCTCGCCGGCACCGCCGCGACCTCCTCCGGCGTGCCCTCGGCGACGACGAGGCCACCGCCGGAGCCGCCCTCGGGCCCCATGTCGACGACCCAGTCGGCGGTCTTGATCACGTCGAGGTTGTGCTCGATGACGATGACCGTGTTGCCCTTGTCGACCAGCCCGGACAGCACGGAGATCAGCTTGCTGATGTCCTCGAAGTGCAGACCGGTGGTCGGCTCGTCCAGGACGTACACCGTCCGTCCGGTCGAGCGCTTCTGCAGCTCGCTGGCGAGCTTGACGCGCTGGGCCTCGCCGCCGGAGAGCGTCGGCGCGGACTGGCCGAGCCGGACGTACCCGAGGCCGACCTCGTTGAGCGTGCGCAGGTGACGGGCGATGGTGGGCACCGCCTCGAAGAACTCCAGCGCCTCGTCGATGGGCATGTCCAGCACCTCGGCGATGGACTTGCCCTTGTAGTGCACTTCCAGCGTCTCGCGGTTGTAGCGCGCACCGTGGCAGACCTCGCACGGCACATAGACGTCGGGCAGGAAGTTCATCTCGATCTTGATGGTGCCGTCGCCCGCGCAGTTCTCGCAGCGGCCGCCCTTGACGTTGAAGGAGAAGCGACCGGGCAGGTAGCCGCGGACCTTGGCCTCCATCGTCTCCGCGAACAGCTTGCGGATGTGGTCGAAGACGCCGGTGTACGTGGCCGGGTTGGAGCGCGGCGTGCGGCCGATGGGCGACTGGTCGACGTGGACGACCTTGTCGACCAGGTCGTCGCCCTCCACGCGCGTGTGCCGGCCGGGCACCGCGCGGGCGGCGTTCAGCTCGCGCGCCAGGTGGGTGTACAGGATGTCGTTGACCAGCGTCGACTTGCCCGAACCCGACACGCCGGTGACGGCGGTGAGCACGCCGAGCGGGAAGGAGACGTCGATGTCGCGCAGGTTGTTCTCGCGGGCGCCACGTACGGTCAGCTTCCGCTGGGGGTCGACGGGGCGGCGCACGTCCGGCAGGGGGATGGACCGCTTGCCGGACAGGTACTGCCCGGTCATGGACGCCTCGGTCTTCAGCAGCTCCTTCAGCGGGCCGCTGTGCACGACCTTGCCACCGTGCTCGCCGGCGCCGGGGCCGATGTCCACGACCCAGTCGGCGACCTTGATGGTGTCCTCGTCGTGCTCGACGACGATGAGGGTGTTGCCCATGTCGCGCAGCCGCACCAGGGTCTCGATCAGGCGGTGGTTGTCGCGCTGGTGCAGACCGATGGAGGGCTCGTCCAGCACGTACAGCACGCCGACCAGGCCGGAGCCGATCTGGGTGGCGAGGCGGATGCGCTGGGCCTCGCCGCCGGAGAGGGTGCCGGCGGCGCGGTTGAGCGAGAGGTAGTCCAGGCCGACGTCGACGAGGAAGCGCAGGCGCTCGTTGACCTCCTTGAGCACCCGCTCGGCGATCTTCTTCTCGCGGCCGGTGAGCTTCATGCCGGACAGGAAGTCGGCGCACTCGCTGATGGACATCGCGGAGACCTCCGCGATGGAGCGGCCCTGCACGGTGACGGCGAGGACGATCGGCTTGAGGCGGGTGCCCTCGCAGGTGGGGCAGGGCACCTCGCGCATGTAGCCCTCGAAGCGCTCGCGGCTGGAGTCGGACTCCGCCTCGGAGTGGCGCCGCTTGACGAAGGGCACCGCGCCCTCGAAGGCCGTGGTGTACGCCCGCTCGCGCCCGTAGCGGTTGCGGTAGCGCACCTCGATCTGGGTGCGGTGGCCGTTGAGCAGGGCCTTCTTGGCCCGCACCGGCAGCCCCGACCAGGGGATGTCGGTGCGGAAGCCCAGCGCGTCGGCGAGGGCGCCGACCAGGCGGGTGAAGTAGTCCTTGGTGTGACCGTGCGACCAGGGGCTGATGGCGCCCTCGTCGAGGGACTTGTCCGGGTCGGGGACGACGAGCTCGGGGTCGACCTCCATGCGGCTGCCGATGCCGGTGCAGTCGGGGCAGGCGCCGAAGGGCGAGTTGAAGGAGAAGGAGCGCGGCTCCAGCTCCTCGAACGACAGGTCGTCGTACGGGCAGTACAGATGCTCCGAGAACATCCGCTCGCGCTCGGGGTCGTCCTCGGGCAGGTCGACGAAGTCGAGGACGACCATGCCGCCGGACAGGCCGAGCGCGGTCTCGACCGAGTCGGTCAGCCGGCGCTTGGCACTGTCCTTGACGGTCAGGCGGTCGACGACCACCTCGATGGTGTGCTTCTCCTGCTTCTTGAGCTTGGGCGGGTCGGTGAGCTGGACGGTCTGCCCGTCCACGCGCGCCCGGCTGTAGCCCTTGGTCTGCAGGTCGGCGAAGAGGTCGACGAACTCGCCCTTGCGCTCGCGCACCAGCGGCGAGAGCACCTGGAAGCGGCTGCCCTCGGGCAGCTCCAGCACCTTGTCGACGATGGCCTGCGGCGACTGCCGGGAGATCGGGCGGGCGCACTCGGGACAGTGCGGCTTGCCGATCCGGGCGAAGAGCAGGCGGAGGTAGTCGTAGACCTCGGTGATCGTGCCGACCGTCGAGCGCGGGTTGCGCGAGGTCGACTTCTGGTCGATCGACACGGCCGGGGACAGGCCCTCGATGAAGTCCACATCGGGCTTGTCCATCTGCCCGAGGAACTGCCGTGCGTAGGAGGAGAGCGACTCGACGTAGCGACGCTGCCCCTCGGCGAAGATCGTGTCGAACGCGAGGGAGGACTTGCCCGACCCCGAGAGCCCCGTGAAGACGATCAGGGAGTCGCGCGGGAGGTCGAGCGAGACGTTCTTGAGATTGTGCTCGCGAGCGCCACGGACGATGAGACGGTCAGCCACGCCGGTCGGCACCTTTCTTGAGAGTCGGCTCTGAAGAGCTGCAGAGGGTGGGCCGCACCCCCGATGCCACGCCCCCGATCCAGAGTACGGGGGGCCTGTGACAACGAGGGGGCCGCGCGGATGTCGTGCGGATGTCGTAAAGCGATGCCACCCCCGAGCGTATAGCACGCACATTCGATTTACGGGCGCGAGCCGATCCCTTCACCCGAAGGAGTGGCGGGAGCTAGGGTCGGCCCATGATTGATCATGTGCAGGACCTCGCTTCCCTGCGCGAGGCGACCGAGCGACTGGTATCCGCACTCGACGGCCTGGACGATCACGACGGCTCGGTCGTCACCGCGCCGTCCCGGCTGCCCGGCTGGAGCCGCGGGCATGTCCTGGCCCACCTGGCCCGCAACGCCGACGCCCTGGTCAACGTGCTCGAAGGCCGTCCGATGTACCCCAGTGCGCAGGCCCGCGAGGCCGACATCGAGCGCGGCGCCCCGCGCCCGCTCGCGGAGCAGCTGACCGACCTGCGCGAGAGCGCGGAGCACTTCTTCGCGGCCGCCGCCGCGCCGGCGGACTGGACGCGCACGGTCGAGCTGCGGGGCGGCGTCACCGACGTGGCCGCCCGTGTCCCCTTCCGCCGCCTGGTCGAGGTGGAGCTGCACCACGTCGACCTCGGCATCGGCTACGAGCTGGAGGACCTGCCCGCCGGCTTCACCGCGAACGAGATCGGCTTCCTCGCCGAGCGCTTCACCGGCAACCCCGACGTCCCCGCGCTGCGGCTGGAGGCGACCGGCGGCGGCCGGTGGAGCAGCGGCCGCGCCGAGGGCGATCCCCTGACGGTCACCGGCTCCGCCGCCGACCTGCTGGGCTGGCTGGCGGGCCGGCGCGACGGCGCGGGGCTGGAAGCAGGTGGCGTCAAGCTGCCCGTACTTCCCTCGCTATAGGGTGACTTCCATGACGTACACCGGAGTGGTAGAGGTCGGCGGACCCGCGGACGTGCACGAGTTGACCGATCTGATGATCTCCAAGGTCGCGGTCGGCCCGATGAACAACAACGCCTATCTGCTGCGGTGCCGCGCGACGGACGAGCAGCTGCTCATCGACGCCGCCGCCGAGCCGCACACCCTCCTCACCCTGATCGGTGACAGCGGCATCGCCTCGGTGGTCACCACCCACCGGCACCAGGACCACTGGGGCGCCCTGCAGGAGGTCGTGGAGGCCACCGGCGCCCGTACGTACGCCGGCCGTCACGACGCCGAGGGCATCCCGGTCGCCATTGACGTGCCGGTCGAGGACGGCGAGACCATCCGGGTCGGCCGCGTGGAACTGACGGCCCGCCACCTGGTCGGCCACACGCCGGGCAGCATCGCGCTGATCTACGACGACCCGCACGGCCACCCGCACGTCTTCACCGGCGACTGCCTCTTCCCGGGCGGCGTGGGCAACACCCACGACGACCCGGAGGCCTTCGCCAGCCTGCTCGGCGACGTGGAGACCAAGCTCTTCGGGCAGCTCCCGGACGAGACCTGGGTCTACCCCGGCCACGGCAACGACACCACGCTGGGCGCCGAGCGCCCGCACCTCGCGGAGTGGCGCGAGCGCGGCTGGTAGCAGCCGGCACAGGGGGAGCGCGTCGCCCGCCCAACAGGCGGACGACGCGATTCCGGTGCGCCCCCGGCAACGCTCCCCCGCGCCCCGTTTCCCGGGCGGCCCGGGGAAGTTGGGCAGTACATGAACCGGGACCCTTCACCGGCCATGCTCCGCCTCGCGGCGGCGTCCATGGCCGGCACCGCCATTGAGTTCTACGACTTCTTCACCTACGGAACCGCCGCCGCCCTCGTCCTGGGCCGGCTGTTCTTCCCCACCGCCTCCCCCCTCATGGGCACCCTCGCCGCCTTCGGCACCTTCGGCATCGGCTTCCTCGCCCGCCCCCTGGGCTCGATGCTCTTCGGGCACATCGGGGACCGGCTCGGCCGCCGCCCGGTCCTGATCTCCTCACTGCTGCTGACCGGCGCCGCCACCGTCGCCGTCGGCCTGCTGCCCACCTACCGCGACATCGGTCCCGCCGCCCCGCTGCTGCTGGTGGCCCTGCGCTTCCTGCAGGGCCTGGGGCTCGGTGGGGAATGGGGCGGCGCGATGCTCATCACCGCCGAGCACGCCCCTGCACACCGGCGCGCGCTGTGGTCCAGCTTCCCCCAGACCGGCCCGACCGTCGGCTTCCTGCTCGCCAACGGCATCGCCCTGGCCCTGTCGGTCACCCTCGACCAGGCGCAGTTCCTCGGCTGGGGCTGGCGCGTGCCGTTCTGGGTGGCCGGGCTGCTGGCGGCGGCCGGGCTGCTGCTGCGCAGCCGCTTGGAGGAGACCCCCGACTTCCGGGCGCTGGCCGCCGGCGAGGCCCGGGCGTCCCTGCCGCTGGCCGAGGTCGTGCGCAACCACTGGCGGCTGGTGCTGCTGACGGCCGGTGCGCTGTCCTTCGGCTACGCCGTCTTCTACACCGTCACCACCTGGTCCCTGGCCTACGGCAGCGAGCGCCTGGGGGTGGACCGCACCGTCCTGCTCGTCTGCATCATGGTCGCGGTCACCGCCTCGGGCATGGCCACCCCGCTGGTGGCGCTGGCCGCCGACCGCCTCGGCCGCCGGCCGCTGTGCCTGGCCGGCTGCGTGGCCGTGGCGCTGTGGATGTTCCCCCTGGTCGGCCTGCTGCACACCGGCCGGCCGGCCCTGATGCTGCTGGGCTTCGTCGTCGCCATGCTGGCCTTCGTCATCACCTTCGGCGTCGTCGGCGCCTACCTGCCGGAGCTGTACGAGGCCCGGGTGCGCTGCACGGGAGCCGCCGTCGGCTACAACCTGGCCGGCGTGCTGGGCGGGGCGGTCACCCCGCTCGTGGCCACCGCGGCGGCCCGGAGCGACGGCACGCCCTGGGGCGTGGCCGTCTACCTCACCGGCATGGCGCTGCTCAGCCTCGGCTGCTTCCTGCTGCTGCCCGAGACCCGGCCGGTGGTCGCCCGCCGGCCGGCCGTCGACCCCGCGCCGGCGTGAGTCAGCCGCGCGAGCCGGCCGGCACCGCCTCGGCCCGCTCCTTGCGGGCCGAGGCGCGCAGGGAGGTGACGGTGGTGACGACGAGCACGGCGCAGATGACGCCGAGCGAGACGGCGGTGCTGATCTCCGGGACCGCCGCACCGCCCTCGTGCAGCGCGTGCAGCACGAGCTTGACGCCGATGAAGCCGAGGATCACCGACAGGCCGTAGGACAGGTGCACCAGCTTCTGCAGCAGGCCGCCTATCAGGAAGTACAGCTGCCGCAGACCCATGAGTGCGAAGGCGTTGGCGGTGAAGACGATGTACGGGTCCTGGGTGAGGCCGAAGATCGCCGGTATGGAGTCCAGCGCGAAGAGCACGTCCGTCGTGCCGATCGCCAGCATCACGATCAGCATCGGCGTCATCAGCCGCTTGCCGTTCTCGACGACGAACAGCCGCGTGCCGTGGTAGCGGTCGGTGGAGGGGAAGCGGCGCTCGACCAGCTTCAGGAAGCGGTTCTCCTCGAACTCCTCCTCCTCCTGCTCGCCCGACCGGGCCTCCTGGATCAGCTTCCACGCCGTCCACACGAGGAAGGCGCCGAAGATGTAGAAGATCCACGAGAAGTTGGCGATGACGGCCGCGCCCGCGCCGATGAAGCCGGCCCGCAGCACCAGGGCTATGAGCACGCCGACCATCAGCACCCGCTGCTGGTAGATCGAGGGCACCGCGAACTTCGACATGATCAGCACGAAGACGAAGAGGTTGTCGACGCTCAGCGACTTCTCGGTGATGAAGCCGGCGAAGAACTCGCCGGCCGGCTGCCCACCCCCGAAGACGAGCAGGCCGAGCCCGAAGAGCCCGGCCAGGACCACCCAGACCACCGTCCAGGTGCCGGCCTCCTTCAAGGAGACCTCGTGCGGCTTGCGGCCTCCGATGAAGAAGTCGGCGGCGACGAGGGCACACAGACCGAGCACGGTCAGCACCCACAGCGTCAAGGTGACGTCCACTGTTCCTCCGGTGTGTCGTACGGGCGTACGGCAACTCCGAGAACAGTACAGGAAACCCCAAAGGAAAGTAAAGAGAAACCCAAAAGACCAGGTCGGGGCGTCAGATGCCGTACGCCCGGCGCGACTGGCCCACCTTCCGCAGCACGTCGCGGACCACGTCGCTGCCCGGCGGTACCACCGGCGGCTCGTACGTCCAGGCGTGCCCCACCCACGGGTCGGCCAGGTGGTCGTCCGGCACCGGGGTGAGCCTCAGCAGGGACCGCCACAGCGGATCGAGCACCGGCCCGTACGCCCGCGCGTCGTCCCGGTCGGCGACCAGCACCACGTGCACGCCCACCGACGGGCCCTCGTCCACCAGGTACCGCAGCTGGGTGACGGCCCGGTCGTCGAAACCGTGCGGGAAGTCGTTGACCAGCAGCACCTGCTCCCCGGTGTCGACGTCGTCGGGCAGCGAATCCAGCGCGCGGTTGCGCACGGCCATCTGCACCAGGTCGACGCGGCGCGTCAGCCGCTCCAGCGTCCCGCTCACACCCCGCGCCCCGGCCGCCGGCGCCTCGCGCAGCGCCCCCGACTCCAGCAGCGGGGCCAGCGCCGTACCGGCCGCGCCCGCCGGGTCGATGACGTGCAGCGCGCAGTCGCCGACGGGATGGACGGCCAGCAGCCGCACCGCGAGGTTCACCGCGCAGGCCGCGGCGGAGGCGCGCAGCTCCGCCGGGTCCCACAGGCCCGCCCCGGGGCCGCCGGCGGGCCGGCCGGCGTCCACCCACAGGCCCCGTTCCAGCGGCAGCCGCACCAGCAGCGGGATGCGCAGGTCCGTGCGTTCGGGCAGGTGGACGTCACCCAGCCGCAGCGCCAGCGGCCGCTCCAGCGGCACCTGGTAGCCCTGCCAGACGGGGTGGTCCCAGCGGGCGCACGACGGCGGCAGGGCGTGCTCGACGACCTCGGCCTCCTCGGCGAGCTGGGCGAGGTCCCGGTCGAGGACGGCCCTCGCCTGCTCGACCAGCTGCCGGTGCCGGTCGCGGGCCTCCTGCCGCGCCGCGTCGGCCGCCGGCCCGACCCGGGTGGCCGGATCCGTCAGCACCTGGTCCAGCTCCCGGTCCAGGCGCGACTCGGCGAAGTCGACCGCGCTGCGGTAGGCCGCGACGGCCCGGGCCAGGTCCTCGAACATGCCCCGGACCTGGTTGTAGAGCCGCTCGTCCATCGACCACCCGGTGGCGTCCCCGGCGACGGGACCGCTGCGCTCGGCGTGGCCGCCCTCGGGCACCGTCCCGGGCGGCAGTGCGGCGGACGGCGCGGCGGACGACGTTCCCGCCGTGGCGGCGGCCGCGGCGGACGTGCCGCGGCGACCCGGGTGCCGGTAACTGATGGGTCCCGAGGAAGCGCCCGAGGCGCCCTCGGCCGCTGCCTCGCGGCTGGTCGGGACGGTTGCAGCCGCCCCGTCACCGGCCGGCGCGGGGCCGGCCGCCTCCCGGACGGCGGGGCCGTCGGCCGCCCCCGCCGCGTCGGCCGCGGGCCCGGACGGCACGGCGGCCGTCGTCGCCTCCCGCTCACCCGCCGCGGACGGCACCGCCGCCGCGGCCTCCGCGGCCTCGGAGGGTCCCGCCAGCGCCCGCTCCGCGGCCGCCGCGGCCTCGGCGGCCCCGGGCAGGCCGTGGTCGCGCAGGAGGGCCGCCAGGCCCTCCGCGTAGCCCTGGCCCACCGCGCGCACCTTCCAGGCGCCCTGTCTGCGGTAGAGCTCCACGGCGACGACCGCCGTCTCGGCGTCCAGGCCGGTGACGGTGTAGCCGGCGATCTCCTCGCCGCCCTCGGTGGCGACGGCGACGTACGGCGCGGCCAGTGCGCCGAAGCGCGTGGGCCCGGCCGTCCGCGGGACGAGGGCCAGCAGCACGCCCAGCCGGTGCGCGGCCGCCGGGACGGCGTCCAGGTCGACCGTCAGCACGTGCTCGGCCGCGGCACGGCCGGGCACCTCGGCGCCGGGCAGGCGGGGCGATCCCGGGTGGGCGACCCACTCGGGGCCGGGCACCGTGCCGTCCTCGCCGGTGAGGGCCGCCGCGGCCATCACCGGGTGACCCGCCGAGATGCGGACCTGCAGTCGGCTCCCGGTCAGCGGGTGGTTCTGGCCCCGCACCAGCTCGGCCGTCATCGCCGCTCGTCCCCCTTGCGCGCCCGGCGCGCCTCGTCGTGCTTGCTTTCGTGCCCATGCCCGGGTCTGCGCCCGTGCATGATCGCGCCCATTGTGCGACGGGCCCGGCGGATGGCGCTCCGCCGGGCCCGGGTGCTTCTCGCCGTGCCGGCCCCGCGCCGCGGGGCCGGCCGGGGTGTCACAGGACGGCCTGGATCTCCGCGAGCAGGTCCTGGAAGGTGCGGCCGTTGGCCGGGGTGCCGATGGCGGTCATCTGCCAGCCGTTGCCGACCCGGTGGACCTTGGCCATGATCTGCGCCGTGTACGGGCCGCCGCCGTCGAGGGTGTAGCGGGCCAGCTCCTGGCCGGTGGTCTCGTCGACCAGCCGGCAGAAGGCGTTCTGGACCTCGGAGAAGGTCTGGCCGGTGAAGGAGTTCACCGTGAAGACGATCTGGTTGACGTGCACGGGGACGCGCTGCAGGTCGACGAGGATGGACTCGTCGTCGCCGCCCTGGCCCGCGCCGCCGACGAGGTTGTCGCCGGTGTGGCGCACCGAGCCGTCCTTGCTGACCAGCTGCTGGAAGAAGGCCACGTCGACCGGCTGCTTGTCGGCGAAGAGCACCGCCGAGGCGTCGAGGTCGATCTCGTTCGTCCGCCTACCGAACAGGCCACGGCGGGGGGCCGCCTGCCAGCCCAGCCCCATCCGCACCGCGGTCAGGGTGCCCCCGTCGGCCTTCTGCAGGCTGATGCCCTGGCCCTTGGACAAGTTGACCGTCACGCGCAGTCCCTCTCTCGTTCGTTCTTTCCCCCGTGACCGCACGTCCGCGCGGTCCTCGTGAACGACCCTACGCACAACCGGGGAGTGCTCCGACACCCCCCAGTGGGTTTGTGGCGGTCTTGCAACACGCGCCCGTGACGCGGGCCGGCCGCTCAGGCGATCCCGGCCTCCCGCATCTGCCGCAGCTCCTTCTTCAACTCGCCCACCTCGTCGCGCAGTCGTGCCGCGACCTCGAACTGCAGCTCCGCCGCCGCGGCCCGCATGCGGTCGGTCAGCTCCTCGATGGTCTGCGCGAGTTCGGCGGCGGGCCGGTCGGTGAGCACCTCCGCCTTGTCCTTGGCGCCGGCCTTCGCGGCGGCCTTGGCCCTGCCCTTGGCGGGGGTCGGGGCCTTGCCCTTGCCCTTGCCCGCGGGCGCCTGGCGGTAGCCGGTGTTCAGCAGCTCCTCGGTGTCGAGCTCCTCGCGCGCGAGGGTCGCCACGATGTCGCCGATCTTCTTGCGCAGCGGCTGCGGGTCGATGCCGTTGGCCTTGTTGTACGCGACCTGCTTCTCGCGGCGGCGGTTGGTCTCGTCGATGGCCTTCTCCATCGCCGGCGTGACCTTGTCCGCGTACATGTGCACCTGGCCCGAGACGTTGCGCGCCGCGCGGCCGATGGTCTGGATCAGGGAGGTGCCCGAGCGCAGGAAGCCCTCCTTGTCGGCGTCCAGGATGGCCACCAGCGACACCTCGGGCAGGTCGAGGCCCTCGCGCAGCAGGTTGATGCCGACGAGCACGTCGAACTCGCCGGCGCGCAGCTCGCGCAGCAGCTCGACCCGGCGCAGCGTGTCGACGTCGCTGTGCAGGTAGCGCACGGCGATGCCCAGCTCCAGGAAGTAGTCGGTGAGGTCCTCGGCCATCTTCTTGGTCAAGGTGGTCACCAGGACGCGCTCGTCGCGCTCGGTGCGCTTGCGGATCTCGTGAACCAGGTCGTCGATCTGGCCCTCGGTGGGCTTGACCACGACCTCCGGGTCGACCAGACCGGTGGGGCGGATGATCTGCTCCACGAACCCGTCGCCGCGCGAGAGCTCGTACGGCCCGGGGGTGGCCGACAGGTAGACTGTCTGCCCGATGCGCTCGGTGAACTCCTCCCACTTCAGTGGGCGGTTGTCCATCGCCGACGGCAGCCGGAAGCCGTGCTCGACGAGGGTGCGCTTGCGGGAGGCGTCGCCCTCGTACATGGCACCGATCTGCGGCACGGTGACGTGCGACTCGTCGATGACGAGGAGGAAGTCCTCGGGGAAGTAGTCGAGGAGGGTGTTCGGCGGGGAGCCCGGCTCCCGGTCGTCCATGTGCAGCGAGTAGTTCTCGATGCCGGAGCAGGAGCCGACCTGGCGCATCATCTCGATGTCGTAGGTGGTGCGCATGCGCAGCCGCTGGGCCTCCAGCAGCTTGCCCTGCTTCTCCAGCTGGGCCAGGCGTGCCTCCAGCTCCGCCTCGATGCCGGAGATCGCCTTCTCCATGCGCTCGGGGCCCGCGATGTAGTGGCTGGCGGGGAAGACGTACAGCTCCTGGTCGTCGGAGATGACCTCGCCGGTGAGCGGGTGCAGGGTCGACAGGGCCTCGATCTCGTCGCCGAACATCTCGATGCGGACGGCGAGCTCCTCGTAGACCGGGAAGATCTCGATGGTGTCGCCGCGCACCCGGAAGGTGCCGCGGGTGAAGGCGAGGTCGTTGCGCGTGTACTGGATCTCCACGAACCGCCGCAGCAGCTGGTCGCGGTCGATCTCCTGGCCGACCTTGAGCGGCACCATGCGGTCGACGTACTCCTGGGGCGTGCCCAGGCCGTAGATGCAGGACACCGACGCCACCACCACGACGTCGCGCCGGGTGAGCAGGGAATTCGTCGCGGAGTGCCGCAGCCGCTCGACCTCCTCGTTGATCGAGGAGTCCTTCTCGATGTAGGTGTCCGACTGCGGGACGTACGCCTCGGGCTGGTAGTAGTCGTAGTACGAGACGAAGTACTCGACGGCGTTGTTGGGCAGCAGCTCGCGGAACTCGTTGGCGAGCTGGGCCGCGAGCGTCTTGTTCGGTGCCATCACGAGCGTCGGCCGCTGCAGCTTCTCGATCATCCACGCC
This sequence comes from Streptomyces sp. NPDC049585, assembly GCF_040675615.1. Classification (NCBI taxonomy): domain Bacteria; kingdom Bacillati; phylum Actinomycetota; class Actinomycetes; order Kitasatosporales; family Streptomycetaceae; genus Streptomyces; species Streptomyces sp. NPDC049585. The sequence goes on along the minus strand of NZ_JBFAPE010000019.1, from coordinate 90,849 downwards.
GTGGTCGCCGACTTGCCGGTGCCGGTCGCGCCGAGCAGGACGACGTCCTTCTCGCCGGCGCGGATGCGCCGCTCCAGCTCCGCGATGGCCGCCGGCTGGTCACCGCTGGGGCGGTAGGGGCTGACGACCTCGAAAGGCGCCACCTTGCGTTCGATCTGGGATACGGGCCGCATGAGACCACCGTACGGCCCACCACTGACAACGTGCTCGTCTCCCTCGCGCGGCCCGCCCCGCCACGGCCGTTCCCCGGCGAACACAGGGCGAAGAGACGGCAAAGGGTCACCGTTCCGGGGTGCCGGGACGGTCGCGATCACGTAGGTGTTGCGTGTACGACTTTCCGTGCACCCCGTACGACGTTCCGTACACGACCCCGGGTGCGTCACCGCCGCGCCCGGCCCGGACGCCGCAAGGAGCCCCCATGCGCATCCGTCCCCTCGCCGCCGTGACCGGCACGCTCGTCGGCCTGTCCCTCGCCGCGCTCGCCCCCGCCGCGACCTCCGCGGCCCCGGCCCCGGGCGCCGCCGGGCGCGCCCCGCTCCCCGTCGCCATCGGCCACCGCGGCGTACCGTCCGAGGCGCCCGAGAACACCCTGGCCTCCATCGACAGAGCCGCCGAACTGGGCACCGAGTGGGTGGAGAACGACGTCCAGCGCACCAAGGACGGCGCCCTGATCGTCCTGCACGACACCACCCTGGCCCGGACCACCGACGTCGAACAGCGCTACCCGGGGCGCGCTCCGTGGAAGGTCGCCGATTTCACGCTCGCCGAGATCGGCACGCTGGACGCCGGCAGCTGGTACGACCGCCGCTTCGCCGGCGAACGGGTGCCCACCCTCGCCGCCTACCTGCGGCGGGTCGACCACAACCGGCAGAAGCTGCTGCTGGAGGTCAAGGCCCCCGAGCTCTACCCGGGCATCGAACGGCAACTGACGAGCGAGCTGGACCGCGCGGGCTGGCTGGACGGCGACCACGTCGCCGACCGGCTCGTCGTCCAGAGCTTCAATGCGGCGTCCCTGAAGACGCTGCACGCGCTGCGACCCGACATCAAGAAGGGCTTCCTCGGTGCTCCCCAGGCCCCCGAGCTGCGCTCCTACGCCGCCTTCGCCGACCAGATCAACCCCGACCACGCCAAGGTCACCGCGGAGTGGGTACGAGCCGTGCACGCCCTGAAGGGCCCGCACGGGCGCCCGCTGGAGGTCTGCGCCTGGACCGTGGACGACGGCGACGACGCCGTCGCCCTCGCACGCCTGGGCGTGGACGGCATCATCAGCAACGCCGCCCACACGATCGCCGACGCCCTCGCCGACGAGGCGGACGACCCCTCGTTCCTGGCGGACCCGGCCACCTGAGCCGACACCCCCGGCCCTGCGGCGGGATCCTGGAACCGGGATCCCCGAGCCGGGAACCTGGAGTACGGGAGGTGACGCGCATGCGCAGCGGCAACGAACCCGTCACGGCGCGCAGCCCGCTGCGGCTGCGCCTGGGGCTGGCCGCCTTCGGGCTGGTGTGCACGGCGGCCGGTACCGCCGCCTTCGCGCTGGCCGGGCGAGTGGGCTGGGCGGTGGCCTGCGCGGTGGTGGCCGCGGTCAGCGTGGTGGACATCTGTGTGATCGTGCGGCACATCCGGCAGGGCCCGCACTACCAGCCGGGTCCGGACGTTCCGCCCTACGAACCGCCGCCCCGTTCCGGCGGCCCGTAAGGGGTGCCGCCCCCGGCGAGGTAGCGGCGGGCCTGCTCGGCGTGGGCTTCGCGCTCCTGCTCCGGCAGGCGTTCCCAGGCGGCCCTTGCCTGGACGAACCGCTCCATCAGGGCATCGGCGTACGCGCCGACCTGCAGGGCCTCGCGCAGCCCCGTACGGCCGGCGAGCACCTCGCGGGCCATCTCCTGCAGGACGTCGCCGGCACCGCCCGTCGCGAGCTGCCTGAGCGCGTCGTGGACCACGCGGGCGCGTGCCTTGTCGCGTCCGGGGGTGACGAACTCCTCCGGGGTGACGTCGCCTTCGGCCATGGTTGCCCCTGTTCTCCCGTGCGCCGTGTTCTCCCGTGCGCCGTCAGACCGCCGGGTGGTCGTATCCCGTGCGCGGCAGCGGGAAGGTGCCCAGCCGTGCCGCGATCTCACCGCCCGATCTGCCGATCACCGCGCAGCTGGTGTTCATGACCACTTGTGCGGCGTTGACCAGTGCGGTGATGCGCTCCCACTCCTTCAGCGCGACCCGGGCCTCGGCGGCCCCGAGCGCGTAGCCCATCGCGGCGCCCCAGCCGGTCCATCCCGAGACCGTGCCGACGGCTGCCGCGAGGGCGCCGGTGATCAGCGCGTCCATCAGCAGGGACAGGCCCTCGCCGACGGCCTGGCCGGTGGCGCAGACCGAGCGGGAGATGACGAGGTACTCCTCGCCCACGGCGTGCAGTTCGTCGCGGATCCCTTCGAGGTGGGTGCGCAGGACGGTGAAGTAGGTGCGCGCGGCATCGGCCGCGTTGCCCTCCCACACGCTCTCGCTGCCCGCGGTGCCGGAGCCGATGTTGCGGGCGAGGGCGTCGGTGGCCCGGGCGAGGTTGTGCCAGGTCTCGGCGCAGCGGGCGAAACTCTCCCAGTCCCCGGCCAGGTGCGCCTCCAGCCATTCGACGGGGTCCTCGCCGAGCACGAGTTCGGCGAGTTTGACGAGCCAGCCCGTGGGGCTGAGCACATCACCCACGGCGTTGACGGCGTGGAGCGGGTCGACGAACCCGGCGGGCTTGTGCGGCGGCGTCAGCGGGGCCGTGGGGGATGCGACGTCGTGGAAGCTCATCGGGCCGTCAGCGCCGTGCCGTGGCGTAGGAGGCGTCCATGTCGGCGGCGACGCCCGCGTCGGTCCGGCGGTAGTACGCGGCCGCGGCGTGCAGTTCCCGCGCGGATTCGCGCAGGACGACCTCCAGCCGCTGCAGCGCGCCGTGGACGGTGCCGCGCACGGTCTCGTGCCCTCCGGCGGCAATCGACAGCAGTCCGCCCTGGGGGCCGGTCAGGTGGCCGAACCGCGAGAGGTACTGCAGCATCGCGCCGGTGTCCTCCGCACCCCGCTGCACCTGCCCCGCGAACTCCGCCAGCTGCTGCGCGTCCACCTTCAGTCGCACGGACTCCCCCTCACTCATGGCACCACGCAGGCCAGCAGGAAGCACACCACCGCACCGGCGCCGCCCAGGCGCAGCAGCCAGATGACGGGGGCGGCCAGGACGGTCCCCCGCAGCCGCTCGCGGGCGGCGGTGCGCCGGCCGGAGTCCTTGGGGCTGAATCCGACCGCGGTCACCACGACGCCGTACGTGGCGATCAGCAGCAGGAGGAAGAAGAAGAACAGCCAGCCCCAGCAGGACCGCAGGCTCACGGGCGCGTAGCGGGCGTCGTCGCGGTAGACCTTGACGCGTTCGCCGGGCACGTACGAGCCGTTCAGCGCGGCGTCGACGCGGGCGGGTCCGCCGTCGGAGGGGTGGAAGACGCCCTCGCAGACGTTCTGCTCGTCACCGGAGTGCCCGGTGTGCTCGACGTGGCAGTGGCGGACCGTCAGCATGCCCTGGTGCTCGGCGTATCCGGCGGCCCACCAGGCGTTGGTGAGGGCGCCGTCCATGAGGTAGATCCCCAGCAGGACGACGCACACGCCGCCGAGGCGCGCCTTGAGGGTGCGCGCGGGCGGGGGCGCGAAGGGACCGGCCCCCAGCAGTTCCGGCGTGGCCATGGGCACTCCCCTCGAAGAACCGGCCGGTGGGCCGCTGTTGCCGTGCGAGGGGCGTCACGTTACCGAGGGGGAAGGGACGCGCACGGGCGCCACGACGGGCGCTGGGCCGCCCGTGGCGCTCGTCCGAGGCCGCCGGGATGCTTGTACGACAAGGCCTCGGCGGGGTGGGTCGGTGCCCGGCGGGTCACGGCGAGCACCACCCGATAGGACGAACCGATCAATCCTCGGTGCCGTGTGCGGCCTGCTCCCGCAACTGCTCCCACAGGGCCCGCACCTGGGGTTCGAGCGCGTCGAGAGGACCGTCGTTGGTGAGGACGACGTCGGCCACGGCCAGCCGCTGTGCGCGGGTGGCCTGGGCGGCCATGCGGGCGCGGGCCTCGTCGGGGGTCATGCCGCGCAGCCGCACCAGGCGCTCCAGCCGGGTGTCGGTGCTCGCGTCGACGACCACCACCAGGTCGTACAGCGGGGCCAGCCCGTTCTCGGCGAGCAGCGGCACGTCGTGGACGACGACGGCGTCCGGCCCGGCGGCGGCTTCGAGTTCGGCGGAGCGGGCCCTGACGAGGGGGTGCACGATCGCGTTCAGGGCGGCGAGCCGGTCGGGGTCGTTGAAGACGACGGCGCCGAGCCGGGGCCGGTCGAGGGCGCCCTCGGGGGTCAGGACGCCGGGGCCGAACTCGGCGGCGACGGCCGCCAGTCCGGGCGTCCCCGGCTCCACCACCTCCCGGGCGATCCTGTCGGAGTCGACGATCACCGCTCCGTACGCGGCGAGGAGCCGCGAGACCTCGCTCTTGCCGGCACCGATTCCGCCCGTCAGGCCCACTTTCAGCATGGGCCCACGCTATCGGGCGGGCGGTCAGTGGCCGCTGTCGCCCTCCCTGTCGGCCAGGAAGCGCTCGAACTCGGCGCCGATCTCCTCGGCGGAGGGCAGCTCGGCGGGTTCGGCGACGAGGTTGCCGCGGGTCTCGGCGCCGGCCACGGCGTCGTACTGGTGCTCAAGGCCGCGCACCAGGGAGACCAGCTCCTCGTCGCCCCGGGCGAGCTGGTGCTCGATCTCCTCCTGCGTGCGGTGGGCCGCGCTGCGCAGGGCGTGCGCGATGCCGGGCAGGACGAGCCCGGTGGCGGCCGTGACGGCCTCCAGCACGGTCAGCGCCGCGTCGGGGTAGGCGGAGCGGGCGACGTAGTGCGGCACGTGGGCGGCGACCCCGAGGACGTCGTGGCCGGCCTGGGCCAGCCGGTACTCCACGAGCGCCTCCGCGCTGCCGGGCACCTGGGCCTCGTCGAAGTAGCTGCGGTGGCCGGGCGTCAGGTCGGTGCGGTTGCCGTGCGGCGTGATGCCGACGGGGCGGGTGTGGGGGACGCCCATGGGGATGCCGTGGAAGTTGACGGCCAGGCGCACCCGCAGCCGCTCGACGATCTCGCGGACGGCGACGGCGAAGCGCTCCCACTCCACGTCCGGCTCGGGCCCGGCGAGCAGCAGGAACGGGGCGCCGGTGGCGTCCTGCACCAGGTGCAGTTCGAGCCGGGGCGTCTCGTACTCCGTCCAGCGGTCGCGCCGGAAGGTCAGCAGCGGGCGCCGGGCGCGGTAGTCGATGAGCCGGTCGTGGTCGAAGCGGGCGACGACCTGGTGCGGCAGGCCGTCGAGGAGGTGCCTGACGATCAGGTCACCGGTCTCCCCCGCGTCGATGTACCCGTCGAAGTGGTAGAGCATGACCAGACCGGCCGAGTCCTGGGCAAGGGCCAGGTCGGCCACGGCGAGCCCCTTGGGCTCCCATTCGTACAAACCCTGCGGATCCAACACAGTGACCGTTCCTCCTCATGTTCCGTACGGGGGAACGCATTTGACGACCCGGGGCATTCCCGGGCGGCCGCACAGGAGGGTTACGGATATGAGTAAGGCCCGCTCTCCAAGGAGAGCGGGCCTTACATCAGTCAGCTGCGGTCAGCTGCCTGCGGTGTCGAGCCTCAGCTCTGGCCGCCGGCGAGCTTCTCGCGGAGGGCGGCCAGCGCCTCGTCCGACGCCAGGGCACCGGAGGTGTCGGCCGACTCGGAGGAGTACGAGCCACCGGCCGGAGCGGCCTGGGCAGCGGCCTGGTCGCCGGCGGCGGCAGCCTCGGCGTCCGCCTCGCGGGACTTGATGACCTGCTGCTGGTGCTGCTCGAAGCGGGCCTGCGCCTCGGCGTACTGGCGCTCCCACTCCTCGCGCTGCTTCTCGTAGCCCGGCAGCCAGTCGTTGGCCTCGGGGTCGAAGCCCTCGGGGTAGATGTAGTTGCCCTGGTCGTCGTAGGACGCGGCCATGCCGTACAGGGTCGGGTCGAACTCGACCACGGACGGGTCGGCACCGAAGGACTCGTTGGCCTGCTTCAGCGAGAGGCTGATGCGACGGCGCTCGAGGTCGATGTCGATGACCTTGACGAAGATCTCGTCGTTGACCTGGACGACCTGCTCCGGGATCTCCACGTGGCGCTCGGCCAGCTCGGAGATGTGGACCAGGCCCTCGATGCCCTCGTCGACGCGGACGAACGCACCGAACGGAACGAGCTTGGTGACCTTACCCGGGACGACCTGACCGATCTGGTGGGTCCGGGCGAACTGCTGCCACGGGTCCTCCTGGGTCGCCTTGAGCGACAGGGAGACGCGCTCGCGGTCCATGTCGACGTCCAGGACCTCGACCGTGACCTCCTGGCCGACCTCGACAACCTCGGACGGGTGGTCGATGTGCTTCCAGGACAGCTCGGAGACGTGGACGAGACCGTCGACGCCACCCAGGTCCACGAAGGCACCGAAGTTGACGATGGAGGAGACGACGCCGGAGCGCACCTGACCCTTCTGCAGGGTGGTGAGGAAGGTCTGGCGGACCTCGCTCTGGGTCTGCTCCAGCCAGGCGCGGCGGGACAGGACCACGTTGTTGCGGTTCTTGTCCAGCTCGATGATCTTGGCCTCGAGCTCCTTGCCCACGTAGGGCTGGAGGTCGCGGACGCGACGCATCTCGACCAGGGAGGCCGGCAGGAAGCCACGGAGGCCGATGTCGAGGATGAGACCACCCTTGACGACCTCGATGACGGTACCGGTGACGATGCCGTCCTCTTCCTTGATCTTCTCGATGGTGCCCCAGGCACGCTCGTACTGGGCGCGCTTCTTCGAGAGGATCAGGCGGCCTTCCTTGTCCTCCTTCTGGAGAACCAGGGCCTCGATCTCGTCGCCGACCTTGACGACCTCGTTCGGGTCGACGTCGTGCTTGATCGAGAGCTCGCGCGAGGGAATGACACCCTCGGTCTTGTAACCGATGTCGAGCAGGACCTCGTCCCGGTCGACCTTCACGATGACGCCGTCGACGATGTCGCCGTCGTTGAAGTACTTGATCGTCTCGTCGATCGCGGCGAGGAAGGCTTCCTCGTTACCGATGTCGTTGACCGCAACCTGCGGAGTGGTGGCGGTGGTCTCGGTGCTGCTCGTCATGTGGGAAAGGGCTCCGGTACGGACATTGAAGTCGTAGGTACTGCTACGCCGAGAGCCCGTATCGCACTGCCGAAGCCGGACAGCTTTGGGAGGCGCACTCTCCGCAAAGAGCCCGAAGACCACCGGGAGCGCCTCGGAAAACCGAGGGGACATACAACAAGTGCGAGCGCGACCTGCTCCGTCTGAGGCGCGCAGGCCCGCAGCGCAACTTGTAGCATACGGGGGCAGCCGGACACGGTCAATGCGCGAAGGCGCCCACCCGGGATGAAACATCGTAAATCCGGCACAACTCGGGTTGTGCGAGGCCACGAGGGCCCCCCGGGACACGGGAACGCACCGCGCGCCGACTCCCTACCACCCCGTAGCGTCACGTTCGGGCACGAGCCTGCAAAGATCGAGCCGAGTACGACCATCCAGGGCAGGACCACCGCAGAGCATGCACAGCGACACAGCCGAGGCCGGGGACGCGACCACCGACATGATCCAAGAGTACGAGCCCGAGGCGACGCGCCGGGAGACGGGCGAGACCGAGAGCAGCCGGGCCAGCCGCGGCTGGTGGGACCGCAACGCCGACGAGTACCAGAGCGAGCACGGCGGCTTCCTGGGCGACGACCGCTTCGTGTGGGGCCCCGAGGGCCTGGACGAGGCCGACGCCCGCCTGCTCGGCCCCGCCGGCTCCCTCGCGGGCCGCGACGTGCTGGAGATCGGCGCCGGCGCCGCCCAGTGCTCGCGCTGGCTGGCCGCCGAGGGCGCCCGGCCCGTCGCCCTGGACCTCTCCCACCGCCAGCTCCAGCACGCCCTGGGCATCGGTGCGGACTTCCCGCTCGTCGAGGCCGACGCCGGCGCCCTGCCGTTCGCCGACGCCTCCTTCGACCTGGCCTGCTCCGCCTACGGGGCCGTGCCCTTCGTCGCCGACCCGGCGCGGGTCATGCGCGAGGTGCACCGCGTGCTGCGGCCCGGCGGACGCTGGGTCTTCAGCGTCACCCACCCCATCCGCTGGGCCTTCCCCGACGAGCCCGGGCCCGAGGGGCTGTCCGTGTCCGCCTCCTACTTCGACCGCACGCCCTACGTCGAACAGGACGAGGAGGGCCGGGCCGTCTACGTCGAGCACCACCGCACCCTCGGCGACCGGGTCCGCGACGTCGTCACCTCCGGCTTCCGTCTGCTGGACCTGGTCGAGCCGGAGTGGCCCGCCTGGAACCAGCAGGAGTGGGGCGGCTGGTCCCCGCTGCGCGGACACCTGATCCCCGGCACCGCCGTCTTCGTCTGCGCCCGCGACTGACCCGATGCGCGACGCCCTCCTGGACCTGCCCGTCCGCAGTGCCCTGCCGGCCCTGACGCGCGCCCTGGACGAGCACGGCACGGCCGTGCTGTGCGCGCCGCCCGGCACCGGCAAGACCACCCTCGTACCGCTGGTGCTCGCCGGCCTGGTGCCGGGCGGCGCGGCGCCGCGGCGCGTCGTCGTCGCCGAGCCCCGCCGCATCGCCGCCCGGGCCGCCGCCCGGCGCATGGCCTGGCTGCTGGGCGAGCCGGTGGGCGGGCGGATCGGCTTCACCGTCCGCGGCGAGCGGCGGGCCGGGCCCGCCACCGTCGTCGAGGTCGTCACCACCGGTGTGCTCCTGCAGCGCCTGCAGCGCGACCCCGAGCTCGCCGGCGCCGACGTCGTCGTCCTCGACGAATGCCACGAGCGGCACCTGGACGCGGACACCGCCGCCGCCTTCCTGCTGGACGTCCGGGCCGCCCTGCGCCCGGAACTGCGCCTGGTCGCGGCATCGGCCACCACCGACGCCGAGGGCTGGGCCCGGCTGCTGGGCGGCGCGCCCGTCGTCGAGGCGCATTCCATCACCCATCCGGTGGACGTCGTCTGGGCACCGCCGGAGCGGCCGGTGCGCCCGCCGCACGGCCTGCGGGTGGACCCGGTGCTGCTGGAGCACGTCGCCGACGTGGTGCGCCGCGCCCTGCGCGAGCGCACCGGCGACGTCCTGTGCTTCCTGCCGGGCGTCGGTGAGATCGGCCGCGTGGCCGGTCTGCTCGGCGGCCCGCGAGAGCTGGGCGCGGAGGTCCTCCAGGTCCACGGGCGGGCCCCGGCGGCGGTCCAGGACGCCGTCCTGGCCGGCGGCAGCGGCCCGCGCCGGGTGGTGCTGGCGACCGCGGTCGCCGAGTCGAGCCTGACGGTGCCGGGCGTGCGGGTCGTGGTGGACGCGGGGCTGGCCCGCGAGCCGCGCACGGACCACGCGCGGGGCCTGAGCGCCCTGACGACCGTACGGGCGTCCCGGGCGGCCGGCCGGCAGCGCGCGGGACGGGCGGGGCGCGAGGCGCCGGGCACGGTCTACCGCTGCTGGGCGGAGGCCGACGAGGGCCGGCTGCCGGCTTTCCCGCCGGCGGAGATCACGGTGGCCGACCTGACGGCGTTCGCGCTGCAGACGGCGTGCTGGGGCGACCCCGACGCGAGCGGCCTGGCCCTGCTCGACCCCCCACCGGCCGGCGCACTGGCCGCCGCGCGCGCCGTACTGCAGGCCACGGGCGCCGTGGACGAGGCGGGGCGCCCCACCGAACGCGGCCGGCGCATGGCGCGCCTGGGCGTGCACCCCCGCCTCGCGCGCGCCCTCCTGGACGGCGCCCGGGAGGTGGGCGCACGCCGCGCGGCGGAGGTGGTGGCGCTGCTGAGCGAGGAACCGCCCCGCGCGTACGGCGACGACCTCGCCGCGGCCTGGCGCACGGCGCGCCGCGCCACCGACGCCTACGCCACGCGCTGGCGCGCCGAGGCCGGCCGCCTGGAGAAGGCCCTGGCCGCGGTCACCGCCCCCGGCGAGCCGGCGACCGGCGCCCCGGAGCAGGGGCACTCCCCCACCGACGACGTCGTCGCCGGGCTCGTGGCCGCGCTCGCCTACCCCGAGCGGGTGGCGCACGCGCGCGGCGGCGGGTCGTACCTGATGGCCTCCGGCACCCGGGCCGAGCTCGGCGAGGGCTCCCGGCTGCGCAGTGCGCCGTGGCTCGCGGTGGCCGTCGCGGACCGGCCCGTCGCAGCCGCCTCCGCCCGGGTGCGGCTCGGCGCCGTGATCGACGAGGAGACGGCCCGTGCCGCCGCGGGGGCGCTGTTCCGCGAGGGCGAGGAGGTGCACTGGTCGCCCGAGCGGGGCGACGTGGTGGCGCGCCGCGTCGCGCGCCTGGGCGCCGTGGAGCTGGCCTCGGCCGCGCTGACCGCGCCGGACGCGGCCCTGGTACGGGCGGCGCTGCTGGAGGGGCTGCGCCGGGAGGGCCCGGGGCTGCTGCGCTGGAGCGCGGAGGGGACGGGACTGTGGCAGCGGCTGGCGTTCCTGCACCGGGTGCTGGGCGAGCCGTGGCCCGACGTGTCGGACGCGGCGCTGCTCGCGCGCGCCGAGGAATGGCTCGGCCCGGAGCTGGACCGGGCGCGCAGGCGCGCGGACCTGGAGCGGGTGGACGCCGGTGCGGCGCTGGAGCGGCTGCTGCCGTGGGCGGACGGGCAGGCCGTGCGCCTGGCCAAGCTGGCGCCGGAGCGCCTGGAGGTGCCCAGCGGCTCGCGGATCAGGGTCGACTACAGCGGTGAGCAGCCCGTGCTGGCCGTGAAGCTGCAGGAGATGTTCGGGCTGCAGGAGACGCCGCGGGTGGCGGACGGGCGGGTGCCGGTGCTCGTGCACCTGCTCTCGCCGGCGGGCCGGCCGGCGGCCGTCACGGCGGATCTGGCGTCGTTCTGGCGGGAGGGCTACCGGTCGGTGCGGGCCGAGCTGCGCGGCCGCTACCCCCGGCATCCGTGGCCGGAGGACCCGGCCGGAGCCCCGGCGACCCGCCGCACCAACGCGCGTCGCGCGTAGCGCGGCGCCCCGCAAAGGGCGCTGCGCCCCCTGGGGCGTGTCCGGCGGACTTCGTCCCGCGCCACCACGGCGCCCCGTAGGGGCGCGGGGCGGTGTCGATATGCGGCTGCGCCGCGTGGGCGCGATCAGCCGGCGACGGCCCGCAGCCGACACACCACCCCGGGATCCGGGCAATCTGCAGGCACGTCGTGGCTTGTCGCGCCCACGCGGCGGCAGCCGCAGATGGGTACTGCCCCGCGCCCCTACGGGGCACTGCACGATCCGTCGGACACACCTGGCCGTCGGTGGCCGGTCGCGCCCACGCGGCGGCAGCCGCAGATCGACACCGTCCCGCGCCCCTACCGGGCGCTGCGCGCCCTACGGCAGGTACCGCTCGACGGCGGCCGCTCCCTTCTCCTCGATCAGGCGCTTGGCCGCCTCGACGCGTTCGGGCGTCACGTCGTGCCCGGAGGCCATGACCAGGTCCTCCGGGTCGAAGGGGCGTTCTCCGCCGGTGTACAGCCGGCTCGGCCGGGACGTCGTGGACGTCTCCTCGGGGGTCTCCTTCACGGCGGGCCTCCTCTGCTCGGCGCCCCCTCGCCGGGGGTCGCCCGTTCGGGTTTCCTTCCATCGTGTGCCCTGTGTGTCGCGTGTGCACGCCGGTCACGCGCCTCCAGCACGAGCGAGGCGGTCAGCAGGGCTGCGGCCAGGGCGGCGAAGGTCCACGGGAGGTAGGTGGTCAGCAGCAGCACCAGCTGCCGCTGGGAGGCGACCAGGGTGACGGTGTGGTCGAGGTAGTCGGGCCGCATCGTCACGTGCCCGGCGAAGGCGGTGATGGGCTCCTTGCCCGGCTGTCCGGTCCAGCGCAGCTCCTCGCGGTGGTCCTCCTCGCCGTTGACGGGCGCGCCGGTGACGGGGTCGACCCAGAACATGCGCCGGGTGGTGTACCAGCGCTCCAGTCCCAGTTGCCGGACGGTGTCGGGGCTGATATCGAGCGGCAGCTTCCGCGGCAGCGGCACCTGGGTCCAGGGGACGGTCTGCTCGAAGAAGTAGACCTCCAGGCCGTGGAAGGTGCGGGTGCCGCGGTAGTGGATGGGTGCGGAGGTGCGGGTCATGAGGTCGAAGTAGCGGTAGTCGCGTTTCTCGACGCCGAAGGGCCACTTGAACTCGATGCCGTCGCGCCGTACCGGGGTGCCGTCGACATGCTCGCCGCCGGCGTGGACCGGCTGCTGGGTGTGGGCGTCGAAGACGTAGCGCTCGGGGATGCTGGAGACCACGGCGCCGTCGGGGCCGGCGGCGTGGGAGAGGGTGTCCCAGACGACGACGTCGCGGCCGGTGGCGTCCTTGATCCGCCGGGCCTCCTCGGCGTTGCCCTTGAGGGTCTGGGTGATGGTGACGCGGGAGACCTGCCGGGGGCGCAGGGTGCCGTAGTCGACGAGGGTGGCGTCCTTGGCCTCCATGACGATGCTCTGGTAGCGGCCGGTGGGGACCTCGGCGAGCCGGGGGTAGGCGTAGTACCGCAGCAGGGGCGCGAGGGCGGCGAAGAAGGCGGCGAGGCCGAGCAGGACCAGGCTCGCGGTGCGGCGCACGGCCGGCCTCCCCGCTCAGGGGTGGGCGGGTGCGGAGGTGAGCAGGGGCTCGGGCGAGGTGCCGCTGTCGGGCGGGCCGACGGCGGTGACGGCGAGGACGAGGGCGAGGGCGGCGGCCGCTCCCGCGGCCGCCGCGGCCAGTGCGCGCATGTGTCGGCCTCCCAGCAGGCACCTGACGAGGCGTCAGGTAGTGGGGCAGGGTAGCAACGCACACCGCGGATGAGAACCACGCTGCGAACGGCTGCGGCCTCCGTCCCCCCGGTAGGACCGGGAGGACGGAGGCCGCAGCGGGCATCACCACGGCACTCCGTCCGTGGGCGCGTCGCGGCTCGGTGCGCCCACGCGGCGGCAGCCGCACATCGGCAGTGCCCCGCCCCCTTGACGGGCCGGACACGCCCTGGCCCCTTGCAAGAGACTGCGCACCGCCTCAGTGCGCGGCGGACTCCCAGTCCTTGCCGACGCCCACCGACACGTCGAGCGGGGCGCTCAGGGCGACCGCGCCGGCCATCTCGCGGCGGACCAGCTCCTCGACCTTCTCCCGCTCGCCGGGGGCGATCTCCAGCACGATTTCGTCGTGCACCTGCAGCAGCATCCGGGAGGCGAGCTTCTCGGCCTCCAGGGCCTCGGCCACCCGCAGCATCGCGATCTTGACGATGTCGGCGGCGGTGCCCTGGATCGGCGCGTTCAGCGCCATCCGCTCGGCCATCTCGCGGCGCTGACGGTTGTCGCTGTTGAGGTCGGGCAGGTAGCGGCGGCGACCGAGCATGGTCTCGGTGTAGCCGGTGGCCCGCGCCTCCTCGACCACGCGCTGCAGGTAGTCGCGGACCCCGCCGAAGCGCTCGAAGAAGGTGTCCATCAGGCGACGGGCCTCGTCCGCCGCGATGTTCAGCTGCTGCGAGAGCCCGAACGCCGACAGACCGTACGCCAGGCCGTAGGACATGGCCTTGATCTTGCGGCGCATCTCCGGGTCGACCTCGCTCTTGGCGACGCCGAAGACCTGCGAGGCCACCGTGGTGTGCAGGTCCTCGCCGGAGGTGAACGCCTCGATCAGGCCCTCGTCCTCCGACAGGTGCGCCATCACGCGCAGCTCGATCTGGCTGTAGTCGGCGGTCATCAGCGACTCGAAGCCCTCGCCGACGACGAAGCCGCGCCGGATGGCCCGGCCCTCGTCGGTGCGCACCGGGATGTTCTGCAGGTTCGGGTCGGTGGAGGAGAGCCGGCCGGTGGCCGCCACCGTCTGGTTGAAGGTGGTGTGGATGCGGCCGTCGGGGGCGATGGCCTTGATCAGGCCCTCGACCGTGGAGCGCAGCTTGGACTGCTCCCGGTGCCGCAGCATGATCACCGGCAGTTCGTTGGTGGTCTGCGCCGCCAGCCAGGCCAGCGCGTCGGCGTCCGTGGTGTAGCCGGTCTTGGTCTTCTTCGTCTTCGGCAGGCCCAGCTCGCCGAAGAGGACCTCCTGCAGCTGCTTGGGCGAGCCCAGGTTGAACTCGCGCCCGGCGGCCTCGTGGGCCTCGCGCACCGCCTGCTGCACCGCGGCGGCGAACTGCTGCTCCATGCGCTCCAGCCAGGCGCGGTCGGCGGCGATGCCGGCCCGCTCCATGCCCGAGAGCACCGCGCTGGTCGGCAGCTCCACGTCGGTCAGCAGACCGGCGGCGCCCACCTCCGCGACCCGCCCGGCGAACGCCTCGCCCAGATCCAGCACCGTACGGGCGCGGCCCATCAGCGCCTCGGCCTCGGCCTGCTCGTCCGCGCCGAAGGCCAGCTGGCCGTCGCCGGCGGCGGCCGAGGCCAGCTCGCGGCCCAGGTACTCCACCGACAGGGTGTCCAGGGCGAAGGAGCGCCGGCCCGGCTTGACCAGGTACGCGGCCAGGGCGGTGTCCATGGTCACGCCCTCGACGGGCCAGCCGTGCTCGGCGAAGACCCGCATCACGGACTTGGCGTCGTGCATCACCTTCGGCCGCGCCCCGTCGGAGATCCAGGCGGCGAACGCCCGCTCGTCGGACTCGTCCAGCTCGGCCGGGTCGAACCACGCCGCCGGGCCCGCGGCGGTCGCCAGCGCGACCTCCACGGCGCGGCCGGACCCTTGCGCCCAGGCGTCGGTGACGGCCACGCCCAGCGGCCCGGTGCCGTGCTCGGCCAGCCAGGGGGCCACGTCGCCGGTGGCCAGCACCACGCCCTCGACCTCGGCGCCCGCCTCGGGGGCGGCCTCCTCGACCGACTCCGCGCCCGGGTCGGCGGCCAGCAGGCGGTCGCGCAGGCCGGGGTTGCGGATCTCCAGCCGCTCCAGGAACGTCGCCAGCGCGAGCCGGTCGTAGGCCTGGCGCGCCAGGTCGTCGGGGTGGGTGGCGAGCTCCACGTCGCGGACCATCTCGGTCAGGCGGCGGTTGAGCTTGACCGCCTCCAGGTGGTCGCGCAGGTTCTGCCCGGCCTTGCCCTTGACCTCCTCGACGCGCTCCACCAGCTCCGCGAAGGAACCGAACTGGTTGATCCACTTGGCGGCCGTCTTCTCGCCGACGCCGGGGATGCCGGGGAGGTTGTCCGACGGGTCGCCGCGCAGCGCCGCGAAGTCGGGGTACTGCCGGGGGGTCAGGCCGTACTTCTCCTGCACCTTCTCGGGCGTGAAGCGGGTGAGCTCCGAGACGCCCTTGGTGGGGTAGAGCACGGTGACGGCGTCGGTCACCAGCTGGAAGGAGTCCCGGTCGCCGGTGACGATCGCGACCTCGTAGCCCTCCTTCTCCGCCTCGGTGGCCAGCGTGGCGATCACGTCGTCGGCCTCGAAGCCGTCGACGGCGAACCGCGGCACGTTCATCGCGTCCAGCAGCTCACCGATCAGGGCGACCTGGCCCTTGAAGTCGTCCGGGGTCTTCGACCGCGTCGCCTTGTACTCCGGGAACTCCTCCGAGCGCCACGTCTTGCGCGAGACGTCGAAGGCCACCGCGAAGTGCGTGGGCTGCTCGTCACGCAGCGTGTTGGCGAGCATCGACGCGAAGCCGTACACCGCGTTCGTCGTCTGCCCGGCCGAGGTCGTGAAGTTCTCCGCGGGCAGCGCGAAGAACGCCCGGTACGCCATGGAGTGCCCGTCCATCAACAGCAGACGGCGCCGGCCTCCCTCCCCTGCCCCGGTTCCGGTCGTTTCGTTCGCTTCGTCCGCTTTGGGTGCGGTATTCGCTGCCTTTGCTGCCACGCACCCGATCCTGCCACGACCCACTGACAAACCCGACCGCCGAACCGACCGCGCCCACCACCGGCGTCACCCTCCCCGAGCCGCGCCCCACCCCCGTGACAGGATCGGCGCCGACGGGTACGAACCCCCGTACCCACCGAGCCGCTCAAGGGGGAGCGAGATGGCAGGCAAACCACCCACAGGCGATCCCGTACAGGACGCCCCCGAGGTCACCGCACCACAGCACGCCGCCGCCGGACTGCCCGCCATCGCCCACACCCTGCGCGTGGCCACCGACCAGATGGGCCTGCGCCGCACCGCCCTGACCCTCCTCAAGGTCAACCAGAAGGACGGCTTCGACTGCCCCGGCTGCGCCTGGCCCGAACCCGACAAGCGCCACGCCGCCGAATTCTGCGAGAACGGCGCCAAGGCCGTCGCCGAGGAAGCCACCCTGCGCCGCGTCGCACCCGCCTTCTTCGCCGCCCACCCCGTCGCCGAGCTCGCCACCCGCAGCGGCTACTGGCTCGGCCAGCAGGGCCGCCTCACCCACCCCATGTACCTCGCCGAGGGCGCCACCCACTACGAACCCGTCACATGGGAGCGCGCCTTCGACATCATCGCCGAGGAACTGGCCCCCCTCGACTCCCCCGACGAAGCCGTCTTCTACACCTCCGGGCGCACCAGCAACGAAGCCGCCTTCCTCTACCAGCTCTTCGCCCGCGAATACGGCACCAACAACCTGCCCGACTGCTCCAACATGTGTCACGAGTCCTCCGGCTCCGCACTGAGCGAGACCATCGGCATCGGCAAGGGCAGCGTCCTCCTCGACGATCTCCACCGGGCCGACCTGATCATCGTCGCCGGGCAGAACCCCGGCACCAACCACCCGCGCATGCTCAGCGCCCTGGAGACGGCCAAGCGCGGCGGCACCAAAATCATCACCGTCAACCCGCTGCCCGAAGCCGGCCTCGAACGGTTCAACAACCCCCAGAACGCCCGCGGCCTCGCCGGCCGCGGCACCCCCCTGACCGACCTCTTCCTGCAGATCCGCCTCGGCGGCGACCAGGCCCTCTTCCGCATGCTGGGCAAGCTCCTCCTCGACACTGAAGGCGCCCTCGACACCGCCTTCATCGAGGAGCACACCCACGGCTTCCAGGAGTACGCCGACGCCGCCCGCACCACCGACTGGGAGGAGACCCTCGCCGCCACCGGCCTGCGCCGCGAGGAGATCGAGCGCGCTCTGCGCATGATCCTCGCCTCCCGCCGCACCATCGTCTGCTGGGCCATGGGCCTGACCCAGCACAAGCACGCCGTCAACACCATCAAGGAAGTCGTCAACCTCCTGCTGCTGCGCGGCGACATCGGCCGCCCCGGCGCCGGCGTGTGCCCCGTGCGCGGCCACAGCAACGTCCAGGGCGACCGCACCATGGGCATCTTCGAACGCCCCGCCCCCGCCTTCCTCGACGCCCTGGAGAAGGAGTTCGGCTTCGCCCCGCCCCGCCACCACGGCCTCGACGTCGTCCGCGCCATCCGCGCCCTGCGCGACGGCGACGCAAAGGTCTTCTTCGCCATGGGCGGCAACTTCGTCGCCGCCACCCCCGACACCGACGTCACCGAGGCCGCGATCCGCCGCGCCCGCCTGACCGTGCACGTCTCCACCAAGCTCAACCGCTCGCACGTCATCACCGGCGCCCGCGCCCTGATCCTGCCCACCCTCGGCCGCACCGAGCGCGACCGGCAGGCCGGCGGCGAACAGTTCGTCACCGTCGAGGACTCCATGGGCATGGTCCACGCCTCCCGCGGCCGCCTCGCCCCCGCCAGCGAGCACCTGCTGTCGGAGCCGGCCATCGTCTGCCGGCTCGCCCGCCGCGTCCTGGGCCCCGCCAGCAGCACGCCCTGGGAGGAGTTCGAGAAGGACTACGCCACGATCCGCGACCGCATCGCCCGCGTGATCCCCGGCTTCGAGGACTTCAACACCCGCGTCGCCCGCCCCGGCGGCTTCACCCTGCCCCACGCGCCGCGCGACGCCCGCCGCTTCCCCACCGCCACCGGCAAGGCCAACTTCAGCGCCACCCCCGTCGAGCACCCCCACCTGCCCGAGGGCCGGCTGCTGCTGCAGACCCTGCGCTCGCACGACCAGTACAACACCACCATCTACGGCCTCGACGACCGCTACCGCGGCATCAAGAACGGCCGCCGCGTCGTCCTGCTGCACCCCGACGACGCCCGCGCCCACGGCCTGGCCGACGGCGCGTACGCCGACCTCGTCAGCGAGTGGACCGACGGCACCGAGCGCCGCGCACCCGGCTTCCGCGTCGTGCACTACCCCACCGCACGCGGCTGCGCGGCCGCCTACTACCCCGAGACCAACGTCCTGGTGCCGCTGGACCACACCGCCGACACCAGCAACACCCCGGCCAGCAAGTCCGTCGTCATCAGGCTCGAACCGGCAGCCGCAGCCGCAGGCACCGAGGGCAGTTGACGGCCGGACGGTCCGGCTGAAAAAACGTTCACATCACAATGACCACGGGCGATCGGAGCCGCAGCGCATGGGCGAGCACAGCAAGACCACGTTCCCGCAGGAGATCGTCGACCAGTGGGCCGACAGCGGGCTCGACCTCGGCGCCCTGTTCTCCGCGGGCCACCTCGGGGAGCGCATGAGCATCACCGTCGTGGAGGCGTCCCCCGAGCGCGTCGTGGGCACCATGCCGGTCGAGGGCAACACCCAGCCCTACGGCCTGCTGCACGGCGGCGCCTCCGCCGTACTCGCCGAGACCCTCGGCTCCGTCGGCGCCATGCTCCACGGCGGCCCCGGCCGCATCGCGGTGGGCGTCGACCTCAACTGCACCCACCACCGCGGGGTGCGCTCCGGCCTGGTCACCGGCGTCGCCACCCCCGTCCACCGCGGCCGGACCACGGCCACGTACGAGATCGTCGTCACCGACGAGCAGGACAAGCGCGTGTGCTCCGCCCGCCTCACCTGCCTCCTGCGCGACGCCCCGGGCGCCTGACGCCCACCCCCTCCCCCGACGGCCGGCCGCAGCACCCGCGGCCGGCCGTTCGCATGCGCCCCGCACTCCGCCCCAGGTCGCCGCACACCCACATGGAATGTGATCTTCGTCATAACAAGAGAGTCACATCGCCGTCGCCACCCTGCCCCCCGCGCTCCCCCAGCCCTTAAAGTCACGGCGCACCACACCCCGCCGGGCTGCCCGACCCAGCACCGCGCACCGCCGTCCCGCCCGGCGAGCGACACGGCACCTCAGCAGAGGCCGCCGCGCCAGGGAAAGGACTCACCGTGCGACACCGTTCCCTCCTCGCCCTCACCACCGCACTGACCACCGGCGCCCTCCTGTTGACCGCCTGCGGCTCCCGCGACAGCGGCAACAGCGGCAGCGGCGACGACGGCGGCGGCGGCAAGAGCACCGTCACCATCGGCATCACCGTCCCGCTGACCGGCTCGCTCTCCCCCTTCGGCCAGGGCATCAAGAACTCCGTCGACCTCGCCGTCAAAACCGCCAACAAGAACAACGAGGTCAAGGGCGTCACCTTCGCCATCACCGCCCTCGACGACCAGGCCCTGCCCGGCACCGGACAACAGAACGCCGCCAAACTCGCCGCCGACAAGAACGTCATCGGCGTCGTCGGCCCCGTCAACTCCGGCGTCGCCCAGTCCATGCAGGACGTCCTCGCCAAGGCCGACCTCACCCAGGTCTCCCCCGCCAACACCAACCCCGCCCTCAGCCAGGGCGACAACTGGGCCACCGGCGAGAAGAAACGCCCCTTCAAGACCTACTTCCGCACCGCCACCACCGACATCATCCAGGGCCGCTTCGCCGCCCAGTTCCTCTACAAGGACGCCGGCAAGCGCAAGGTCTTCGTCGCCGACGACAAACAGACCTACGGCGTCGGACTCGCCACCCTCTTCGCCCAGGAATTCAAACGCCTCGGCGGCGACGTCGTCGGCACCGACCACCTCACCGTCAAGGAGACCGACTTCTCCGCCACCGCCAACAAAATCAAGAACTCCGGCGCCGACGCCGTCTACTTCGGCGGCCAGTTCCCCGAAGCCGGCCTGCTCTCCGACCAGGTCAAGAAAGCCGGCGCCCGCATCCCCCTCATGGGCGGCGACGGCATGTACAACCCCGGCTTCATCACCGCCTCCGGCGAGAGCAACGACGGCGACCTCGCCACCTCCGTCGGCTACCCCGTCGAAGACCTCGACTCCGCCAAGAAATTCGTCACCGGATACAAGGACGCCGGCTACAAGGACCCCTACGCCACCTACGGCGGCTACGCCTACGACGGCGCCTGGGCCATCATCGAGGCAGTGAAGAAAGCCGTCGCGGACAACAACGGCAAACTCCCCGCCAACCCCCGCGCCAAGGTCCTCGACGCCATGAGCAGCGTCTCCTTCGACGGCGTCACCGGCAAGGTCTCCTTCGACCAGTACGGCGACACCACCAACAAACAGCTCACGGTCTACCAGGTCAAGAACAACGCCTGGACCACCCTCAAGAGCGCCACCTTCAAGGACTGACCCGTTCCGTCAAGGACCGGCCCCACCCCGCACCACCCTCGCTCCCACACCCGGCCCAGCCCCGCGCGCAACCCACCCGCGCGGGGCCGCGACCCACACCCAACGGGGAGGCACGTCGGTGCACGAACTGCCACAAACCCTGGTCAGCGGACTCGCCCTCGGTACCCTCTACGGCCTGATCGCCATCGGCTACACGATGGTCTACGGCATCGTCCAACTCATCAACTTCGCCCACGGCGAGATCGTCATGATCGGAGGCTTCGGCGCCCTCACCGTACGCCTGTGGCTCCCCGACACCGTCCCCCTCGCCGCCGCCCTCCCCCTCATGCTCCTCGGCGGCGCCCTCGCCTCCGTCGCCGTCGCCACCGCCGCTGAACGCTTCGCCTACCGGCCCCTGCGCGGCGCACCCCGCCTCGCCCCGCTCATCACCGCCATCGGACTGTCCATCACCCTCCAGCAACTCGTCTGGGCCTTCTACCCCGACGCCAAGAAATCCCGCAGCTTCCCCCAGTTCCACGGCGACGCCCTCGAAATCACCGCCAACCTCCACCTCCAGCGCGACGACCTCTTCGTCCTCGTCGCAGCCCCCCTGTGCATGCTCGCCCTCGGCCTCTTCGTCGCCCGCAGCCGCACCGGCCGCGCCATGCAGGCCACCGCCCAGGACCCCGACACCGCCAAACTCATGGGCATCAACACCGACCGCATCATCGTCCTGGCCTTCGCCATCGGCGGCGCCTTCGCCGCCGTCGCCGCCGTCGCCCAGGGACTGCGCGCCGGACAGATCAACTTCGAGATGGGCTTCATCCTCGGCCTCAAGGCCTTCACCGCCGCCGTCCTCGGCGGCATCGGCAACATCTACGGCGCCATGCTCGGCGGCGTCGTCCTCGGCATCGCCGAGGCCCTCTCCACCACCTACATCCAGCACATCCCCGGCATGCAGCAACTCGGCGGCGCAGGCTGGAAGGACGTCTGGGCCTTCGTCCTACTGATCGTCGTCCTCCTCGTCAGGCCCCAGGGCCTGCTCGGCGAACGCGTCGCGGATCGGGCGTGAGAGACATGACCAGGACCGAACACCCCACCACCGGGGAACACCACGCAGTGATCCCCCTCCCCCCGACCAGCGCCCGCCTGATCACCGCCGGCGGCGCCGGCCTCGCCCTCGTCTCCACCTTCCTCCCCTGGACCTGGACCACCGCCTTCCCCGGCAACCTCACCGTCACCGGCTACCCCGGCGGCCTCCAACTCCTCACCCTCACCGGCGCCCTCCTCACCCTCGCCCAACTCCTCGCCACCGCCGGCCTCCCCGGCCTCCGCTGGCTCAACCCCGCACACACCCACACCGCCACCCTCCACCTCACCCTCGGCACCCTCGCCACCACCTGGTACACCCTCATCACCATCGCCACCGACCTCGGCGGCCTCGTCAACCTCGAACCCGGCGGCTGGATCGCCGGCGCCGCCACCCTCCTCGGCACGATCGGCGCCCTCGCCCTGCCCGTACAACCAACCCCCGAGGACCACAGCACCCATACGCCCGGCCGGCTCCGCGCCACCGCCGACACGCTCCTGCACACCCTGCGCCCCGGACGGCCCTCTCTCACGCCGCCCCGGCCCCTGCCCACCTGGGCCGAAATCCTTCTCATCGCCGCCGCCTTCGGCCTCGGCCTGTACGTCCTCACCTACGGCATCGCCACCGCATACGGCGAACTCTTCACCGGCTTCCTGCTCCTCACCGGCTTCACCACCGCCGCCCTGGCCACCGCCGGCCTCGGCCGGCGCCTGCGGGCCCTCACCCGCAAACACCGCGGCATCACCCTCACCGCAGCCCTCGCCACCGCCGTGGCGTTCCCCCTCACCCAGAACACCGACGAATACACCCTCATCATCGTCAACATCCTGATCTTCTCCACCGTCGCCCTCGGCCTCAACGTCGTCGTCGGCCTCGCCGGCCTCCTCGACCTCGGCTACGTCGCCTTCCTCGGCGTCGGCGCCTACACCGCCGCCCTCGTCTCCGGCTCCACCGCCTCCACCCTCCACCTCCACTTCCCCTTCTGGGCCGCCGTCCTCACCGGCGCCGCCGCCTCCCTCGTCTTCGGCGTCGTCATCGGCGCCCCCACCCTCCGCCTGCGCGGCGACTACCTCGCCATCGTCACCCTCGGCTTCGGCGAAATCTTCCGCATCGCCGTCGGCAACCTCAACGGCGAATCCGGACCCTCACTCACCAACGGCCCCAACGGAATCCCCAACATCCCCGACCTCAACCTCTTCGGCTACGACTTCGGCAACACCCACACCCTCGCCGGAATCACCCTCACCCCCTTCGCCAACTACTACCTCCTCATGCTCCTCTTCACCGTCCTCGTCATCCTCATCTTCAGCCGCGCCGAAAACAGCCGCATCGGCCGCGCCTGGGTCGCCATCCGCGAGGACGAAACCGCCGCCACCGCCATGGGCATCAACGGATTCCGCCTCAAACTCATCGCCTTCGCCCTCGGCGCCACCCTCGCCGGACTCGCCGGCACCGTACAAGCCCACGTCTCCCGCACCGTCGTCCCCGAACTCTACGTATTCGCCGGCCCCGTACCCCCCAACTCCGCATTCCTCCTCGCCGCCGTCATCCTCGGCGGCATGGGCACCATCACCGGCCCCCTCCTCGGCGCCGCCCTCCTCTACCTCGTCCCCGCCAAACTCCAATTCCTCCAGGACTACCAACTCCTCGCCTTCGGAATCGCCCTCATCCTCCTCATGCGCTTCCGCCCCGAAGGCATCATCCCCAGCCGCCGACAACAACTCGAATTCCACGAGGACACCACGGTCGCCACGGCCACCACACTCACCAAGGCGGAAGCATGACCACCACCCCACCGCCCCCACCCCCCGTCCTGGCCGCCACCGGCGTCACCATGCGCTTCGGCGGCCTCACCGCCGTACGCGCCGTCGACCTCACCGTCCACCCCAGCCGAATCGTCGGCCTCATCGGCCCCAACGGCGCCGGAAAAACCACCCTCTTCAACTGCCTCACCGGCCTGTACGTCCCCACCGAAGGCACCGTCACCTACCAGGGCACCGTCCTCCCACCCAAACCCCACCTCGTCACCCAAGCCGGCATCGCCCGCACCTTCCAGAACATCCGCCTCTTCGCCAACATGACCGTCCTCGAAAACGTCCTCGTCGGCCGCCACACCCGCACCAAAGAAGGACTCCTCTCCGCCCTCCTCCGCGGCCCCCGATTCCGCCACGCCGAAAAAACCTCCGAACAACGCGCCATGGAACTCCTCGAATTCACCGGCCTCACCCCCAAACGCGACCACCTCGCCCGCAACCTCCCCTACGGCGAACAACGAAAACTCGAAATAGCCCGCGCCCTCGCCAGCGACCCCGGACTCCTCCTCCTCGACGAACCCACCGCCGGCATGAACCCCCAGGAAACCCGCGCCGCCGAACACCTCGTCCGCGCCATACGCGACCAAGGCACCGCCGTCCTCGTCATCGAGCACGACATGCGCTTCATCTTCAACCTCTGCGACCACGTCGCCGTCCTCGTCCACGGCGAAAAACTCGTCGAAGGCACCCCACAAACCGTCCAGAACGACGACCGCGTCATCGCCGCCTACCTCGGCACCCCCACCCCGGAGGAAACGGACCGATGACCGCACTCCTCGAAGTAAAAAACCTCCGCGTCGCCTACGGAAAAATCGAAGCCGTCAAAGGCATCACCTTCACCGTCCACACCGGCCAGGTCGTCACCCTCATCGGCACCAACGGCGCCGGAAAAACCACCACCCTGCGCACCCTCTCCGGCCTCCACCCACCCCTCGCCGGCACCATCCACTTCGACGGCCAACCCCTCACCGGCACCCCCGCCCACGACATCGTCGCCCGCGGCCTCGCCCACTCCCCCGAAGGCCGCCACATCTTCCCCCGCCTCACCATCGCCGAAAACCTCCAGCTCGGCGCCTTCCTCCGCAAGGACACAGCCGCAATAACGAAGGACACGGAACGGGTCTACGAACTCTTCCCCATCCTCGGCGAACGGCGAAGCCAAGCCGCAGGCACACTCTCGGGCGGCGAACAACAAATGCTCGCCATGGGCCGCGCTCTCATGTCCCGACCCAAACTCCTCATGCTCGACGAACCCTCCATGGGCCTCTCACCGATCATGATGCGCAAGATCATGGACACCATCGCCGAACTCAAAGCCACCGGCACCACCATCCTGCTCGTCGAACAGAACGCCCAGGCCGCACTGTCCCTCGCCGACCACGGCCACGTCATGGAAGTCGGAAAAATCGTCCTCTCCGGAACAGGGGCCGACCTGATGCACAACGAATCCGTCCGCAAGGCCTACCTCGGCGAAGACTGAAAAAGGCCCCGACCCGGCACCACCGCCAGATCAGGGCCCCTGCGAGCGAGAGATCGGCTACCCCCGCTGCGCCTTCTTCTCCTCCGCGTCCTGGATCACAGCCTCCGCCACCTGCTGCATCGACATCCGCCGATCCATCGACGTCTTCTGAATCCACCGGAACGCCGCCGGCTCCGTCAGCCCGTACTGCGTCTGCAGAATGCTCTTCGCCCGATCCACCAGCTTGCGCGTCTCCAGCCGCAGCGAAAGATCCGCGACCTCCTTCTCCAGCGCCCGCAACTCCGCGAACCGCGACACCGCCATCTCGATCGCCGGCACGACATCGCTCTTGCTGAACGGCTTCACGAGGTACGCCATGGCACCGGCATCCCGCGCCCGCTCCACCAGGTCGCGCTGCGAGAACGCGGTCAGCATCAGCACCGGCGCGATCGACTCCCCCGCAATCCGCTCGGCAGCGGAGATCCCATCGAGGACGGGCATCTTCACGTCCAAGATCACGAGGTCGGGCCGGTGCTCCCGGGCCAGCGCCACGGCGGTCTCACCGTCGCCCGCCTCACCGACGACGGAGTAGCCCTCTTCCTCGAGCATCTCCTTCAGATCGAGACGGATCAGCGCCTCATCCTCGGCGATCACGACACGGGTGGTCTGCGGAGGGGTGTGCTGCGGCTCGTCGTCGACAGGCGGCTGGGGCTCGGCGGCGCTCACGGGTCTCCTCGGTACGGGCAGGGGTACTGCCCCATGAGCCTACCTAGGTCCTGTATGTTTGAGACGGCGGGGGTTTCCACTAACCTTCGTTTTGCAGGGCGCCCCGGTAGCCCAGCGGAAGAGGCGATGGTCTCAAACACCATACAGCGTGGGTTCGAATCCCACTCGGGGCACTTTACCTAGGATTCCAAGGTCGCAAACCGAAGCACCACCATTGGCGATCTTCGCTCATCAGGGTGAACGGGTCTTCGAATCCCTGCCCTCCGCTCCGCCGCTCGGCGACGCTCGCAGGCATGTACGACCTCGAAACGCGCAATCGTGCCATCAGCCTCATGCGTGATGGCGTGCCCAACCGGTTAGTGGCGGCACAGCTCGGCGTCCCCCGGGGGACCGTCGGCTGGTGGCGCTCCGAAGATCGCAGACGCCGCGGCGAAGAGTTCGTGCGGCCGACCGACTGCCCGATCTGCACCGGCCGGGACTACGACCGCCAGGCCTATTCCTACCTACTCGGCCTCTACCTGGGTGACGGCCACATCGTGTCGAGGCGCAAGCAGCATCACCTGTCGGTGTTCTGCGGCGACGTCTGGCCTGGGCTCATCGACGCGGCAGAAGCGGCCATGCGCACTGTCATGCCCTTACCGCGCACGAGCAGGCGCCAACGACCGGGGTGCACGGAAGTGAAGTCCTACACGCAACACTGGACGTGCCTGTTCCCGCAACATGGTCCCGGCAAGAAGCACGAACGTCTCATCGCGTTGGAAGGCTGGCAGCAAGACATCGTGGATGCCTATCCCTGGGACTTCCTCCGGGGCCTCATCCACTCCGACGGCTGTCGCATCACCAACTGGACCACGCGGGTGGTGGGCGGCGTCCGCAAGCGCTACGAATACCCGCGGTACGTGTTCGCGAACAAGTCTGATGACATCCGGCAGTTGTACTGCGCCACCCTCACCAAGGTCGGTGTCGAGTGGACCACGATGGCCCGCGGCAGCGAGCCGTTCAACATCTCCGTCGCCCGCCGGGCCTCCGTAGCCCTCATGGACACCCACATCGGCCCCAAGTACTGACCAGGCAGCGCCGCGGTCAGGCCAGGGTCGAGATGCAGAACGGGTGGCCCGCCGGGTCCAGCAGGACGCGCCACCGGTCGGGGTCCGGCTGCTGCTCGGGCTTGGTGGCGCCCATCGCCAGCAGGTGCGCCTCGGCCGCGTCCAGGTCGTCGACGCCCACTTCGATGTGGGCCTGCTTCTCCTGCGTGGGGTCCGGCCAGGTGGGGCGGCGGTAGTCGGTCAGTCGGTTGAAGCCGAGGCCGGCCGCGCCCTCCTGGCCGAGCAGGACGAAGTGGTCGGTGGAGAAGACGACGGGCAGGCCGAGTATGTCGCCGTAGAAGCGGGCGAGTTCGGCGGGGTCGGCGCAGTCGAAGGTGACGGCGGCGTAGCGGAAGGTGGGGGTTGTGGTGTTCACGAGGAAGACGCTACGGCGTATCCAGGACAGATTCGGTCCTGGTCGTGTGGAAAACTCCGGCTCGTGATCACCGCGTCTGCTCGTCTGTTGCGCTTGGTGTCGTTGTTGGCTGCCCGGCCGTCGTGGACGTGTGGGGAGTTGGCTGTCCGGTTGGAGGTCAAGGAGAACGTTTAATTCTTGGGTGCGTCGTCCTCTCCGATGTGGTGGACGCGGACGAGGTTGGTCGTGCCGGGGGTTCCGGGGGGTGAGCCTGCGGTGATGATGACCATGTCGCCGCGTCGGCAGCGGCCGATCCGCAGCAGGTACTCGTCGACCTGGTTCACCATTTCGTCCGTCGTCTGGACCATCGGGCCGAGGAAGGCTTCGACGCCCCAGGTGAGGTTGAGTTGTGAGCGTGTTGCCGGTTCCGGTGTGAACGCCAGGAGCGGGATCGGTGAGCGGTAACGCGACAGGCGGCGTACGGTGTCGCCGGATTGGGTGAAGGCGACGAGGTATTTGGCGCCGAGGAAGTCGCCCATTTCGGCTGCGGCGCGGGCTACGGCGCCACCTTGGGTGCGGGGCTTGCTGCGTTCGGTGAGGGGTGGCAGGCCCTTGGCGAGGATGTCTTCTTCCGCGGCGGCGAGGATGCGGCTCATGGTGCGGACGGTTTCGACGGGGTGTTTGCCGATGCTGGTCTCGCCGCTGAGCATGACGGCGTCGGTGCCGTCGATGACGGCATTGGCGACGTCGGAGGCCTCGGCTCGGGTGGGGCGGGAGGCGTCGATCATCGAGTCGAGCATTTGTGTGGCGACGATGACGGGCTTGGCGTTGCGCTTGGCGAGTTTGATGGCGCGCTTTTGGACGATGGGGACGGTTTCGAGGGGCATTTCGACGCCGAGGTCGCCGCGGGCGACCATGATGCCGTCGAAGGCGGCGACGATGTCATTGAGGTTGTCGACAGCCTGGGGTTTTTCGATTTTGGCGATGACGGGGAGGCGGCGGCCTTCTTCGTTCATGACGCGGTGGGCGTCGTCGATGTCGTGGGCGTTGCGGACGAAGGAGAGGGCGATGATGTCGGCGCCGGTGCGGATGGCCCAGCGGAGGTCTTCGACGTCTTTTTCGGAGAGTGCCGGGACGGAGACGGCGACGCCGGGGAGGTTGAGGCCTTTGTGGTCGGAGACCATGCCGCCTTCGAGGACGAGGGTCTTGACGCGAGGGCCGTCGATTTCGATGACTTCGAGGGTGACGCGGCCGTCGTCGACGAGGATGCGTTCGCCTTTGGTGACGTCGGTGGCGAGGCCGGGGTAGGTGGTGCCGCAGTGGTGGCGGTCGCCCTGGGTTTCCTCGACGGTGATGGTGAAGGTGTCGCCGCGTTCAAGGAGTACGGGGCCTTCGTGGAAGCGGCCGAGGCGGATCTTCGGGCCTTGAAGGTCGGCGAGGATGCCGACGTTGCGGCCTGTTTCTTCGGCGGCCTTGCGTACGCGCTGGTACCGGGCCTCGTGGTCGGCGTGGGTGCCGTGGCTGAGGTTGAGGCGGGCGATGTCCATGCCGGCCTCGATCAGTGCCTTGATCTGCTCGTACGTGTCGGTGGCGGGGCCCAGGGTGCAGACGATTTTCGCTCGGCGCATGTCTCGACTCTAGGACCTACTGACCGGTAGAGAGTTCGCCCGCCATAACCTGCCAACGTCGTTTGTATGAACCGTTGTTGACACCTTGTGAAACGTGCAAGGGGGCGCTCTGATGAGCGCCCCTGAGTGTTCTCCGCCGGTGTTTTCAGAGCACTGGTCGGGTCATCGTAAAGCGGGCGTTGACGTGGGCGTGGACGGTCTGGCGGCGGGGTTCGAGGTCGAGTGCGGGGGCGGTGTCGGGGGCGCCGCCGTAGCCGGCGGAGCGCATGACGGCGCCGGGGGGTGCGGGCATGGGTCCGCGGGCGGGGGTGTTCTCGGCGCCGATGTCGGCGAGCTCGACGACGGCGACGAGTTCGGCGCCGAGGGCGGCGGCGTATTCGCGGGCGCGTTGGACGGCTTCCTGGACGGCGCGGCGGCGGGCTTCGCCGTGGACGGGTGAGTCGGGGCGCAGGGCCCACCAGGGTCCGTCGACGCGGGTGAGGTCGAGGTCGGCGAGGCGGGTGGCGAGTTCGCCGAGGGCGGTGAAGTCGGTGAGGGTGGTGGTGAGGTGGACGTGGCCGTGGTAGGCGCGGATGCGTTCGCCGCGGCCTTTGTCGTGGAGCTGGGGGGTGAGGGTGAAGGTGCCGGTTTCGGTTTTCTCGACGGCGTCGGCGTAGGTCTTGAGGAGTTCGAGGACGTGGTGGTTGCGGCGGGTGAGGTCCTCGAGGGTGGTGCGGCGGTCGGTGCCGCGGGCGGTGAGGGTGATGCCGAGGTGGGCGATGTCGGGGTCGGCGTCGATGCGGGCTTCGCCGCGCACGGCGATGCGGGGGGCGTCGGGGGTGCCGTAGGGCAGGGGTGCGGCTTCCGCTGCGGCGGTGGGCTGGGTGGTCATGGGGTCAGGGTTGCAGAGGTGTCGGTGCGGGGGGAGGCCGCAAATGTTTGGTGCTTCGTACGTGGTGCGGGGGGCGGTGGCTGGTTCAGAATCTACGCGCGAATCCACGCGAATCTACGCGCGTTGATCACTACTTGGGGAGAACAGCACACATGCCGCTCAACCGCAGGGACTTTCTGGGGCGTACGGCCGTCACGGGCGCCGGAGTGGCGCTCGCCGGGGCGGCGGGGGTGGCCCAGGCGGCTCCGGCCGCCGCCGGGGACCGGGGCCACGGCCGGCCGAAGAAGCGGTACGCGTTCACGGTGATGGGCACCACCGACCTGCACGGCAACGTCTTCAACTGGGACTACTTCACCGACGCGGAGTTCGACGACAAGGCGCACAACGACGTGGGCCTGGCGAAGATTTCGACCCTCGTGAACCAGGTGCGGGGCGAGAAGGGCCGTGGCAACACCCTGCTGATCGATGCGGGTGACACGATCCAGGGCACGCAGCTGTCGTACTACTACGCCCGGGTCGATCCGATCACCGGTGCGCACGGTCCGGTGCACCCGATGGCGCGGGCGATGAACGCGATGGGGTACGACGCGGCGGCGCTGGGCAATCACGAATTCAATTACGGCATTCCCACGCTGCGGAAGTTCGAGGAGCAGTGCCGTTTCCCGCTGCTCGGTGCGAACGCGCTGGACGCGAAGACGCTGAAGCCGGCGTTCCGTCCGTATGTGATGAAGCGGGTGTGCACGCCGCACGGGCGGGATGTGAAGGTGGCGATTCTGGGGCTGACGAATCCGGGCATCGCGATCTGGGACAAGGCGAATGTGCAGGGGAAGATGGTCTTCCCGGGTCTGGAGGAGCAGGCGGCGAAGTGGGTGCCGAAGCTGCGGTCCATGGGTGCGGACGTGGTGATCGTGGCGGCGCATTCGGGTTCCAGCGGTACGTCCTCGTACGGTGATGCGCTGCCGTATGTGGAGAACGCGGCGGCGCTGGTGGCCGAGCAGGTGCCGGGGATCGACGCGATCCTGGTGGGGCATGCCCACACGGAGATCCCGGAGTACCGGGTGGCGAACAAGAAGACGGGCAGGCAGGTGGTGCTCTCGGAGCCGCTGAAGTGGGGGCAGCGGCTGACGCTGTTCGACTTCTCCGTGGTGTGGGAGCGGGGTTCCTGGCAGGTGGAGTCGGTGTCGGCGAAGGTGCTGAACTCGAACACGGTCGCCGAGGACCCGAAGATCACGAAGCTGCTGGGTGCGGAGCACCGCAAGGTGGTGGCGTACGTCAATGAGGTGATCGGTTCCTCGACGGCGGCGATGAGCGCGGCGGAGGCGGCGTACAAGGACACGCCGATCATCGATTTCATCAACCACGTGCAGGTGGAGACGGTGCGGGCGGCGCTGGCGGGTACGCAGTACGCGGCGCTGCCGGTGCTGTCGCAGGCGTCGTGCTTCTCGCGGACGGCGGGGGTGCCGGCGGGGAAGGTGTCGATCCGGCAGGTGGCGGGTCTGTATCCGTTCGAGAACACGCTGGAGGCGCGGGTGATGACCGGTGCGCAGCTGCGGGACTACCTGGAGTTCTCGGCGCGGTACTACGTGCGGACGCCGTCCGGTGGGCCGGTGGATCCGGCGAAGCTGACGAATGCGGACGGCGTTCCGGATTACAACTACGACGTGGTGAGCGGCCTGTCGTACGAGATCGACATCGCGAAGGCGCCGGGGGCGCGGATCGTGAATGTCTCCTTCGACGGCAAGCCGCTCGACGACTCGGCGCAGTTCGTGCTGGCGGTGAACAATTACCGGGCCAGCGGTGGGGGCAATTTCCCGCATGTGGCGGGGGCGAAGCAGGTGTGGGCGAATTCGGAGGAGATCCGTAACACGATCATCGGCTGGGTGAAGGCGAAGGGCTCGATCGAGGTGGAGCGTTTTGCGTCAGTGGACTGGAAGCTGACGCGGGATGGTGTGCCGGTTTTCTGAGCCGGGGCCGCCGATGGCGTTCTGGGGTCGCGGTGCGGGCCGCGGCTCCAGGCCGAAGGTGGTGAAGGCGGTGCGGTCGGGCAGGGGGTAGACGGTCTTGCCGGCGAGGGCGTTGAGGATGACGGCGCTGCGCCAGGCGGCGAGTCCGAGGTCGGGGGTGCCGATGCCGTGGGTGTGGGATTCGGCGTTCTGGACGTGGATGGCGCCCTTGACGGAGGGGTCGAGGACGAGTCGGTGGTGTTCGTCGATGCGGGGGCGGCCGTTGGAGTCGCGGCGGATGTAGGGGTCGAGGGCGGCGAGGAGGGTGTCGACGCGGCGTTCGCGGTAGCCGGTGGCGAGGACGACGGCGTCGGTGGTGAGGCGGGAGCGGCTGCCCTGCTGGATGTGTTCGAGGTGGAGTTCGACGCGGGTGGTGCCGACGCGGCCGGCGGTGCGGACGAAGACGCCGGGGGTGAGGGTGACGTCGGGCCAGCCGCCGTGGAGGCTGCGGCGGTAGAGCTCGTCGTGGATGGCGGTGATGGTGTTGTTGTCGATGCCCTGGTGGAGCTGCCACTGCCGGGGCAGGACCTGGTCGCGCACGGGCTCGGGGAGCGTGCGGAAGTAGTGGGTGTAGTCGGGGGTGAAGTGCTCCAGGCCGAGCTTGCTGTACTCCATGGGGGCGAAGGCGGGGGTGCGGGCGAGCCAGTGGAGCTTCTCGCGGCCGGTGGGGCGGTTGCGCAGGAGGTCCAGGAGGACTTCGGCGCCGGACTGGCCGGAGCCGATGACGGTGATGTGTTCGGCGGCGAGCAGGGCGTCGCGGTGGTCGAGGTAGTCGGCGGAGTGCAGGACGGGGACGCCGGGGGCCTCGGCGAGGGGGCGCAGGGGTTCGGGGACGTAGGGGGCGGTGCCGACGCCGAGGACGAGGTTGCGGGCGTAGGCGCGGCCGAGGGCGTCGGCTTCGCCTTCGGGGTCGAGCTGGGTGTAGTCGATTTCGAACAGGATGCGTTCGGGGTTCCAGCGGACGGCGTCGATGTGGTGGTTGAAGTGCAGGCCGGTCAGCTGGCGGCTGACCCAGCGGCAGTAGGCGTCGTATTCGGCGCGGTGGATGTGCTGGCGCTCGGCGAAGTAGAAGGGGAAGAGGCGGTCGCGGCTTTTGAGGTAGTTGAGGAATGACCAGGGGCTGGTGGGGTCGACGAGGGTGACGAGGTCGGCGAGCCAGGGGACCTGGAGGGTGGTGTCGTCGATGAGCAGGCCGGGGTGCCAGTGGAAGGCGGGGTTCTGGTCGTAGAAGGCGATGCGCAGGTCGGCCAGGGGGTGGGCGAGGGCGGCGAGGGAGAGGTTGAAGGGGCCGATGCCGACGCCGACGAGGTCGAGGGGTTGGTCGGGGGCGGAGGTGGGGGGCTGCGGGGTCATCGGGTGGTGTGGCCTTCCACGAGTGTCAGCAGGTGTCGGAGGTCGTCGGGGCGGGTGTGGGGGTTGAGCAGGGTGGCCTTGAGCCAGAGGCCCTGGGGGGTGGTGGCGCGGCCGAGGACGGCGTGGCCGGTGTGCAGCAGGCGGCGCCGGGTGCGGGCGGTGGTGTGGGCATCGGCGCCGATGGGGCGGAAGAGGACGGTGCTGATGGTGGGGCGTGAGTGGAGTTCGAGGGCGGGGTGGGCCTCGATGAGGTCGGCGAGGTGCTGGGCGTTGGCGCAGACGTGTTCGACGAGGGCGGCGATGCCGCGGCGGCCGAGGGCGCGCAGGGTGACGGCGATCTTGACGATGTCGGGGCGGCGGGTGGTGCGCAGGGAGCGGTGCAGGAGGTCGGGCAGCCCGGCCTCGGTGTCGTCGGCGGGGTTGAGGTAGTCGGCGCGGTGCGCCAGGGGGCGCAGGTCGGCCGTGTCGGGGACGGCCAGGAGTCCGGCGGCGACGGGCTGCCAGCCGAGTTTGTGCAGGTCGAGGGCGACGGTGTGGGCGCGCTCGAGTCCGGTGAGGGCCGGTTTGAGGGTGTCGCTGAAGAGCAGGGGCCCGCCGTAGGCGGCGTCGACGTGCAGGCGGGCGCCGTGGGTGTCGCACAGGTCGGCGAGGGCGGGCAGGGGGTCGATGCGGCCGGTGTCGGTGGTGCCGGCGGTGGCGACGACGAGGGTGGGGCCGGGGTGGGGGCGGGCGAGGGCGGCGCGCAGGTCGTCGGGGTGCAGGACGCCGCTCGGCGTAGGCAGGACCTCGGGTGCGGGCAGGCCCAGCAGCCAGGCGGAGCGGTGGATGCTGTGGTGCGCGTTGGCCCCGCAGACGACCCGCAGCGCGGCCGCGGGCGCGGCGGGGGCGGGGGTCGCGGTGCGGGCCCGGGGCCCGGGGCCGCAGGGCCCGACGGGGGCGGCGCTGCCGCCGGTCGCCACGGGGGCGTTCCCGTGGGTGGCTTCGCGTGCGGCGGGGATGCCCGGTGGCGGCTCGTCGGCGGCGCCCGGGGTGCGTCCTTGGGGGGCTTCGCGGGCCAGGAGCAGCGCCAGTTGGTTGGACTCGGTGCCGCCGGTGGTGACGAGGGCGTCGGGTGCGGGGCGGGTGGGGTAGGCGAGGGCGGCGAGGGTGTGGGTGGTGAGGGCTTCGAGGGCGGTGGCGGACGGGGACTGGTCCCAGGAGTCGAGGGAGGGGTTGAGGGCGCTGACGGCGAGGTCGGCGGCTGCGGCGAGGGCGAGGGGCGGGCTGTGGAGGTGGGCGGCGCAGCGGGGGTCGGCGGGGTCGGCGGCGCCTTCGGCGAGGGCTTGCAGGAGGGTGTGGAGGGCTTCGTCGGCGCCGGTGCCGTCCTCGGGGAGGAGGGGGGTGGCGGTGGCGCGGATGCGGGCGGCGACGGTGTGGGGGCCGCCGGTGGGCAGGGGGCCGCCGCGGGCGGTGGCGCCGCGGGCGAGGGCGTTGAGGGCGATGTCGATGAGGGGGCGCAGGGCGTGGGTGCCTTGGGTGCCGCCCGCGAGGGGGGGTGCGGGGGTGAGGCGGGCCGGGGGCGGCGCGGGCATGGGGGTGCCCCTTCGGTCGGTGGTGCGGTGGTGCGGCGGACGGGTGGGGTGGGGGTCGTCCGGGCGGGGTGGTGGTGCAGGTGCGGCCCTTTCGGGTCGGGGCGGCCGCACCAGCCGCTGAAGGTACCGCTGTGTGTACGTTCGGTGACATGGGGTGGGGGAGGTTTCGCCCGATGGTGGGTATTGGGGCGGCGATGCCTTGTGGAGGGGGCGGGTTGGCCCCTTCGGTCGGGGTGGGTGGCGCCGGGCGGGGCGGGCGGCCCGGTATTGTGCACACCATGGCCATGACTTTTGCTCTCGACGTGGGGCCGCTGAAGCCCGACCTCGCACCGCTCGTTCTGGGTCTGGTGCTCTTCTTCCTCGTGTTCGCCGTGATGGCGAAGGGGATCCTGCCCCGGATCAACAAGGTGCTGGTCGAGCGTGAGCAGGCCACCGAGGGCCGGATGGACGAGGCGGAGGAGACGCGTGCCGAGGCGGCGCGCGTCCACGCCGAGTACCAGGAGCTGCTGGCCGAGGCCCGCCACGAGGCGGCGCGGCTGCGCCAGGAGTCGGTGGAGCAGGGTACGGCGATCATCGCCGAGCTGCGTGCCGAGGGTCAGCGCCAGCGGGACGAGATCATCTCTGCGGGTCATGCGGTGATCGACGCGGAGCGTGCGGTGGCCGAGGCGGAGCTGCGCGAGCAGGTCGGTGTGCTGGCGACGGAGCTGGCGGGCCGGATCGTGGGCGAGTCGATGGTGGAGTACGCGCAGCGCAGCGGCATCGTCGACCGTTACCTGGAGGAGCTGCGGACGGCGAAGGTGTCGGACGCGGCGGGCGAAGCCCGCGACTGATCAGCCGGCGAAGCCATAGGCCCGGGCTCCCCGCACCCGTCAGGGTGCGGGGAGCCTTGTCTTTTGTGGGTCGGTCAGGAGCGGGCGATGGTCTCGTGGTGGCGGATGACCTCGGCGATGATGAAGTTGAGGAACTTCTCCGCGAAGGCGGGGTCGAGCTTGGCGTTCTCGGCCAGCTGCCGCAGGCGCGCGATCTGACGCGCTTCGCGGGAGGGGTCGGCGGGCGGCATCCTGTGGGCCGCCTTGAGGTGCCCCACCTGCTGGGTGCACTTGAAGCGCTCGGCGAGCATGTGGATCACTGCGGCGTCGATGTTGTCGATGCTGTCCCGCAGCCGGACGAGTTCGGCCAGGACGGCCTCGTCGAGGGTGCCGGCGTCGGCGTCGGGGGCACGGTTGTTCTTGTCTTCCACGTCACCGACCCTATGCGGAAGTCGGCGGGGGGATGACCGGCGGGTGCTCCGGGGAGGGGACGCGGGCGTCGTGCCGGGCGCGGAAGCGCACGGGTGGGGTGCCGATGCGGCGGGTGAACAGGCGGCTGAAGTAGGCGGGGTCGGTGTAGCCGACGCGGCGGGCGACGGCGGCGACGGGCAGTTCGGTGGCGGTGAGGAGTTCCTTGGCGCGGCCGATGCGGATGCCGAGGAGGTAGTCCTTGGGGCTGCAGCCGGCGCCGCGTCGTACGGCCGAGCGCAGCTCGGTGGGGGTCATGCCGTGGCGGGCGGCGTGCTGGGCGACGGACAGGGGCAGGAAGGCGTCGCGGGCGAGGGCCTGCAGCAGGGGGTCGCTCGCGCGGGGGGCGTCGGCGCGGGCGCGGCGCAGGGCGACGAGGAGTTCGTGGACGGCGGCGGAGGTCTCGACTTCGAGCAGGGGGTTGCCGGGGCGGGCGGCGCGGGCGATGCGGGTGACGGCGGCGCGGGCGGTGGTGGTGTCGGTGAGGGGGACGAGAGGGCGGTCGGGGTCGATGCAGCCGAGTTCGGTGTAGGCGTCGACGGCGGGGCCGGTGAAGTCGACGTAGGCCTCGTCCCAGCCGGCGCCGCGGGATGCGCCGTAGTGGTGGGGGGTGCCGGGCAGCAGCCACAGCAGGCAGGGGGCGGTGACGGGACGGGTGCGGCCGTCGGGGGTGCGCAGCCAGCCGCTGCCGGCGCTGATGACAACGGCGGTGTGGTGGTCGGGGGTGCGGGGGCCGACGGGGGGCAGGGCGCCGTGCTGGAGGCCGACGCCGAGGCAGACCAGGCCGAGGCGGTGGTGGACGGGGCGGGGGGTGAAGGAGCGTGCCCAGGAGTGGTACATACCGCCCTCCGCCCGGTCGTCGGCGTCCCATCAGCGTCGATCTTCGTCCATGGTCCGCTCCCCCGCCAGAGGGCGACGGCGGGTGCCTTCGAGGAGTGGCGGCGCGGCTGCGGGGAAGCCGGTTCGTACCGGGGTCCGGGAACCGAGACCCGTCCCGCTGGTCACCGGCCGATGACGGTGACCAACGGGACGGAACCCCGTTGCCTGTCTATTGCCCGACGGTGGCGGCGGTGAAGCCATTTTTTTGTAAGGGTGCGGGGCAGGGTGTGGGACCGTAGGTTCATGATCGCGAAACTGCAGTGTCTCGTCGTCGACTGTCCCGATCCGCTGGCCCTCGCCAGGTTCTATGCGGCGATCCTCGGGTGGCGTGTCGAGGCCGACGAGGAGCCGGACTGGGTGTGGCTGAGCGAGCCGGGCACCGGGCGGCGCATCGCCTTCCAGAAGGTGAAGGGCGAGTACGTTCCTGCGCGCTGGCCCGATCCGGAGCATCCGCAGCAGATGCACCTGGACTTCGAGGTGCCGACGCGCAAGGACGTGGAGCGGGCCCGGGAGGAGGTCATCGCGCTGGGGGCGGTGTTCCTGCACGACAGCGGGGGCAAGGAGCGGGGGTTCGTCGTCTTCTCGGATCCCGCGGGGCATCCCTTCTGCCTGTGCTACGGGCAGGAGGGCTAGGCCGTCTCCGGCGGCTCTTCGTCGCGCGCCACCACGGCGCCCCGTAGGGGCGCGGGGAACTGCGCGATCAGCCGGCGACGGCCCGCAGCCGACACGCCACCCCGGGGGGCGGGCAATCTGCGGGCACGCCGTGGCTTGTCGCGCCCACGCGGCGGCAGCCGCACATCGACACAGCCCCGCGCCCCTACGGGGCGCCGTGGTGGCGCGTGACGAGGATGCGCCGGGCACGGCCTAGTCGTCCGTCGGTGTGCCGCGGTCCACGGGGAAGAGGGCGGTGACCTGCCAGCCGCCCTCGGGGGCGGGGCCGGCGGTCAGGCGGCCGCCCATGGCCTTGGCGCGTTCGGCCAGGCCCACGAGGCCGAAG
Organism: Streptomyces sp. NPDC049585; assembly: GCF_040675615.1. NCBI lineage: Bacteria > Bacillati > Actinomycetota > Actinomycetes > Kitasatosporales > Streptomycetaceae > Streptomyces > Streptomyces sp. NPDC049585. Next base: position 53,500 of record NZ_JBFAPE010000019.1, on the reverse strand, counting down.
CCGCCGCCGCGGGCGTTCTCGGCGAGCAGGGCGGCGTGCTTGCCGTCGTCGGCGATGCGCAGTTCGACGCCGGCGGGCACGCCGCGTACGCCGATGCGCACGGCGGTGGCGTCGGCGGCGTGCTTGCGGATGTTGGTGAGGGACTCGCGGACGACGCGGTGGACGCCGGCGGCGACTTCGCCGGGGATCCAGGTCTCCATGCCCTTTTCGATGTAGAGGGCGACGGGTGGGCCCGTCCGGGCGAATTCCTCGGTCAGGGCGCGGACCTCGGGCAGGCCGGCGACGGGTTCGGTCTCGGCCTCGCCGCTCTCGCGCAGGATGCGCACCAGGCGGCGCATGGCGCCGAGGGCCTCGCTCGCGGAGGTCTCGATGCGCTGGAAGGTGGCTGCGGCGTCGGGGCCGCTGAGGGCGGTGAAGCGGGCGGCCTGGGCCTGCACGGCGATGCCGGTGATGTGGTGGGCGACCAGGTCGTGCAGTTCGCGGGCGAGTTCGAGGCGTTCGGCGGAGCGGACGGCGGCCATGTCGCGCAGGCGCTGGGTGGCGTGGCCGCGCAGGAGCAGGGAGTAGGTGCCGACGACGACGAGCAGGACGCAGAACAGGGCGGTGAACCAGCCGGGGTTCAGATCGCGCAGGGGGACGGCGACGATGGCGACGGCGAGTGCCGGTCCGAGGAGGGCGGCGGTGCGGTCCGGGGAGCGGGTGAGGACGGCGCTGAGGAGCACCAGCAGGGCGATGTCCTCGCCCATGCCCCAGACGACGGTGGGGTGCTGCCCGGTCATCAGGACGCCGGAGGCGGTCCAGGAGACGGCGACGGCCGCGGCGGCGCGGGCGGGCAGCGGGAGCCAGGCGTAGGGGACGGCGCACAGGCACACCAGGACGCCGGTGGCCAGGACGACGGCGTGCGGCCGGCTGGGCTGGGTGGCCAGGGCGATGCCCTCGAAGGCGACGAGGAACAGCAGGGCCGCTGCGAGCACCGCCTTGGCGGCCGCCGCCCGGTGCGGGTGGCGGACGGCCCAGCCGGTCCATCTGCTCACGTGCTGCCCGTGGCCAGCCCGCTCTCCCAGGCCCAGGCGGCGATCTCGACGCGGTTGCGGGCGTCGAGCTTGAGCTGCACGTTGGCCAGGTGGGTCTTGACCGTGGACAGGGAGACGTACAGTTCGGCGGCGATCTCGGCGTTGGTGGCGCCGCGGGCCAGGCAGCGCACGACGTCGGCCTCGCGGTCGGTGAGCGGCTCGGTGGGCTGTTTGAGGGGGGCGCCCGTGGCGGCGGTGGTGGCGGGGGCCATGTCGCGCAGGAGGCGGACGGTGATCGCCGGGGAGATGAGGGAGTCGCCGACGGCGGCGGCCTGCACGGCCTCGACGAGCATGGCGGGGCTGGCGTCCTTCAGCAGGAAGCCCGAGGCGCCGTTGCGCAGTGCGGTGTGCACGTATTCGTCGAGGTCGAAGGTGGTGACGATGACGATGCGGGGGCGCTGGGCGCGCTCGGGCCGGGTGGCGGCGAGGGCGGACAGGCGGCGGGTGACCTCCAGGCCGTCGAGTTTGGGCATGCGGATGTCGAGGAGCAGGACGTCGGGGTCGTGGTGTTCGACGGCTTCCAGGGCGGCCTCGCCGTCGACGACGTCGGCGACGACCTCGATGTCGGGTTGGCTCTCCAGGATCATCCGGAACCCGGTGCGGACCATTTCCTGGTCGTCGGCGATGACCACGCTGATCGGCATGCTGTGCCCTAGTTCCTCGAACGCTTCTGTGGGGTGCGGATGCGGCCGGGCTCCTTACATGTCACCGGTGGTGCCCGGGTGCCGCAACCGCAGCGGCGTACGGTCGGGGGGCGGTCAGCCGGCGGTGCGGCCGCCACGCCGCAGCGCCACCCGTACGCCGTAGGCGCCGCCGGCGGCGAGCAGGGCGATGCCGCCGACGACGACGGGGGTGCCGACCTCGCCGGCGTCGTGGCTGGCCTTGATCACCTGGCCGGCCTCGACCACGCGCTTGACGGGGTTGCCGGAGGAGTCGTGGGGCGGCTTGCCGTGGTGGCCGGTGCTGCGGTGGCTGCCGGCGGCGGGCGTGTGCGGGGTGACGGTGACGGTGGTGGCGCCGCCCGTGGTGCCGGCGGCCAGGGTGCGGTGGTCCTTGGTGCGGGTCCTGGTGCCGGAGGCGGTGGCGGCCGGGCGGGCGGCCTCGCCGGCGTCGAGGGTGTGCCGGGTGGCTCCGGAGGCGAAGTCGTAGTAGGTGGGCAGCCGGCTGCCGTCGAGGCGGGCGCTGAGGGTGGGGCGGGTGGTGTTGCCGCCGAGGATGCGCAGGTGGAGGCGGTCGAGGTCGGTGGCGGGGCGGCCGGTGTCGAGGGTGCGGTGCTGGGTGCCGCGGGTGACGGTCACGCTGGTGCCGCCGCTGCCGGAGGTGAGCCGGGCGCGGCTGCCGTCGGGCAGCAGGACCTGCTGGACGGTGGTGGTGCCGGGGCCGCCGGGGCGGGTGTCGCGGTCGGTCTGCTGGGCCGCGAAGGCGGTCGCCGTCGGGTACACCACGGCGGCGACGGCGGCGGTGAGGACTGCGGCGGCTGCGACGCGGGGCGCGGCGGACGACGTGACGGACACGGAAGTGGGGCCTTTCCGTAACGGGCGGCTTCGGGGGCTCCGTCGGTCGGGCGGGGCCACCCCCTTACGTTACGGACGTATCGGCGCCGCACACCTCGACTGTCCGACCATTCCCGTGTCGGCCGAAAGGATGACGAGGGGGCCCGGGGTCATACCGCAGGCGGGTTCCGCAGGCCGCGTGCGGGCCCGTACCGGCCGGTGAGGCCGGTACGGGCGCGGGGCGAACGGGGTACGGGCGCGGCTCAGCCGCCCAGGCCGGCCGCGGCGGAGGCGATGTCGGAGGCGAAGGTGCTGACCTCGGTGTAGACGCCGGGGTAGCCGGGGCGTGCGCAGCCCTGGCCCCAGCTGGTGATGCCGACCTGGATCCAGTTGCCGGAGTCGTCCTTGCGGAACATGGGGCCGCCGGAGTCGCCCTGGCAGGTGTCCACGCCGCCGGTGTCGAGGAGGCCGGCGCAGATCTCCTCGCCGGGTATGAGGTTGCTGTAGGCGCCCTGGCAGGTGGCGTCGTCGACGAAGGGCACGTCGGCCTTCTGCAGGTAGCGCTGCTGGCCGCCGCCCTCGCTGGTGGCGCCCCAGCCGGCGACGGTGAAGGTGCCGTCGTTGTACGCGGGGGTGTCGGCGGTCCTGAGGGTGGGCAGGTCGATCGGCCTGGCGAGTTTGATCAGTGCCCAGTCCTTGCCGGAGCCGTTGTAGCCGGGGGCCTGCAGGACGCGGGTGGACCTGACCTTGATCGCCTTGGAGGAGTTGAGGTCGACGACGCCGGCGGTGGCGGTGATGGAGGTGTTGGCGCCGCTGCCGCTGACGCAGTGGGCGGCGGTGAGGACGATCTGGTGGGTGTACAGGGCGCCGCCGCAGCCCATGGACAGCCGCACCATCCACGGGAACTCGCCCTGTGCGGCCGGTACGCCGCCGACGACGCCGGGGCCGGGGGTGGGGGTGGGGGTGGGGGTGGGGCCGGGGTCCTGGGCGGCGGCGCCGCCGACCTGGAGGGAGAGGGCGGCGAGGGCGACGGTGCCGATGGCGGTGATTCTCCTGAGCGCCTGGGGGTGGTTGCGCAACGGACTTCCTTTCGTGGGAGGTTGTGCGCGTCGCACGCGTGGTGGGATGTGCGTGCTTGTTGGGCTCATGACAATGCGCGAGGCGATTATCGGGCCGCGCGGCACCCGCACCCCAGCCCCCTTTTCGGACAGTCGCCCGGACGTTCGTTCGGCCGCATGCAGGCACCCTGGCGGGCCGCGCGGACGCCCCTAGAGTGGAAGGGCACGGGCCGCCGGCCCGCTCCTGTCGTGCCCTTCCCCGAAGGGTGGTGCCGCGTGGCCCCGGACGTCGCGATCGAGCACGGCTTCCCGCACCTGGAGACCGTACGGGCGGCGATCCACGCCCTGTACAAGCGGCTCTCCTACGACGGGGTGCACTCCTTCGAGGCCAGCGTCCCGCCGGCCGACGTGGCCTTCCCCGACACCGACGACCTCTACCTCGGCGTCCAGCGCGTCGCCCGCGAGATGGTGCGGCACCTGCGACTGCCGGACGCCCGCATGATCGTCGCCTTCCGCGACATGCGGCACGCCGGCAACGTCGAACTCGCCGCCGGGCCCGAGTACTTCATCGAGCTCAACGCCCGCTTCAAGACCCACCGCAGGGACATCGGGGCCGCCCTCTCCCACGAGGTCATGCACGTCTACCTGCACCGGCTCGGCCTGGAGTTCGCCGGTACCCGGGACAACGAGATCCTCACCGACACCGCCGCGGCGTACCTCGGGGCCGGATGGCTGCTGCTCGACGCCTACCGGGAGTCGGAGGTCTCCACGCAGAAGCTGGGGTACCTCACGCCCGAGGAGTTCGGCTACGTGCTGGCCAAACGGGCGCAGGCCTTCGGCGAGGACCCCTCGCCGTGGTTCACCAGCCCCCAGGCCTACGACGCGTACGTCCGCGGCCGCGAGCGCGCCCGGCAGGACGGCCGCCGGCCGCCGCTGGCCGCCGCCGGACGGCTGGGACGCCACCGCTACGCCCGCGACCGGCGGGCGGGCGCGGCGGGGGTGGGCTACGCGTTCGAGGGGGCGCGGGTGACGTTCGCGTGCCCGGAGTGCGACCAGCAGCTGCGGGTGCCGGTGCGGGGGCGCTTCCGCGCGCGGTGCGGGTTGTGCCGGGCGGTGCTGGACTGCGACACGTGACCGCCTGCGGCGGGCCTGCCCCCGCCCCGGGTGCCCGCGGGGGCGGGGGCGCCCGTCACCCTCGCGACCACCAGCGGCGCAGCACTTTCTCCGCCGGTTTGCCGTGCGGGGTGTAGGCCAGTTTCTTCGCCGTCTCGCCGCTGTCGGGCCAGTCGTCCCACATCCACCAGCACACGCCCGCCCACCACGGCTTGCCGTCGAACGTCGCCAGGAGGGCCTCGTAGCCGGCCGCCTGTTCCGCGTCGCCGTCGCGCTTGCTGACGCTCCAGGAGTAGGGGGCCGTGGTGGAGCCGCGCTGGCTGACGTAGCCGGCCTCGGTGAAGAGGATCTTGCGCTTGGTGCGGGCGGAGAACGCGGCGAGTTCGTCCACGATGGGCTGCCACGCCTGCCGCAGCCGTGCCGTGTCCGTCGTCGGCTTGTCGCCGAGCGGCCAGTACGCGTCGATGCCGACGAGGTCGAGGTCCTTCCAGAAGGCGACCTTGCGGTACTCGTCGTAGTTGGCGGCGTAGGTCAGCGTGCCCTTGTAGCGCTCGCGCACGGCGGCCACGACGCGGCTCCAGTGCGCGCCGTCGCCGGAGGTGCCCGCCAGTTCCGTGCCCACCGCGAACTGCTCGACGCCCGCGTCGGCGGCCAGCTGCGCGTAGTGGGTGATGAAGCGCTCGTACGCCGTGAACCAGGCGTCGGTGTCGCCGGGGTGGATCTCCGCGCGGTCGCCGCCCTTGGTGAGGTCGACGTGCGGCTTGAGCATGGTCTTCAGGCCGGCGTCGTGGGCGAGGCGGATGATGTGGCGCAGGCTGGCGTCGCTGGCGGTCTCGTCCGTGGTGCGCATGGCCGCGTCGGTCACGGTGTCCTGGTACCAGGTGGGGGTGAAGGTGACCCATCGGGCGCCGGTGTCCGCTATCTGCCGAAGATACGTTCCGGCTTGCGGGCCGGCGTAGTCGTCGGTGTTCCACGAGGGGAGCGTGATGCCGCGCAAGCCGCTCACCTTCCTGCTCGACGAGGGATCGGGACTGTCGTCGGGTGCGTCGTCGCCGGAGGCGGAGCATCCGGCGACGAAGAGGACGGCCACCGCCGCGAGTGCGGCGGCCGTCCTCCTCATCACGTTCACTTCGACCGGACTCCTTGGGTCACTGGGCGAGGTCCGTCGGCCCGACGAAGGTGTAGCCGAGGGCCTTGATGCCGTCGATGGTCTGCTTCAGCGGGTCGACGGCGTAGTACGGGTGGTAGAAGAAGCTCGCCACGCCGTCGCGGACGGCCAGGTTGGCCTTGGCCGAGGCGATGAGGTCGGCGGGCAGGCGGGCCGGGTGGTTGTTGTAGGGCTGGGGCTCGTAGTTGCCGATGTTCTCCGGCAGCACGGTCGTACCGTAGACGTCCTTGACGCTGTACGGGAAGAACTGGCCGATGTAGCGCGAGGCGTTCACCGTGCCGCCGCCGAGCGTTCCGGCGAAGTACAAGGAACGCTCCAGCCGGTAGGTGTAGTTCAGCCCGAGGGTCTTGTAGTCGGTGGCGGAGGCCGCGTAGTGCGGCGTGGTCCAGATGGCCGGCTTGGGCAGCCCTGCGGCGGCGAAGCCGGCGAGCGCGGAGGTCACCCGGCCCTGGGCCCAGGCGGCGCTGTCCTCGGCGACGGGTCCGTCGTAGACGACGTTGTCGGAGGCGTCGACGTGGGCGCGGAAGAACTCGAAGTCGTCGCCCGTGACCCCGGTGTAGGGGTTGTTGACGTTGCTGTACTGGTGGGTGTAACCGTGGTTCATCAGCACCGCGCCGTGGGAGAGCATGTACTTCAGCGCGGAGACGACCTGCGGGGCCTGGGCGAGGGTGACGGTCTCGGCCTTGCCGCCGTTGTAGACACCCTTGGGGTCGGTGTAGACCGGGATGACGTTGATGCCGTACGGGATCTTCTGGCCGTACAGGTAGTCGGCCATGGCCCGCAGTTCGGTCGGGTCCGACTTGGGGCTGATGTCCTCCAGCCGGACGAAGGCCCGGTGGCGTTCGGCGGTGGCCGGGGCGAGGGCGTCGAAGAGGAGGTCCTCGAAGACGATCACGCGGTCCGACTCGGAGACGTAGGTGAAGGGGATCTCACCGAGGTAGGTGAGGTTGGCCGAGCGGATGGCCCACGGCGAGGTGGTGCCGCTGTTGGCATCGGTGGCGGTGGCCAGCGGGGTGACCGCGGGGTAGCCGGTGCCGGTGACGATGGCGGGGTGCAGTACGCCGCCGTCGAAGCCGGCCGGGATCTTCCGGGTCAGCTGCTGGTTCTTGTACGTGACCTCGGTGATGTTCCCGACGGTGCCGTTGCTCTCGTAGAACGAGTTGGTCGGGTCCCAGCCGTACTTCTGCTTGAACGCCTCGACGCCGATGGCGTTGGCCATGTTCCAGATGTTGTCGCCGACCCAGTCCACCGGCTTGGAGGTGTTCTTGACGTCCTGGTAGAACGCGGCCGGCACGGCGTCGGGGATCGTACCGCCGTAGTACGTCGAGCCGACGTAGACGGTGGCGCTGTAGTTCTCGACCATGCCCGCGGTGTAGGCGGAGACGGGCTTGGCGGTGACGGTGCCGAAGTGGCCCGCGAGGTTGGCGATCGCCATGGCGTACAGCTCGCCGAGGTAGCCGTACGGGCCGGTCGTGTCGTAGAGCACGAGGGCCGAGGTGCCCTGGGCGGCGGCCAGGGTCTGCAGCGGGGCCGAGGCGGTGGTCACCTTCGGGGCCGGGGCGGGGGTGATCCTCAGCGAGCGGGACGCGCGCTTGCGGTCGTTGGTCAGCTGGGTGGAGACCCAGGACTTCAGGTCGCCGGTGCCGGTCGGCGAGACGGAGGCGGGGCCGGTGCCCTGCAGGCTGTGCGACGGCCGGGGCTTGGTGCCGCCGTTGTCTATCGCCGCTTCCGCGCCCGCGGAAAGAGTTGCGCCGCCCAGCAGGGCGGCGATGACGGCCAGGACGATCGAGACCCGGGACATCCCTGATCTCGGCCGCATGTTCTTCATTTTGATTTCCCCCAGAATGTCGCGCGGTTGGTCGCGCAGTTGCCGATTCCTCCATCAATGACAGGCCGATGGTGTGGAGGTGCCGACAGTTGGCTGATTCTTGTGGGGTGGCGGATGGGTGTCAATAGACAACTTTGGTCCAACACGGGCAATGAGCGACAAGCCCATTGGACTGGACCGGAGATCACTTCTGTAACACCAAAGCCACCACCAGGCATAACTACCGGTTGGTCCACAGAATTCAGTGTTCCGATTCAACAACTCCCACCATCAACCTCTAAACGCACCGGCTGATCTGATACTTTCCCTGCGCACGCCTCAGGTGAGGGATTGAGGCGCAATCCGGGGGGAACTCATGTACGGAAAACCCGCTCTGGGGACAGTCCTGCCCTTGGCCGGGCTGACGGCGGCCCCAGAAGTCCTGCCGGGCATACCCTTTGCGAGGGGCCTGCAGGAAGCGGCCGGAGCCGGCTTTCTTCTCTACTGCGCGATAGCCGCCGTACTTCTTTCGGCGAAGCTGTGGTTCGTCCTCCGGGGTTCCGGCGGACATTCATGATCAACGAAATTCTGCTCTGGGCGAGCATCGCCATCATCGTGATGGCCGGCTGCTACAACACCACCCTTTTCGTCCTCTCCAGACTCCGCGTCCGCCGCGACCGCGGCCCGCGCGCCGAGCGCCTGTACGTCTTCCTCCTCGCCTGTCTGAACGAGGAGAAGGTGCTCGCGGAGAGCCTCGCCCGCATCACCGCCCTGCCGGCCGGGAATTTCCTGGCCCTCGTCATCGACGACGCCTCCGACGACCGCACCGCCGACATCGTCCGCTCCGTCGCCTCCGACCGCGTACGCCTGCTGCAGCGCACCCTGCCCAATGCGCGCAAGGGCAAGGGCGCGGCCCTGAACGCCGGCATCCGCCACCTTCGGGAGTCCGGCATCCTCGACGGACGCGACCCTGCCGACGTCATCGTCTGCGTCGTCGACGCCGACGGCCGGCTCGACCCGCACATCGTCCAGGCGGTCGACCCCTACTTCGACGACCCGCGCACCGGCGCCACCCAGGTCGGCGTGCGCATGTACAACCGCCACAAGGGCCTGCTCGCCCGGCTCCAGGACATGGAGTTCGTCATCTACGGCGACGTCTTCCAGTCCGCCCGGCGCTACTTCGGCAGCGTCGGCATGGGCGGCAACGGGCAGTTCATGCGGCTCTCCGCGCTCGACACCCTGAGCGCGGCGAGCGGCGGGCGCGGGCCGTGGAGCGACTCCCTGACCGAGGACCTCGACCTGGGCGTCCGGCTCATCGCCCGCGGCTGGATCAACCACCACTGCACCACCGCCGCCGTCTCCCAGCAGGCCGTCCTCGACGTGCGCCGGCTGGTGCGCCAGCGCTCCCGTTGGTTCCAGGGCCACCTGCAGTCGGCCAACCTCGTGCCGCTCATCCTGCGCGAGGTACCCGTACGGGCCGCCGTCGACCTGCTCTACCACCTCTCCAGCCCCGTGCTGATCCTTCTCACCTCGCTGCTCCCGCTGTCCTTCGTCATCGCCGTGGCCGGTGCCGTCATCGGATCCGTGCAGGCCGGGCACCCGCTGCTGTCGCCCATGTGGGTCGTCGGCCCGTACGTGCTGTCGTTCGCGGCGGCGTACGCCTATGGCTGGGTGTACCACCGGCGGGAGAAGGGCATCGGGCTCGTCCGTGCCGTCCTGTACTCCCACCTGTTCGTCTTCTACGGCTACATCTGGTTCGCCGCCGGGTGGTGGGGCCTGTGGCGCATGCTCACGGGCAAGCAGACCTGGCTGAAGACCGCACGCACCTGAGCGGCGCCGCAGCCTGCGGCGCCGCCGACCGCGCGGCACTCCTCCACCAAGTTCGAGCACGCACCTTCCTAGGGAGACCCATGTCCCCGAACGTCATCACCACGCCCGTGCGCGCCATGCTCGTCCTGGGCACCCGCCCCGAGGCGATCAAACTGGCGCCCGTGGCCCGCGCCATGGCCGCCTCGCCCCTGTTCGAACCGCTGGTCGTCACCACCGGCCAGCACCGCGAGATGCTCCACCAGATGCTGCAGATGCTGCAGATCCCGGCGAAGGTGGAGCTCGACGTGATGCGCGAGCGCCAGGAGCTGTCGACGCTGACGGCACGGCTGGTGGACGGCCTCGGCGAGGTCGTCCGCGCCGAGCGGCCCGACCTCGTCGTCGTCCAGGGCGACACCACCTCCGCCCTCACCGGCGCCCTCGCCGCCTTCTACGAACACGTGCCCGTCGCCCACGTCGAGGCCGGCCTGCGCACCGGCGTGCTGGACAACCCATTCCCCGAGGAGCTCAACCGGCGGCTCATCGGCCGCATCGCCCGCTGGCACTTCGCCCCCACGCCCCGGGCCGCCGGCCACCTGACGGCCGAGGGCATCGCCGAGGCCGAGGTCTTCGTCACCGGCAACACCGTCATCGACAATCTGCTGTGGATCCTCGAACAGGGCACCGGGCGCAGCGCCTTCCGCAGCGACCTGCGGCGCGTCCTGGTCACCTTGCACCGCCGGGAGAACCAGGGCGAGAAGATGCGGGCCATGGGCAAGGCACTGCGGCGCCTGGCCGACCGCGGCGACGTGGAGATCGTGCTGCCGCTGCACAAGAGCCCGGCCGTGCGCGAGGCCCTGCTGCCGGAGCTGACCGGTCACCCGCACGTGCGCATCGTCGAGCCGCTGGACTACGTGGACTTCTCCGCCACCCTCGCCGGCTGCGACCTGGTCCTCACCGACTCCGGCGGCATCCAGGAGGAGGCCCCGAGCCTGGGCAAGCCCGCGCTGGTGCTGCGCACCACCACCGAGCGGCCGGAGGCGGTGGAGGCGGGCGCCGCGCGGTTGGTGGGCACCGAGCCGCAGGTCATCCTGGAGGCGGCGATGCACCTGCTGGACGACGCGGAGACTTATGGGCGGATGGCGACGGCCGGCAATCCGTTCGGGGACGGACGGGCCACGCAGCGCATCGTGGCGCAGCTCGCCGAGGACTTCGGGGCGGACGCCGGAGCGCCTGCCGCGCCCGAGCCGCTGGTCGCCACGCAGCCCGACTGAGCGGGGCCATACTCGACGGCATGACCAGACGCCGGCTCCTCGTTCTCGTCCTGTTGGTGGTCGCCGCGGTGGCGGGTATCGCCATAGCCGTGAGCACCATCTGGGAGCACAGCGGGGAGCCGGAGCGGCCGTGGGCCGAGGGCTCGGTCCACGGCCCCTGGCGGTCGGTCTTCGACGGGCACGGGGAGAACATCGGCCGGCACGACGGCCTGGCCCTGTCCCCCAGGCCCTCGCGGGAGGCCGGCGAGACCCACGCCGGGCTCATCGTCTCCGTCCGCCGGTACGGGGACGTGGACTTCCGGGCCAGGATGCGCACGCTCGCCCAGCTGCGCACTCCCCGGCCGAACCCGTGGGAGGTGCCGTGGCTGGTGTGGGCGTACAGCGACCCGGAGCACTTCTACTACGTGACGCTCAAGCCGAACGGCTGGGAGCTGGGCAAGCGGGATCCGGCGTATCCGGGCGGCCAGCGGTTCCTGGCGACCGGATCCGAGCACTTCCCCGTCGGCCGGGCCTCCGACGTGCGCGTCGCGCAGCGCGGCGGGCGGATGGAGGTCAGCGTGGACGGCAAGGGGCTGGTGGCGTACGAGGACCACGAGCGGCCGTACACGAGCGGCAGCGTGGGGGTGTACACCGAGGACGCCCGGGTGCTGTTCACCGACATCTCGGTGCAGGAGCCGGAGCAGGAGTGACGGCGCCCGCCCCTCGGGCCGGGGACGGGCGGGCGCCGGGCTGGTGGGAACCGGTGGCCGTCAGACGGCCAGGGCCCGGTCGGTCGGCCGGATCGGGGCGGGCAGGGTGCTGGTGCCGGTCAGGTAGCGGTCGACGCCGCGGGCGGCGGAGCGGCCCTCGGCGATGGCCCAAACGATGAGCGACTGGCCGCGTCCGGCGTCGCCGGCGACGAAGACGCCGGGCACGTTGGTGGCGAAGTCGGCGTCGCGGGCGATGTTGCCGCGCTCGTCCAGCGCCAGGCCGAACTGCTCGACCAGGCCGTTGTTCCGGTCGGTGCCGGTGAAGCCCATCGCGAGGGTGACGAGCTGGGCGGGGATGCGCCGCTCGGTACCGGGCTTGTGCTCCGGCTTTCCGCCGGTGAACTCGACCTCCACCAGGTGCAGCCACTGGACGTTGCCGTCCTCGTCGCCTTCGAAGTGGGTGGTGGAGACGGAGTAGATGCGCTCGCCGCCCTCCTCGTGGGCCGAGGTGACCTTGTAGAGCATGGGGAAGGTGGGCCAGGGCTGGCCCGCGCTGCGCTCCTCCCCCGGCCGGGGCATGATCTCCAGCTGGGTGACGGAGGCCGCGCCCTGCCGGTGGGCGGTGCCGACGCAGTCGGCGCCGGTGTCGCCGCCGCCGATGACGACGACGTGCTTGCCCTCGGCGGTGATCGGGGAGACCGTCAGGTCGCCCTCCTGCACCTTGTTGGCGAGCGGCAGGTACTCCATCGCGAAGTGGATGCCCTTGAGCTCACGGCCGGGCACGGGCAGGTCGCGGGAGGTGGTGGCGCCGGCGGCGACGACGACGGCGTCGTAGCGCTTGCGGAGCGTGGCGGCGTCGATGTCCCGGCCGATCTCGACCTCGGTGCGGAACTTGGTGCCCTCCGCGCGCATCTGCTCGATGCGGCGGTTGATGTGCCGCTTCTCCATCTTGAACTCGGGGATGCCGTAGCGCAGCAGGCCGCCGATGCGGTCGGCGCGCTCGTAGACGGCGACCGTATGGCCGGCGCGGGTCAGCTGCTGGGCGGCGGCCAGGCCGGCGGGGCCGGAGCCGATGACGGCGACGGTCTTGCCGGAGAGGCGCTCGGGCGGCTGGGGGGTGACGTGGCCGGCCTCCCACGCCTTGTCGATGATGGTGACCTCGACGTTCTTGATGGTCACGGGCTGCTGGTTGATGCCCAGCACGCAGGCGGCCTCGCAGGGGGCGGGGCACAGCCGGCCGGTGAACTCGGGGAAGTTGTTGGTGGCGTGCAGGCGTTCGCCGGCGGCCCGCCAGTCGTCGCGGTAGGCGTAGTCGTTCCACTCGGGGATCAGATTTCCGAGCGGGCAGCCGTTGTGGCAGAAGGGGATGCCGCAGTCCATGCAGCGGCCGGCCTGCTTGCTGATGACGGGCAGGAGCGAGCCGGGGACGTACACCTCGTTCCAGTCGCGGACGCGCTCGGCGGCCGGGCGGGTGCGGGCGAGGACGCGGTCGGTGGTCAAAAAGCCCTTCGGGTCAGCCATGGGTCGCCGCCTCCATCATCTTCTCGTGGGTCTCGGTCTCGGTCAGACCGGCTCGCTCGGCGGCGTCCTTGGCGGCGAGCACTGCCTTGTAGGTGGCCGGCACGACCTTGCGGAAGCGGGTCGCTGCCGTGGTCCAGTCGGCGAGGAGGGCGGCCGCGACGGTGGAGCCGGTCTCCTCCTGATGGCGGCGCACGACGTCGTGCAGCCAGGTCCGGTCGGTGTCGTCGAGTTCCTCGACGGCCGCGGCCAGTTCCTTGTTGACGTTCTCGGGGGCGAGGTCGAGGACGAAGGCGACGCCGCCGGACATGCCGGCCGCGAAGTTGCGGCCGGTGGGGCCGAGGACGACGGCGCGGCCGCCGGTCATGTACTCGCAGCCGTGGTCGCCGACGCCTTCGGAGACGACGGTGGCACCGGAGTTGCGGACGCAGAAGCGCTCGCCGACGCTGCCGCGCAGGAACAGCTCGCCGCCGGTGGCGCCGTAGGCGAGGGTGTTGCCGGCGATGGTGGAGTACTCGGCGAGGTGGTCGGCGCCGCGGTCGGGGCGGACGACGATGCGGCCGCCGGAGAGGCCCTTGCCGACGTAGTCGTTGGCGTCGCCCTCCAGGCGCAGGGTGATGCCGCGCGGCAGGAAGGCGCCGAAGGACTGGCCCGCGGACCCGGTGAAGGTGATGTCGATGGTGTCGTCGGGCAGGCCCGCGCCGCCGTAGCGCTTGGTCACCTCGTGGCCGAGCATGGTGCCGACCGTGCGGTTGATGTTGCGGATGGGCAGCTGGGCGCGGACGGGCTGCGGCTCCTCGTCGCCGACGACGTCCAGGGCGTCGGCGGCGAGCTTGATGAGCTGGTTGTCCAGCGCCTTGGCCAGGCCGTGGTCCTGCTCGGCGATGCGGTGGCGGACGGCGCCGGCGGGCAGGTCGGGCACGTGCAGCAGCGGCTGCAGGTCCAGGCCCTGGGTCTTCCAGTGCCGCACGGCGCGGGTGACGTCGAGGAGCTCGGCGTGGCCGACGGCCTCCTCCAGGGTGCGGAAGCCCAGTTCGGCGAGGAGCTCGCGGACCTCCTCGGCGATGAACTCGAAGAAGTTGACGACGAAGTCGGCCTTGCCGGTGAAGCGTTCGCGCAGCACCGGGTTCTGGGTGGCGATGCCGACCGGGCAGGTGTCCAGGTGGCACACGCGCATCATGACGCAGCCGGAGACGACCAGGGGGGCGGTGGCGAAGCCGAACTCCTCGGCGCCGAGGAGGGCGGCGATCACCACGTCGCGGCCGGTCTTGAGCTGGCCGTCGGTCTGCACGACGATGCGGTCGCGCAGACCGTTGAGCAGCAGGGTCTGCTGGGTCTCGGCCAGGCCGAGCTCCCAGGGGCCGCCGGCGTGCTTGAGGGAGGTCAGCGGGGAGGCGCCGGTGCCGCCGTCGTGGCCGGAGATGAGCACGACGTCGGCGTGGGCCTTGGAGACGCCGGCGGCGACGGTGCCGACGCCGACCTCGGAGACCAGCTTGACGTGGATGCGGGCGGCCGGGTTGGCGTTCTTCAGGTCGTGGATGAGCTGGGCGAGGTCCTCGATGGAGTAGATGTCGTGGTGCGGGGGCGGGGAGATCAGGCCCACGCCGGGCGTGGAGTGCCGGGTCCTCGCCACCCACGGGTAGACCTTGTGGCCGGGCAGCTGGCCGCCCTCGCCGGGCTTGGCGCCCTGGGCCATCTTGATCTGGATGTCGTCGGCGTTGACGAGGTACTCGCTGGTGACGCCGAAGCGCCCGGAGGCCACCTGCTTGATCGCCGAGCGGCGGGCCGGGTCGTACAGGCGCTCGGGGTCCTCGCCGCCCTCGCCGGTGTTGGACTTCGCGCCCAGCCGGTTCATGGCGATGGCGAGGGTCTCGTGGGCCTCCTGGGAGATGGAGCCGTACGACATGGCGCCGGTGGAGAAGCGCTTGACGATCTCGCTGACAGGCTCGACCTCGTCGAGGGGGACGGGCGTGCGGCCGGAGGCGAAGGAGAACAGCCCGCGCAGGGTCATCAGCCGCTCGGACTGCTCGTTCACGCGCTGCGTGTACTGCTTGAAGATGTCGTAGCGGCGCTCGCGCGTGGAGTGCTGGAGGCGGAAGACCGTCTCGGGGTCGAACAGGTGCGGTTCGCCCTCGCGGCGCCACTGGTACTCGCCGCCGATCTCCAGCCGGCGGTGGCTGGCGGGGATGCCGGTGGCGGGGTACGCCTTGGCGTGCCGCTCGGCGACCTCGCGGGCGACGACGTCCAGGCCGACACCGCCGATCTTGGTGGCGGTGCCGTGGAAGTAGGTGTCGGTGAACGCCTCGTCCAGGCCGACGGCCTCGAAGACCTGGGCGCCGCGGTAGGAGGCGACGGTGGAGATGCCCATCTTCGACATCACCTTCAGCACGCCCTTGCCGAGCGCCTTGATGAGGTTGCCGATGGCCTCCTCGGGGGCGATGCCGGAGAGGAAGGTGCCGGCGCGCAGCAGGTCCTCGACGGACTCCATCGCCAGGTACGGGTTGACGGCCGCCGCGCCGTAGCCGATGAGCAGCGCGACGTGGTGGACCTCGCGGACGTCACCGGCCTCGACCAGCAGGCCCACCTGGGTGCGCTGCTTGGTGCGGATGAGGTGGTGGTGGATGGCGGAGGTCATCAGCAGGGACGGCACCGGCGCGTGCTCGGCGTCGGAGTGCCGGTCGGAGAGCACGATGAGCCGGGCGCCGTCGGCGATGGCGGCGTCCGCCTCGGCGCACATCGCCTCCAGGCGGGCGGCGAGGGCCTCGCCGCCGCCGGCGACGCGGTAGAGGCCGGAGAGGGTGACGGCCTTGAAGCCGGGCAGGTCGCCGTCGGCGTTGATGTGGATGAGCTTGGCGAGCTCGTCGTTGTCGATGACCGGGAAGGGCAGGGTGACGCTGCGGCAGGAGGCCGCGGTCGGCTCCAGCAGGTTGCGCTGGGGGCCGAGGGAGGAGATCAGCGAGGTGACGAGCTCCTCGCGGATGGCGTCCAGCGGCGGGTTGGTGACCTGCGCGAAGAGCTGGGTGAAGTAGTCGAAGAGCAGGCGCGGCCGGGCGGAGAGCGCGGCGATGGGCGAGTCGGTGCCCATCGAACCGATCGGCTCGGCGCCGGTCCTGGCCATGGGGGCGAGGATGACGCGCAGCTCCTCCTCGGTGTAGCCGAAGGTCTGCTGGCGGCGGCTGACCGAGGCGTGGGTGTGCACGATGTGCTCGCGCTCGGGCAGGTCGGCGAGCTCGACGAGCCCGGCCTGCAGCCACTCCTGGTAGGGCTGTTCGGCGGCGAGGGCTGCCTTGATCTCGTCGTCCTCGATGATGCGGCGGGCCTCGGTGTCGACGAGGAACATGCGGCCGGGCTGCAGCCGGCCCTTGCGCACGACCTTGGCGGGGTCGAGGTCGAGGACACCGACCTCGGAGGAGAGCACGACCAGGCCGTCGTCGGTGACCCAGTAGCGGCCGGGGCGCAGGCCGTTGCGGTCGAGGACGGCGCCGACGAGGGTGCCGTCGGTGAAGGTGACGCAGGCCGGGCCGTCCCAGGGCTCCATCAGGGTGGAGTGGTACTGGTAGAAGGCGCGGCGGGCGGGGTCCATGGAGGGGTGGTTCTCCCACGCCTCGGGGATCATCATCAGCACGCTGTGCGGCAGCGAGCGGCCGCCGAGGTGGAGCAGCTCCAGGACCTCGTCGAAGGAGGCGGAGTCGGAGGCGTCGGGCGTGCAGACGGGGAAGAGGCGCTGCAGGCTGTCGTTGTCGCCGAAGAGCCGGCTGGCCAGCTGCGACTCGCGGGCGCGCATCCAGTTGCGGTTGCCCTTGACCGTGTTGATCTCGCCGTTGTGGGCGACGAAGCGGTAGGGGTGGGCGAGCGGCCAGCTGGGGAAGGTGTTGGTGGAGAAGCGGGAGTGGACCAGTGCGATGGCGGTGGCGAACCGCCGGTCGGACAGGTCGGGGAAGAACGGCTCCAGCTGCCCGGTGGTGAGCATGCCCTTGTAGACGAGGGTGCGGGCGGAGAGCGAGGGGAAGTAGGTGTTGGCCTCGCGCTCGGCGCGCTTGCGCAGGGCGAAGGCCTTGCGGTCGAGCGCGAGTCCTTCCCTGACCCCGTCGGTGACGAACAGCTGCCGGAAGTCGGGCATGGTGGCCCGGGCGGCGGCGCCGAGGAGTTCGGGGGCGACGGGGACGGGGCGCCAGCCGAGGACGGTCAGTCCCTCCTCGGCGGCGATCGTCTCGATGTGCGAGACGGCCTCGGTCGCCTGCCGGTCGTCGGCGGGTAGGAAGGCGATGCCGACGGCGTACGTGCCGGGGGCGGGGAGGGTGAAGCCCTCGACGCAGCCGCGCAGGAAGGCGTCCGGGACCTGCGTGAGGATGCCGGCGCCGTCGCCGGAGTCCGGGTCGGAGCCGGTGGCGCCGCGGTGCTCCATGTTCCGCAGGACGGTGAGCGCCGCTTCCACGAGCTCGTGGCTCGCGTCGCCGGTGAGGGTCGCGACGAAGCCGACGCCACAGGCGTCGTGTTCGTTGCGGGGGTCGTACATCCCCTGCTGGGCGGGGTGGGATGCGTGGCGCATCGGCGCTCCCGTCGTCGTCTTGGCAGTCATGGCGTGATGCATGTGCCGAGGGACGACGCTGGCCCTCCGCGAAGAAGAATGTGCTGCGCGCTGAGAAATTTGATGCAGGTTACATGATGGGCCGCTTCCCGAAAAGTGGAAGCAACATTCCAGCATGTGGACAGCAGGCGTCCGGGCTTGCCGACAGCTGCAGCAGGGGGCGGGCGCTCCGAGGGCCCCGGGATCGCCGGGCCGGGCACCGCAGGGGACGGATCGCACAGCCACGGCGGCATTGCCCAACTGTGCTCACGGATTGTGCCCCGCCGCCGGGATGCCGAAACAATGCGGTAACCGGAAGCCACTGATTATGCGGCGGAGCGCATAGGATCACCCGACAGCGGTGCCGAAAGCAATACCCAGGAGGTACGTCACACCGGCGGCCGCGCCACCGAGCAGCAGCTGCCGCAGTCCGCTGTACCACCAGGTGCGCGCCGTCACACGGGCCACCACGGCCCCGCAGGCAAACAGACCCACCAGCGCCAGCAGCACCGCCGGCCACAGCTCGCTGGCGCCCAGCAGGTACGGCAGGACGGGCAGCAGCGCGCCGAGCGCGAACGAGCCGAACGAGGAGACGGCGGCCACGGCGGGCGAGGGCAGGTCGCCGGGGTCGATGCCGAGCTCCTCGCGGGCGTGGATCTCCAGCGCCTGCTCCGGGTCCTTCGACAGCTGCCGGGCCACCTCGCGGGCCAGCTTGGGCTCCACCCCGCGGGACTCGTACAGCGCCGCGAGCTCCTCCAGCTCGTCGGTGGGGTGCTTGCGCAGCTCGCGCCGCTCGACGTCCAGCTCGGCGAGGACCAGGTCGCGCTGCGAGGCCACGGAGGTGTACTCCCCCGCCGCCATCGAAAAGGCGCCGGCCGCCAGACCGGCGAGCCCCGCGATCACGATCGTGCCGGAGGAGGCACTGCCGCCGGCGACACCGGTCATCAGGGCGACGTTGGAGACGAGCCCGTCCATCGCCCCGAACACGGCGGGCCGCAGCCAGCCGCCGTTCACATCACGGTGCGTGTGATTGTCGCGGTGGGCTATGTGCGTGGCCGCGGCCGTATCGAGGACAGCCATTGCTCCGGGTGCTCCCTTGGATCCAGGGGGCGAAGACCCTGCGCCCCGCCCCTCTGGTGTCGACGGTAGGCACGCAAGGCCGTGATCCGCTAGCAAGGAAGGCCGAACTTACCTCGCTGACCTGCGGTTTTGCGGAGGGGGCGACGAAAAAGGCCCCCGTGGCGGAAGGTTCCGCCACGGGGGCACGGGAGCGCCGGGGGCGCGAGGTGTCAGAGCTTCTTGCTCTCGGGCGCGGGCTCGGCCGCGGTCTTGGTCCCGGGCTCGGCCTTGGTGAGGTCGGCCTTGGTCGGGGCCTGGGCGTCGGCGGGGGCACCGTCCTCGGGGGAGGCATCCTCGTCCTGCGCACCGGGCTCGACGACGGCTTCCCGCCCGGGGACGCGCTTGGTGGAGACGACGATGTAGGCGACGGCGGCGAGGAAGAGCAGGATCGCCGTCCAGCCGTTCAGGCGCAGGCCGAGCACGTGGTGGGCGTCGTCGACGCGCAGGTACTCGGTCCAGAAGCGGCCCACGGTGTACGCGGCGACGTACACCGCGAAGGCCCGGCCGTGCCCCAGCTTGAAGCGACGGTCGGCCCAGATCACCAGCGCGGCGACGCCGAGGCACCACAGCGACTCGTACAGGAACGTCGGGTGGTACGTGCCGCCCACGCGGCCGATCGCCGGATTGGGGTCGATCTTCAGCGCCCAGGGCACGTCGGTGGGCCGGCCGTAGAGCTCCTGGTTGAACCAGTTGCCCCAGCGTCCGATGGCCTGCGCGATCGCGATGCCGGGCGCGACGGCGTCGGCGTACGCGGGCAGCGGGATCCCGCGCCGGCGGCACCCGATCCAGGCACCCACGGCGCCGAGCGCGACGGCGCCCCAGATGCCGAGGCCGCCCTCCCAGACCTTGAAGGCGTCGACCCAGTTCCGACCGGAGCCGAAGTACAGCTCGTAGTCGGTGATCACGTGATAGAGCCGCCCGCCGACGAGCCCGAAGGGCACCGCCCACACGGCGATGTCCGCCACGGTCCCGGCCCGGCCACCGCGCGCGACCCACCGCTTGTTGCCGAGCCAGACGGCGACGAAGACACCGATGATGATGCAGAAGGCGTAGCCGCGCAGCGGGATCGGCCCGAGGTGGATCACGCCGGTCGAGGGGCTGGGGATGTATGCGAGTTCCATGACAGCTACGAACCTACCGTGTGCGGCGCCGGAGTCCCAGAGTGGGCTTCGGGGATGGTTACTCGTAGTAGCTACTCCTGACCCGACCGAAGCGGGCACAGGATGTCGGGTCCGGTGAGGTTGCCCCTTCGTAGCGTGACGGTCGTAAGGAAACGGAAGGGGGGGCCGGGAGTGCTCCAGGAGCTGAACCGGGCCATGGACCACATCGAGGAACACCTCGACGGGCCGCTCGACGTGGCGGATCTCGCACGGATCGCGATGACGTCGGAGTACCACTTCCGGCGGTTGTTCTCGGCGCTGGCGGGGTTGCCGCTGTCCGAGTACGTCCGCCGGCGGCGGCTGACGGTCGCGGGGGCGGAGGTGCTGGCGGGCGAGCGCACGCTGCTCGACGTCGCCGTCCGCTACGGCTACGGCTCCGCCGAGGCCTTCGCCCGTGCATTCCGCGGGATGCACGGCGTCGGCCCGGGCGAGGCCCGGCGCAACGGTGCGGCACTGCACTCCCAGCCCCGGATGTCCTTCCGCCTCATCGTCGAAGGGAACAGCAGCATGCGATACCGGATCGTGGAGAAGAACGAGTTCCAGGTGGTCGGCGCGAAGGCGCGCCTGCCGCTCGTACACCTGGGGCCGAACCCGGCGATGGTCACCGTCCTGCAGGGGATCGACCCGCAAACGCGGCAGCAGCTGGAGGAGCTCGCCGGCCGATCGCAGGAGGGGCCGGGCGGCCTGGTCAGTGTCTGCGACGACCTCGACCCGAGCCGTGCGGAGGGCACGGAGTTCGACTTCTACTTCGGTGCGGTGACGAACCCGGCGGACGACCACGGCATCTCCGGCACGGCCACCCTGACGGTCCCCGCCGGCACCTGGGCGGTCTTCGAGCACACGGGCCCGTACCCGGAGGCGCTCCAGTACCTGTGGCGCGACGTGTTCACCCAGTGGTTCCCCTCCAACCCCTACCTCAGCCGCCCGGGCCCGGAGATCCTGCGCACGGTGATATCCCCGGACAGCAAGGAGGCGGAGGCCGAGCTCTGGATCCCGGTGGAGCGCGCGCCGGCGGTGTGACGTCCGCCGGCGGTCCTCAGCCCTTCTGGGCCTCCGCCACCATGTCGCGGAGCTTCTGCGGGGTGAGGGGCTTGGTCGGGTCGCCGTAGATGGACTTGCCGTTGAGCAGGACCGTCGGGGTGGCGCGGTACTGGGACTTGCTGAAGGTCTCCTGGGACTTCTTCACCCAGCTGTCGTGGGTGCCGTTCTCCACGCACTGCTGGAACGTGGAGGTGTTCAGGCCCTCGACCTTGCCGGCCAGTTCCAGCAGGCGGGACTTCTTGCCGTAGGCGTCCTGCGTCTCGGGGGGCTGGTTCTTGTAGAGCTCGTCGTGGTAGGCGAGGAACTTGCCGGCGTCCTGGGCGCAGGCGGCGGCGTTGGCGGCGTTGACGGAGCCGGAGCCGCCGAGGTTCTTGTCGATGAGGGTGACGAGGTGGTACTCCGCCTTGAGTTGACCCTTGTTCTCCAGGTCGTGGACGGTGTCCCGGAAGCCGTTCTCGAACTGGCCGCAGCCCGGGCAGCGGAAGTCCTCGTAGACGGTGAGCGCGGCCTTGGCGCCGGGGGAGCCGACGGGGATGGCGAGGTTCTCGGCGCCGACGGCGCCCTGGGGGGCCAGCAGGGGGCCGGCGGTCTGCCGCTTGTTGTCCTTGGCGGAGTTGGAGCTGGCCACCAGCGCCGCGATGCCGCCCCCGGCGGCGAGGACGGCGACCACCACGGCGGCGGCGATCAGGGTCCGCTTGCGCTTCGCGCGGCTCTCCTCGAGCCGGCGCTGTTCCTGCAGCCGCTCGCGGGCGCTGCGCTTTCCGTCGCTGTTCTTCTGGCTCACATCCCCCTACAACGAACCAGGGGCGGCCTCATGGGCCGCCCCTGGTCGCTTTTCCTTCCAAAGAGTTACGCGCGCTTGCGCACGCCCTCGGCCAGGTCGCCCGCCAGGGCGCGGACGGCTGCGAGGCCGCTCTCCAGGTCGGGGGCGTCCAGCAGTCGCTTGACGAACGCGGAGCCGACGATGACGCCGTCGGCGAACTGGGCGACCTCGGCCGCCTGTTCGGCGGTGGAGACGCCCAGGCCCACGCACACCGGCAGTTCGGTGGTGGCGCGGGTGCGGCGCACCAGGTCCTGCGCCTCGCGGCCGACGGACTCGCGGGTGCCGGTGACGCCCATGAGGGAGGCGGCGTAGACGAATCCGGAGCCGGCGGCGGTGATCTTGGCGAGGCGTTCGTCGCGGCTGCTCGGCGCGACCACGAACACCGTGGCCAGGCCGTGCTCGTCGGCGGCCTTGCGCCAGGCGGTGGACTCCTCGACCGGCAGGTCCGGCAGGATGCAGCCGGCGCCGCCCGCGGCGGCCAGGTCGGCGGCGAAGCGCTCGGGGCCGTAGCGGTCGACCGGGTTCCAGTACGTCATGACCAGGACGGGGGCGCCGGTGAGCTCGTGCGCCTCCTTGACGGTGCGCAGCACGTCGGCGATCTTGACGCCGCCGCGCAGGGCGATGTCGTCGGCGGTCTGGATGACCGGGCCGTCCAGGACGGGGTCGCTGTGCGGCAGGCCGACCTCGACCACGTCGCAGCCGCCGTCGAGCATGGTGGTGATGGCCCGTACGCCGTCGGACACGGTCGGGAAGCCGGCCGGCAGGTAGCCGACGAGGGCGGCGCGGTTCTCCGCCCGGGCCGCCGCCAGGACGTCCCTGAGCAGATCGATGTTGCCTGCCATCACTTCTCCCCCGCCGCGTCGTCGTACAGCCCGAAGTAGCGGGCCGCCGTGTCCATGTCCTTGTCGCCGCGTCCGGAGAGGTTGACCAGCACCAGGCCGTCCTCGCCGAGCTCGCGGCCGACCTCCAGGGCGCCCGCCAGGGCGTGCGCGCTCTCGATGGCCGGGATGATGCCCTCGGTGCGCGAGAGCAGCCGCAGGGCCTCCATGGCCGCCTCGTCGGTGACGGCGCGGTACTCGGCGCGGCCGCTGTCCTTCAGGTACGAGTGCTCGGGGCCGATGCCCGGGTAGTCCAGGCCGGCGGAGATCGAGTACGGCTCGGTGATCTGGCCGTCCTCGTCCTGCAGCACGTACGAGCGGGAGCCGTGCAGGACGCCGGGCGTGCCCTCGGTGAGGGTGGCGGCGTGCTCGCCGCTCTCCACGCCGTGGCCGCCGGGCTCGCAGCCGATCAGGCGTACGCCCGCGTCGGGCAGGAAGGCGTGGAAGAGGCCGATGGCGTTGGAGCCGCCGCCGACGCAGGCGATGGCGGCATCCGGCAGCCGGCCGGTGCGCTCGAGGACCTGGCGGCGGGCCTCGACGCCGATGACGCGGTGGAAGTCGCGCACCAGGGCGGGGAAGGGGTGCGGGCCGGCCGCGGTGCCGAAGAGGTAGTGGGTGCGGTCGACGTTGGCGACCCAGTCGCGGAACGCCTCGTTGATGGCGTCCTTCAGGGTGCGGCTGCCGGACTTCACGGAGACGACCTCGGCGCCGAGCATGCGCATGCGGGCGACGTTCAGCGCCTGGCGCTGGGTGTCGACCTCGCCCATGTAGACGGTGCACTCCAGGCCGAACAGCGCGCAGGCGGTGGCCGTGGCGACGCCGTGCTGGCCGGCGCCGGTCTCGGCGATGACCCGGGTCTTGCCCATGCGCTTGGTGAGCAGGGCCTGGCCCAGCACGTTGTTGATCTTGTGGGAGCCGGTGTGGTTGAGGTCCTCGCGCTTGACGAAGACCCGGGCGCCGCCGGCGTGCTCGGCGAAGCGCGGCACCTCGGTCAGCGGGCTGGGCCGGCCGGCGTAGTTGACCATCAGGTCGCTGAGCTCGGCGGCGAACGCGGGGTCGGCCTTGGCCTTCTCGTACTCCGCGGCGACCTCGTCGACGGCCGCGACGAGGGCCTCGGGGATGAACTTGCCGCCGAAGGCGCCGAAGTAGCCCTCGGCGCTGGGCACCTGGCCGCCCGTGTCGGGGAAGAAGAAGGCCGAGGCGTCCGGGGAATCCGGCGATGCGGAAGATGCAGGTGTCACTGACGTACTCCTGGCAGGTGGGCGTTGGTGAAGGTACGGCTGCGGGCTCGGCTACTGCGAGCGGCCACCGCGCCATCGCCGCCCGTTGATCTGCCCCGGCTCGCAGCCGATGTGGTACCGCACGCGGCGGCCCAGCACCCGCCGCGCGGGCGCACGTGCGCCCCGGGGCCGGCAGCCCCGGGCCAGTCGCGCGTACGCCCGCATTCCGGTCATCGCCGGTTCAGCCCCGCCCGTGCCGCAGCGCCGGGTGGGCGCCGGCGGCGACCAGGTCGGCCACGGCCGCCTTGGGGTCGCGGCCGGTCACCAGCGACTCGCCGACGAGCACTGCGTCGGCGCCCTCGTTGGCGTAGGCGATCAGGTCGTGCGGGCCGCGCACGCCCGATTCGGCGATCTTGACGATGCCGTCGGGGATCTCGGGGGCGACGCGGGCGAAGGTGTCCCGGTCGACCTCCAGGGTCTTGAGGTTGCGGGCGTTGACGCCGATGATCCGCGCGCCGGCGTCGACCGCGCGCCGGACCTCCTCCTCGTCGTGCACCTCGACCAGCGGCGTCAGACCGATGGACTCGGCCCGCTCGATCAGGGAGACCAGGGCCTCCTGCTCCAGCGCGGCGACGATCAGCAGGGCGAGGTCGGCGCCATGGGCCCGGGCCTCCCACAGCTGGTAGGCGGTGACGATGAAGTCCTTGCGCAGCACCGGGATGTCCACCCGGGCGCGCACCGCCTCCAGGTCGGCCAGCGAGCCGCCGAAGCGGCGCTGCTCGGTCAGGACGCTGATCACGGCCGCGCCGCCCGCCTCGTAGTCGGCCGCGAGGCCGGCGGGGTCGGCGATGGCCGCGAGGGCGCCCTTGGACGGGCTGGAGCGCTTGACCTCGCAGATCACGCTGACGTTCTCGCCGCGCAGGGCGGCGGCCCCGTCCTTGGCCTGCGGGGCCCTGGCCGCTCGCTCCTTGAGCTCATCGAGGCCGACGCGCGCCTGCCGCTCCGCGAGGTCGGCTCGTACCCCGTCGATGATCTCGTCGAGCACACTCACGCGAGCGGCCCCCTTCCGGACTCGGCTGTCTGGGCTGGTGTCGTGATCCTTCGGATGCCACCGGGGCATCCTCCTCACTTCACCAGGCACTGCGATGGTACTTGCCGGAAGGCGAAGGTTTCGCATCCGGTTGACGCTTTGCCCACTGTGTGGACGCCCGTTCGGCGCGTCGGGCACATCCGGTGCATGCGGCGCGTCGGGCGCATCGGGCGCGTCCGGCGCTCAGGGCGCGAGCGCCGCGCCGAACGGAAGGTTGCGGACGACGGTGAAGGCCAGCAGCACGCCGGCCACCGCCCACGCGTGCCGCGCCCCCGGCCGCAGCGGCATGCCGCCGCCGCTGCGCGCCGCCCGCACCAGCCAGCGGGCCCACAGCAGGGCGAAGACCGCGTAGCCGGCGACGGCCAGGGCGTTCGCGCCCACAGCGGCGGCGAGGTCGCCGTGGACCAGGGCGTGCAGGCCCCGCAGGCCACCGCAGGCCGGGCAGTACAGGCCCGTCCACTGCAGCAGCGGGCAGACCGGGTAGCGACCGGGCACGCCCGGGTCCACCGCACCGACGCAGGCGCAGGCCGCGCCGAGGGCGGCGGCCACCCCCAGCGGCGGTGCCAGCCGTGCGCACAACGGGCTCCTCACACCGCCGAGTGTCCGCCGCACAGCACGAAGGCGCAGCCCGGGCGCCGCGTACGGACGGTCGGTCGGTACGGGCCGCCCCGGCCGCGCCTTTGCGCCGGGTGGTGCGGTGGGGGTGCGGGCCGGGGCCCGGCGGGCTCAGCCCTGGGACTGGGAGGCGCTCGCGCGCAGCACGGCGCCCTTGGGGTCCTGGCCGAGGCCCATCATGCGCATGATGCCGCCCACGACGGCGCCGAGCAGGGTCAGTGCGATGCCCACCCAGAAGCCGACCGGCTTCGCCATCACCACGAAGGCGGAGGCGACGCAGAAGCCGATGAAGGCGATGATGACGCCGGTCCAGGCGGCAGGGGTGTGCCCGTGGCTGTCGTGGTTGCTACCCGACATGAGTTGACTCCTCGTTGCTGTGGCGCGCCGGCGGGCGCAGTTGATCGCTGGGGTCATTCTCCCCGACCGGGCGAGCGGGATGGAGCTGGGGTGGGCGTGTCACCCCCGGTGACCCCCACCGGTGGGGTCCTCGCCCCGGTCCAGGGCCTTCCACAGCTCCTCCGGGCGCTCCGGGTCCGGCGCCGCCGCCCGGCGGGTGCGGCGGGCCTGCTGGGTTCCGGTGCGCTCGTAGCGGCCGGACATCGCGGGCCAGCCGCGGCCGTACCGCAGGGCCAGCAGCCCCGCCACGAGCAGCAGCACACCGCCCGCGACCGTCACCCACGGCCAGGCCGTATGGGTGACGTCCGCCACGGAGGCCCGGGTCAGGCCCGCGACCTTGGCCGCCTTCTCCTCCAGGGCGGCCGTGTCCGTGCGGCCGGCGACCGCGGCGGCGACGACGCCGGCGCCGCTCAGGGCGAGCAGCGCGGCGACGAGGACGCGGGCGACCCCGCGCACGGCGAAGACGGCCACCAGCGCGGCCAGGCCGACGATCGCCAGGGCGCCCGGCAGGGCGGTGACGTCCTGCCCGCTGGCCTGCTGGGCGACGCCGTCGTTCGCCACGGCGACGGCGGTGCCGCGGACCCAGGGGCGGCCGGCGGCCAGCAGGGTCACGGCCGCGCCGGCGGCGGCGAGGACGAGGGCGGCGGCGACGGTACGCCGTGCCGCGGTGGCGGGGGACGGTACGGGTGCTGCACTCACGCCTACCACTATCCCTGGTCGGCAGCCGAGGTCGTCGCCCGGGTGCGGGCCGGCGGGCGCACCGTCGGCGGCTACATCCTGTTCGCCGTGTGGACTGCCCTGAGGACTGCTGCGGCCTTGTTGCGGCATTCGGCGTCCTCGGCCGCCGGGTCGGAGTCGGCGACGACGCCGGCGCCCGCCTGGACGTAGGCGGTGCCCTCGCGCAGCAGGGCCGTGCGGATGGCGATGGCGGTGTCGGAGTCCCCGGCGAAGTCCAGGTAGCCGACGCAGCCCCCGTACAGCCCGCGGTGGGTGGGCTCCAGCTCCTCGATGATCTGCATCGCCCGCGGCTTGGGCGCGCCGGAGAGGGTGCCGGCCGGGAAGCAGGCGGTGAGCACGTCGAAGGCCGTGCGGTCGGGGGCGAGCCGGCCGGTGACGGTGGAGACGATGTGCATCACGTGGCTGTAGCGCTCGATCGACATGAAGTCGACGACCTCCACGCTGCCGGGCTCGCAGACCCGTCCCAGGTCGTTGCGGCCGAGGTCGACGAGCATCAGGTGCTCGGCGCGCTCCTTGGGGTCGGCCAGCAGTTCCTCGGCGAGCGCGGCGTCGGCCTGCGGGGTGGCGCCGCGCGGGCGGGTGCCGGCGATGGGGTGCACCAGCGCCTGGCCGTCCTCGACCTTGACCAGGGCCTCCGGGCTGGAGCCGACGACATCGAACCCGTCGAACCGCAGCAGGTACATGTACGGGCTGGGGTTGGTGGCCCGCAGCACGCGGTAGACGTCCAGGGCCGAGGCGGTGCAGGGCGTCTCGAAGCGCTGGGAGGGCACGACCTGGAAGGCCTCGCCCGCACGGATGCGCTCCTTGATGTCCTCGACGGCCGCCATGTAGTCGGCCCCGCCCCAGCGGGCGGTGTACTCGGGCAGCTCGGAGGCCGGCAGGGCGGTGGGGCCGGTCGGGGCGGGCCGGGCCAGGTCGGCCGTCATGGCGTCGAGGCGGGCCACGGCGTCGGCGTACGCCTCGTCCACACCGGTCTCGAGGTCGTTGTGGTTGATCGCGTTGGCGATCAGCAGGACGGTGCCGTTCCAGTGGTCGAGGACGGCGAGGTCGGAGGTGAGCAGCATGGTCAGCTCGGGCAGGCCCAGGGTGTCCTCGCCGTGCTCGCCGATCTTCTCCAGGCGGCGGACGACGTCGTAGCCCAGGTAGCCCACCATGCCGCCGGTGAAGGGCGGCAGCCCGGCACCCTCTATGAGGTCGCGGGGGGTGTGCAGGGTCTCCAGGGTGGCGCGCAGGGCGGCCAGCGGGTCGCCGTCGGTGGGCACGCCGACGGGCGGGGTGCCCAGCCAGTGCGCCTCGCCGTCGCGGACGGTGAGGGTGGCGGCGCTGCGGACGCCGACGAAGGAGTAGCGGGACCAGGTGCGGCCGTTCTCCGCGGACTCCAGCAGGAAGGTGCCCGGGCGTTCGGCGGCGAGCTTGCGGTACAGGCCCACGGGGGTGTCGCCGTCGGCGAGGAGGCGGCGGGTCACCGGGATGACGCGGCGGTCCTTCGCGAGCATGCGGAACGTCTCCGCGTCGGGGAGGACGTTCCCGCCGGCACCGCTCGGCGTGGCAGGGGCAGTTGCGGACGTGGCAGCCATGGCGCGGAGCCTACTGCCCCAGCGGCAGGTCGCCGGCATCGAAACAGGTGCGGGTGCCGGTGTGGCAGGCGGGGCCGACCTGGTCGACCTTCACCAGGATGGTGTCGGCGTCGCAGTCCAGGGCGACCGACTTCACGTGCTGGACGTGGCCGGAGGTGTCGCCCTTGACCCAGTACTCGCTGCGGCTGCGGCTCCAGTAGGTGCAGCGGCCGGTGGTCAGGGTGCGGTGCAGGGCCTCGTCGTCCATCCAGCCGAGCATGAGCACCTCACCGGTGTCGTACTGCTGCGCGATGGCGGGGACCAGGCCGTCGGCGCTGCGCTTGAGGCGGGCGGCGAGGGCGGGGTCGAGCGGGGAGGGCTGGGCGTTGCCGGTCATGCCCCCATTGTGCCCGTCCGCGGCGGCCCCGATCGGCGTCCGCGATGCGGGCGGGCGGGGCGGGGCCGGTCCGCCTGGCGGTACGCGGCGGGTGCGGGGCCGCGTTCGGACACGCCTGGGAACGAGGTGCCGTGGCCGCGGCGCCGCGGCCGCCGTAGGCTGACGCCATGTCGACCCACGCGCAGCGCGAACGTCTTCTTCTCGCCGACCTGTTGGAGACGGTCGGCCCCAACGCGCCCACGCTCTGTGCCGGCTGGCGCTCCCAGGACCTCGCCGCGCACGTCGTGGTGCGCGAGCGGCGCTCCGACGCGGCGGCCGGCGTCGTCTTCAAACCGCTGGCCGGGCGCCTGGAACGGGTGCAGGCGGAGTTCGCCGCCAAGCCGTACGAGGAGCTGATCCAGCTCATCCGCACCGGGCCGCCCCGGCTGTCGCCGTTCAGCCTCAAGCCGGTGGACGAGGCGGCCAACACCGTCGAGTTCTACATCCACACCGAGGACGTGCGCCGGGCGCAGCCGGAGTGGACGCCGCGCACGCTGGACCCCGTCTTCGCGGATGCGCTGTGGAGCCGCCTGGAGCGCACCGCGCGGCTGCTGGGCCGCAAGGCGCCGGTGGGCCTGGTGCTGCGGCGGCCGGACGGGCGTACGGCGGTGGCCCAGCGCGGCGCGCCCGTGGTGACGGCCACGGGGGAGCCCGGGGAGCTGCTGGTGTTCGCCTTCGGGCGGATGGACGCGGCGAAGGTGGAGCTGGAGGGCGAGCAGACGGCGATCGCCAAGCTGAAGGCCTCCTCGCTGGGCATCTAGGCCACCGCAGCGGGACACTGGGAGTGATGGACGGAAAGAAGGTGTCCGACCATGGCTCTCCGCTGGAGGGAGGGCTCCGCGCGCTCCCTTGAAGGCATCTCCCTCGGGCTCCTGCTGATCCGGATGATGCTGGGCATCATCATGATGGTGCACGGCACGCAGAAACTCTTCGGATGGTTCGAGGGGCCGGGGATCAACGGCACGGCGAAGTTCTTCGCCCAGGTCGGCTACCCCGCGCCGAAGACGATGGCGGTGGTGGCGGGGCTGAGCGAGGGGCTCGGCGGGGCAGGGATCTTCCTGGGCCTGCTGACCCCGCTGGCCGCGGCGGCCCTGCTCGGCACGATGATCAACGCGCTGGGGGTGACGTGGGACCGCGGCTTCCTGCTGCCGCAGGGGGTCGAGTACACGCTGCTGATCGCGCTGACGGCGGCGGGGCTGGCGCTGACGGGGCCGGGCGTGTATGCGGTGGACCGCTTCGTGCCGGGGTTGCGGCCGCCGCCGCGGGTGGCTGTGGGGGTGGCGGCGATTGCACTGGCGTGCGTGGCGGGGGCGGTGTTCCTGCTCATCCGCCGGTAGGCGGTGGCCCTGCGGGCGGCTTCTCCCCCAGCCCCGCCCTTTCTCCGTTTCCCGGGGGCTCCGCCCCCGGACCCCCGGTCCTCAATCGCCGGACGGGCTGTTCAGCCCGTCCGGCGATTGAGGACACCGGGCGCAGCCCGGTCCGGGGGTGCTAGGGGGCGCAGCCCCGCTAGGAGACGGGGAGAGGGCGGGGCTGGGGAGCAGCCCGCCGCAGGCGCAAGGGGCGCAGCGCTAGCGGACCGGGTGGCCCGCCTCGGAGAGGGCCCGCTTGACGTCCGGGATGCGCAGGTCGCCGAAGTGGAAGACCGACGCGGCCAGGACCGCGTCCGCGCCCGCCGCCACCGCCGGGGCGAAGTCCGCGAGCTTGCCGGCGCCGCCGCTGGCGATGACGGGGACGGTCACGTGGTGGCGCACCGCCGTGATCATCTGTGTGTCGTAGCCGTCCTTGGTGCCGTCGGCGTCCATGGAGTTCAGCAGGATCTCGCCGGCTCCCAGCTCCGCGGCCCGGTGGGCCCACTCGACGGCGTCGATGCCGGTGCCGCGGCGGCCGCCGTGGGTGGTGACCTCGAAGGAGCCGGAGGCGGTCCGGCGGGCGTCGACGGACAGGACGAGCACCTGGCGGCCGAAGCGTTCGGCGATCTCGCGGATGAGGTCGGGGCGCTCGATGGCCGCCGTGTTGACGCCGACCTTGTCGGCGCCGGCGCGCAGCAGCTTGTCGACGTCGTCGGCGGTGCGCACGCCGCCGCCGACGGTGAGGGGGATGAAGACCTGTTCGGCGGTGCGGCGCACGACGTCGTACGTGGTCTCGCGGTTGCCGGAGGAGGCGGTGATGTCGAGGAAGGTCAGCTCGTCGGCACCTTCGCGGCCGTAGAGCGCGGCCATCTCGACGGGATCGCCCGCGTCGCGCAGGTTCTGGAAATTGACGCCCTTGACGACCCGGCCGTTGTCGACGTCCAGGCAGGGGATGACTCGGACCGCGAGGGTCACGCCGTGCTCCTAAGCTCCTTCGAAGGCTTCATTGAAGGCTTCTACTTCCACTTCCACCAGTACCCGCGAGTCGACGAAGCCGGAGACCACGACGAGGGTCGAGGCCGGGCGGACGGCGTCGAACAGCTCCTTGTGGGCGCGGCCGACGGCCTCGACGTCGCGCAGGTGGGTGACGTACATGCGGGTGCGCACGACGGCCTCGGGGCCCAGGCCGAATTCCTTGAGGGCGTCCAGCGCGTTGCGGAAGGCGGCGCGCGTCTGCTCGTAGGGGTCGCCCTCGCCCTGCAGGACGCCGTCGACCAGGGGCATGGTGCCGGCGACGTGCACCCGGTCCCCGGCCGCCACGGCGCGTGCGAATCCGATCGTCTCTTCCCAGGGACTGTTCGTCTGTACGCGCCGTGCGGCCGGGGTCTCACTCATGCGGACACTGCCTCCAGGGCCTCTTCCAGGGTGAACGCCTTGGCGTAGAGGGCCTTGCCGACGATGGCGCCTTCCACGCCCTCCGGTACCAGGGTGGCAATTGCCCGCAGGTCGTCAAGGGAGGAAACGCCACCGGAGGCCACGACGGGCCTGTCGGTGACGGCGCAGACGTTCTTCAGCAGCTCCAGGTTGGGGCCGGTGAGGGTGCCGTCCTTGGCGATGTCGGTGACGACGTAGCGGGCGCAGCCCTCGGAGTCGAGGCGGGCGAGGGTCTCGTAGAGGTCGCCGCCGTCGCGGGTCCAGCCGCGGCCGCGCAGGGTGGTGCCGCGGACGTCGAGGCCGACGGCGATGCGGTCGCCGTGCTCGGCGATGACCTTGGCGACCCATTCGGGGCTCTCCAGGGCGGCGGTGCCGAGGTTGACGCGGGTGCAGCCGGTGGCGAGGGCGGCGGCGAGGGTGGCGTCGTCGCGGATGCCGCCGGAGAGCTCGACCTTGATGTCCATGGCGCGGACGACCTCGGCGATCTGCGCGCGGTTGTCGCCGGTGCCGAAGGCGGCGTCGAGGTCGACCAGGTGCAGCCATTCGGCGCCGGCGCGCTGCCAGGCGCGGGCGGCGGCGAGGGGGTCGCCGTAGGAGGTCTCGGAGCCGGATTCGCCGTGCACCAGGCGGACGGCCTGCCCGTCGCGGACGTCGACGGCGGGGAGGAGTTCAAGCGTGGGCATCAGAGCGTCTCGATCCAGTTGGTCAGCAGCTGGGCGCCGGCGTCGCCGGACTTCTCGGGGTGGAACTGGGTGGCCCACAGGGGTCCGTTCTCCACCGCGGCGACGAAGGGCTCGCCGTGGGTGGCCCAGGTGACCTTGGGGGCGTCGATGCGGGGGTTGCCGGTCTCGAAGTCCCAGGTGCGTACGGCGTAGGAGTGCACGAAGTAGTAGCGGGTGTCGGCGTCGAGGCCGGCGAAGAGCTGCGAGCCCTCGGCGGGGGTGACGGTGTTCCAGCCCATGTGGGGCACGACGTCGGCCTTGAGGGGTTCGACGGTGCCGGGCCACTCGTCGAGGCCGTCGGTCTCCACGCCGTGTTCGACGCCGCGTTCGAAGAGGACCTGCATGCCGACGCAGATGCCCATGACCGGGCGGCCGCCGGCGAGCCGGCGGCCGACGATCCAGTCGCCCCGGGCGGCGCGCAGGCCCTGCATGCAGGCGGCGAAGGCGCCGACGCCGGGCACGAGCAGGCCGTCGGCGTTCATGGCGGCGTCGAAGTCGCGGGTGATCTCCACGTCGGCGCCGACGTGGGCGAGGGCGCGCTCGGCGGAGCGCACGTTGCCGAAGCCGTAGTCGAGGACGACGACCTTCTTGCGGGAGGTGGCGGAGGAGCTCATGACCACAGCCCTTCGATACGCAGGACACCGGCGGTCAGGCACATGGCCGCGCCGATGCCGAGCAGCACGATCACGCCCTTGGGCATGCCCTGCTTGAGGAACGAGATGATGCCGCCGACCAGGAACAGTCCGACGAGGATCAGCGCAGTGGAGGTGCCGTTCACAGCGCGCCCTTCGTCGAGGGGATGATGCCGGCGGCCCGCTCGTCGCGCTCGCAGGCGTAGCGCAGGGCCCGGGCCAGCGCCTTGAACTGGCACTCCACGATGTGGTGGGCGTTGCGCCCGTAGGGGACGTGGACGTGCAGGGCGATCTGGGCCTGGGCGACGAAGGACTCCAGGACGTGCCGGGTCATCGTCGTGTCGTAGCTGCCGATCATCGGCGCCATGTTCTCGGGCTCGGTGTGCACGAGGTAGGGGCGGCCGGAGAGGTCGACGGTGACCTGGGCGAGGGCCTCGTCCAGGGGCACGGTGCAGTTGCCGAAGCGGTAGATGCCCACCTTGTCGCCGAGGGCCTGGCGGAAGGCGGCGCCGAGCGCGAGGGCGGTGTCCTCGATGGTGTGGTGGGTGTCGATGTGCAGGTCGCCGTCGGTCTTGACGGTGAGGTCGAACAGACCGTGCCGGCCGAGCTGGTCGAGCATGTGGTCGTAGAAGCCGACGCCGGTGGAGACGTCGACCTGTCCGGTGCCGTCGAGGTCTATTTCGACCAGGACGGAGGTTTCCTTGGTGGTGCGCTCGACGCGCCCAACGCGGTTCATCGGTTGTTCTCCTTCAGTACTGCACGCATCGCGTCGAGGAACGCGTCGTTCTCGGCGGGGGTGCCCGCGGTGACCCGCAGCCGGCCCGGTACGCCGTTGTCGCGCACGAGCACGCCGTGGTCGAGCAGCGCCTGCCAGGTGGCGTGGGCGTCGTCGAAGACGCCGAACTGGACGAAGTTGGCGTCGGAGTCGGTGACCTCGCAGC
Organism: Streptomyces sp. NPDC049585; assembly: GCF_040675615.1. Classification (NCBI taxonomy): domain Bacteria; kingdom Bacillati; phylum Actinomycetota; class Actinomycetes; order Kitasatosporales; family Streptomycetaceae; genus Streptomyces; species Streptomyces sp. NPDC049585. Next base: position 19,784 of record NZ_JBFAPE010000019.1, on the reverse strand, counting down.
CCATGGCGCGCAGCTCGGTCACGAGGCGGTCGCGTTCGGTCTTGAGCTGCTCGACGTAGCCCAGGAGGGTGTCGGTGTGCTCCAGGGCCGCGAGGGCGGTGGCCTGGGTGACGGCGGAGAGGTGGTACGGCAGGCGGACCAGCTGGACGGCGTCGACGACGGCGGGGTCGGCGGCGAGGTAGCCCAGGCGCAGTCCGGCGGCGCCGAACGCCTTGGACATGGTGCGCGAGAGCACCAGGTGCGGCCGGCCCGCCAGCAGCGGCAGCAGCGAGGGGTGGTGGCTGAACTCGCCGTACGCCTCGTCGACGACGACCATCGACGGCTTGGCCGCCTGCGCGGCCTCGTACAGCCGCAGCACCGTTGCGGCGTCGACGGCGGTGCCGGTGGGGTTGTTGGGCGAGCAGATGAACACCACGTCCGGCTTGTGCTCGGCGATGGTGCGCTCGGCGGTCTCGACGTCGATGGTGAAGTCCGCCCGGCGGGGGCCGTGCAGCCAGCCGGTGCCGGTGCCGCGCGAGATGAGGGCGTGCATCGAGTACGAGGGCTCGAAGCCGAGGGCGGTGCGGCCGGGGCCGCCGAAGGTCTGCAGCAGCTGCTGGAGGACCTCGTTGGAGCCGTTGGCGGCCCACACGTGGGCGCGCGTCACCTCGTGGCCGGTGGTGCGGGTGAGGTACGCGGCCAGCTCGGTGCGCAGCTCGACCGCGTCGCGGTCGGGGTAGCGGTTGAGGTGGCGGGCGGCCTCGGCGACGCGCTCGGCGATGCGGGCGACCAGCGGCTCGGGCAGGGGGTAGGGGTTCTCGTTGGTGTTCAGCCGTACGGGCACGTCCAGCTGGGGGGCGCCGTACGGGGTCTTGCCGCGCAGCTCGTCCCGGAGGGGGAGCTCGTCGATCCGGGTCACTGGCCCTCCGGAACCTTCCACTCGAACCTTGCCCTGATCGCCGCGCCGTGCGCCGGCAGGTCCTCGGCCTCGGCGAGCGTCACCACGTGACCGGCGACCTCGGCGAGTGCCTCGCGGGTGTAGTCGACGACGTGGATGCCGCGCAGGAAGCTCTGCACGGACAGGCCCGAGGAGTGGCAGGCGCAGCCGCCGGTGGGCAGGACGTGGTTGGAGCCGGCGGCGTAGTCGCCGAGGGAGACCGGGGCCCAGGCGCCGACGAAGATCGCGCCGGCGTTGCGGACGCGGGCGGCGACGGCGGCCGCGTCGGCGGTCTGGATCTCCAGGTGCTCGGCGGCGTAGGCGTCGACGACCTCCAAGCCGCGCTCGATGTCGTCGACGAGGACGATGCCGGACTGCCGGCCGCCGAGGGCGGGCAGGATGCGGTCCTCGACGTGGCGGGTGGCGGCGACCTGGGTCTGAAGCTCCTTCTCGACGGCGTCCGCGAGGTCCTCGGAGTCGGTGACCAGCACGGCGGCGGCCAGCGGGTCGTGCTCGGCCTGGCTGATGAGGTCGGCGGCGACGTGCGCGGGGTCGGCGCCGGCGTCGGCGAGGATCGCGATCTCGGTGGGGCCGGCCTCGGCGTCGATGCCGATGCGGCCCTTGAGCAGCCGCTTGGCGGCGGCGACCCAGATGTTGCCGGGGCCGGTGACCATGTTGACCGGGCGGCACTCCTCGGTGCCGTAGGCGAACATGGCGACGGCCTGGGCGCCACCGGCCGCGTACACCTCGTCGACGCCCAGCAGGGCGCAGGCGGCGAGGATGGTGGGGTGCGGCAGCCCGTCGAAGCCGGCCTGCGGCGGGGAGGCGACGGCCATGGAGCCGACGCCGGCCTCCTGGGCGGGGACGACGTTCATCACGACGGACGAGGGGTAGACCGAGCGGCCGCCCGGTACGTACAGCCCGACGCGCTCGACGGGGACCCAGCGCTCGGTGACCGTGCCGCCGGGCACGACCTGGACGGTGACGTCGGTGCGGCGCTGCTCGCGGTGGACGATGCGGGCGCGCCGGATGGACTCCTCCAGGGCGGCGCGCACGGCGGGGTCGAGCTCGTCGAGGGCCTTGGTGATCGCCTCGGCGGGCACCCGCACGCGGTCGATGCGCACTCCGTCGAAGCGCTCCGCGTAGTCGATCAGGGCCGCGGTGCCGCGATGATGCACGTCGTCGCAGATGGGCCGCACCTTTTCCAGGGCGGCCGCGACGTCGAGCTCGGCACGGGGCAGCATGTCGCGGTCGATGCCCCCGGTGGGGAAGGCGTCACCGCGCAGATCGATTCGGGAGATCACACGCCCAATTGTCGCAGACCCGTCCCGCCCCACGGCTCCCCGTACCACCGACTGATACGCCGACCGGTGGCCGCGGGCGTGCCGCCAAAGAGTTGATCTTTGCCTGACCGCGGACGGACAATCGGCTCCCACGGCGGGTGTCCGGTCGCTCACCCGGCGGGAAGGTGGCCCGTACGGGGGTCCGTGAGAAGGGGGACAGTCGTGTCCGAGCCTGCCGACGGCGCGCCGCCCAGCGGCCTGGAGCTCACCGTCACCGAGCGGGACATGTGGGAGGCGTTCCGCACCGGCACCACCCTCGACCGGCGCAGCCCCGAGCCCGGCCGCAACGACCCCGCCGGCGCCGACACCTGGGGGCCCGAGCGCAGCGTGCGCGCCCGGGTCGTGGCGCTGCTGCTGCTCAGCGGCCCGCCGGCCCGCCCGGGCCGGGTCGCCGCGCTCAAGCTCAACGGGCTGCAGATCACTGGCACCCTCGACCTGTCGGGGGGAACCGTCTCCCCGTACGTGGAGATGCACAACTGCCGCTTCGAGCAGCAGCTGCTGCTGCCGGAGAGCGCCTTCTCCACGCTGCGCCTGGTGGGCTGCGCGATACCGCGCGTGGAGGCGGCCCGCATCCGCACCGAGGGCGATCTGCACTTACCCCGCTGCCAGGTCCAGCACGGCATCCGGCTGACCGACGCGCACATCGGCACCGACCTGCTGCTCAACCAGCTGGTGGTGCGCCGGGACCGGCGCGGGCTGTCGATCGCCGCCGACGGGATGACCGTGGGCCAGGACCTGCAGGCGGAGATGATGCGCTCGCACGGCGAGCTGAGCATGCGCGGGGCGACGATAGGGGCCTCGCTGAGCCTGCGCGGCTCCACCTTGAACAACCCCTACGGCCGGCGCGCCCTGAACGCCCCGCAGCTGACCGTGGAGCGCACCGTGTACCTGACGTCGGCGGGCCTGGGCTACGCCCGCTACGCCTCCGGCGCCACTCCCCCGTACGGCATCACCACCGGCACCCAGGGCTCGGCGCGGATGCGGCGCTTCGAGTGCCTGGGCGGGGCGCGGCTGGACGACGGGCGGTTCGGCGACGCGGTCGACCTCAGCGAGGCCCGCTTCGTGATGGAGGCCGACCAGGAGCTGTCGCTGCGCCGGGTGCAGACGCCCGAGCTGCGCTTCCTGGGCGAGCGGCAGCAGAGCGGGCGGGTGGTGCTCTCCGGGGCGCGCGTGGTCAACCTGGTCGACCGCTACGACAGCTGGCCGGGTCCGGGCGGGCTGGCGATGGCCGGCTTCTCCTACGAGAACCTGATCCCGCTCGGCCCCTTCCCGCTCGCCCGCCGCCTGGACTGGGTGGCGGCGGCCACGCCCGAGTACGCGCCGGAGCCGTACGAGCGCCTGGCGAGCGCCCTGCGCGCCAGCGGCGAGGACGCCGAGGCCCGCCAGGTGCTGCTGGCCAAGCAGCGCAGACGGCGCGAGACGCTGCCGCCGGCCGGCAAGGCGTGGGGCTACCTGCAGGACTGGACGGTGGCCTACGGCTACCGTCCGGGCCGGGCGGCGGTGTGGATGGCGGTGCTGTGGGCGCTGGGCGCCGTGTACTTCTCCCTGCACCCGCTGCCGCCGATCAAGGAGGGCGAGGGGCCGGTGTGGAGCCCGGAGCTGTACACCCTCGACCTGCTGCTGCCGGTGATCGACCTGGGGCAGGGCGGTGCCTGGCGGCCGGGCGGGGCGACCCAGTGGGTGGTGGCGGTGCTCACCCTGCTGGGCTGGATCCTGGCGACCACCGTCGCGGCGGGCGCCTCACGGCTGCTGCGGCGCCAGTGACGTGCGACGTCGGGGCGGAGGCTGCGATACCGGGGCACCACCGTGGCGGGGGCGATTAGGCTTACCGGCCGTGACCACCGCGCGCCTTCCCCTCTTCCCGCTGAACTCGGTGCTGTTCCCGGGCCTCGTGCTCCCGCTGAACGTCTTCGAGCAGCGGTACCGCGCGCTGATGCGCGACCTCGCCGCCCTGCCGGACGACGGCCCGCGCCGCTTCGGGGTGGTGGCCATCCGCGACGGGCACGAGGTGGCACCCAGCGCCCCCGGCCTGCCCGAGGGCATGCGCCCGGAGCCGGGGCCGGCCTCCGGCTTCGGCCCCGACCCGATGCGCGCCTTCTACGCGGTGGGCTGCGTGGCCGACCTCACCTCCGTGCGGGCGCGCCCGGACGGCACGTACGAGGTGCTGGCCACCGGCACCACCCGCTTCCGGCTGCGCTCGGTGGACGCCTCGGGCGCGTACCTGACGGGCGAGTGCGAGCACATCGAGGAGGAGCAGGGCGAGGGCGCGGGCGTGCTGGCCTCCGGCGTCGTGCGGGCCTTCCGTGCGTACCAGAAGCGGCTGGCGGGGGCGAACGAGTCGTCGCTGGCCGGGCAGTCGGAGCTGCCGGGCGAGCCGAGGGTGCTGTCCTACCTGGTCGCCGCGGCGGCCGTGCTGGACACCCCGGCCAAGCAGCGGCTGCTGCAGGCGTCCGACACCGCCTCCCGGCTGGCGGACGAGCTGCGGCTGCTGCGCGCGGAGACCGCGGTGATCAGCAAGCTGCCGTCGCTGCCGGCCGTCGCGCTGACCCAGCGCCCCACCAGCCCCAACTGAGGGCGCCCGGGGGCACGGGCGTGCGCGACGCCTGGACAGCGGCCCGGTCCTCGACTAGGACCGGTTGCGGCGGGCCGCCGCCCGGGCGGCCCACCTGCCGGGGAGGGACGATGTCCAAGCGCACCCGCAAGCGTCGCTGGCGGCTGAAGAAGTCCCGCGCCAACCACGGCCGCCGCCCGGCGTAGGCGACGGCCGCTGCGGTACGAGGGCGCTCAGCGCACCGGTGCGTCGACCCGCTCCACGCGCTGGGTGCCCGAGGCGGTGCGGTAGGAGCGCGCCCAGGAGGCACCGGCCTTCGCGTCGCGCTTGTCGGAGAGCACGTAGTAGTCCATCTGCGCCCGCTCGGCGGTCACGTCCAGCACGCCGTACCCGTGCGAGTCCATGTCCAGCCACTTCACGTGCCGGTTGGAGGCCTTGATGGCGGCCGCGGCGGGGACGGAGACGGTGTGCGCGGGGACGTGCAGGAGGTCGTCGAGGTTGTCGGAGGTGACGGAGGTGACGACGAACTCGGTGGCGGCCGAGGGCGACAGCGGGTAGGTGGCGGCCTTGACGGGCACGTCGTTGGCCCAGGCCATGTGGATGTCGCCGGTCAGGAAGACGGTGTTGCGGATCGCCCGGTCGGTGAGGTGGGCCAGCAGTTCGCGGCGGTCGTCGGTGTAGCCGTCCCACTGGTCGGTGTTGGCGGCCAGGCCCTCCTTGGGCAGCCCGAGCAGCTGGGCGAGCGGCTCCAGCAGGTAGGAGGGCAGGGAGCCGAAGGCGACGGGCGAGATCATCACCGGGTTGCCCACCAGCCGCCAGGTGGTGTCGGAGGCCGCGAGGCCCTCCTTGAGCCAGTCGAGCTGGGCGCGACCGGTGATGGTGCGCTCGGGGTCGTCGACCTTTCCGCTGCCGGGCTTGACCTGCTGGGAGCGGAAGGATCTGAGGTCCAGCAGGTGCAGGTCGGCCAGGCGGCCGAAGCGCAGTCTGCGGTAGGTGGTGCCCTCGATGGAGGGGCGCACCGGCATCCACTCGAAGTAGGCCTGCTTGGCGGCGGCCACGCGGGCGGCCCAGTCGCCCTCGGTGCCGGGGGTGTGGTTCTCCGCGCCGCCGCTCCAGGCGTCGTTGGCGAACTCGTGGTCGTCCCAGATGGCGACGATCGGGTGGGCGTGGTGCACGGCCTGCAGGTCGGGGTCGGTGCGGTAGTGGCCGTGGCGGGTGCGGTAGTCGGCGAGGGTGAGGATCTCGTGCGCCGGCTCGTGCTTGCGCACGACGTACTTGGGCGTGGGGTACTGCCCGGTGCCGTATTCGTAGATGTAGTCGCCCAGGTGCAGCACGGCGTCCAGGTCGGTGCGGGCGGCCAGGTGCCGGTAGGCGGCGAAGTAGCCCGACTCCCAGTTGGCGCAGGAGACCACGCCCAGGCGCAGGCCGTCGACGGCGGCGTCGTGGGCGGGGGCGGTGCGGGTGCGGGCGGTGGGCGAGGTGACCGTGGCCCCGTCCGCGGTGGCGGTGAAGCGGAACCAGTAGGCGGTGGCCGGGCGCAGGCCGCGCACGTCCGCCTTGACCGTGTGGTCGCTCGCGGCGGTGGCGGTGACGGTGCCGCGGGCGACGACACGGGTGAAGCCGGCGTCCTCGGCGACCTGCCAGGCGACCTCGACGGCCGGGCCCAGGCCCGAGCCGGGGACGGCCTCGGGACCGGGGGTGACCCGGGTCCACAGCAGGATCCCGTCGGGCAGCGGGTCGCCGGAGGCGACGCCGTGCAGGAAGACGGGGGCGGTGCGGGTGTCCGCGGCGGACGCGGCGGCCCGGGGGCCGGCGGTGCCGGTGGCGGCCTGTGCGGCGCCCGGCAACAGGGCGGCCGTCGCGCCTGCGGCGACGGCCGTGACGGCAGTGCGGCGGGATATGTCGTGGGAGGTCACGGGCCGTCACTTTACTGCCGAGTAGCACCGGCGGTAAGGCCCGGGACGGGCCGGTCACCGACTGTTCGCCCGCCCTTCGCCGTTTCTCTCCTTACCGCGGGTACGTCGATTCGCCCCCGTACCCGGCTACTTGGCGAGGTTCTCGTCGACCAGGGCGGTGAACGCCGGTACGGCCTGGGGGGTCTGGCCCTGGGCGTTGGCGAGCACCTTGCCGTTGAGCTTCAGGCCCGGGGTGCCCTTGAGGGGCTTGTCGACGCCGACGTACTTGTCGAAGTCGGCGGACATGGCCAGCGCCCACTGGTCGTAGGTGCCGTCCTTGACGGCCTTCTCGAAGGCCGCGTTGCCCTTGAGCGCGGGCACCTGCTCGGCGACCTTCAGCAGGCGCTCGTCGTCGGAGAAGGCGTCGTCCTGCTCGTCGGGGTGGTTCTTGGCGGCGTACAGGGCCTCCTTGTACGCCAGGAAGGCGTCGGGGCCGACATTGAGGGCGGCGCCGAGTGCGCTGAGGGCGTTCTTCGACCCCGAGCCCTTGATCATCGGGTTGCGGTCGAGGAAGGTGCCGACTCTGAACTGGGCCTTGTACTTGCCGTCCTTGATGTCCTTCTGCAGGGTCTGCCCGACGTTCTGCTCGAAGCCGGCGCACATGGGGCAGCGCATGTCCTCGAAGACTTCGAGGGTGTTCTTGGCGTCGGGCTTGCCGATGACGACGGTGGTGCCCTTCTCGCCGGTGGTGTTGGCGGGCTGCTTGAAGGCGTGGTTCTTCGCCTCCGCCTCCCAGTCGGCGCTGGAGACCTTGGTGTTCTTGCTGCCGCTGGTCGCGTTCGCCACGACGACGCCGATGCCGGCCGCGGCGGCGAGGACGGCGACGACGGCACCGCCCACCTTCAGCTTGCGGCGGGTGGCGTCCCGCTTGGCCTGCTTCTCGCGCTCGGCGCGCAGCCGCTCGCGCGCGGCCGACTTGTTCGGGGAGGAGTTGCGGGTGCTCATGGTTGTCTGCTCCGTCGGTGCGAAGGTACGGGTGGAGGACCTGGGGCGGTCGGATGCGCTCAGGCGAACGCCGGGCGCACCGGGGGTCCCCGCCGGACGACGGAGTGGACGAGCAGGGGCAGGGCCCGGGCCGGCAGGGTGTCCCGCACGGGGCGGGGGTGCGCGGCGCCGGGGTCGCGGCGGACCGCGAGGGCGGCGGCCGGCAGCAGCAGGCGCAGGGCGGGGGCGGCGAGGGCACGCAGCAGGCCGGCCAGGGCGGCCTCGCCGCGGCGCAGCCAGGCGGCGGCGAGCAGGCCGGCGGCGAGGTGTGCGGCGAGCAGCAGCCAGGGTGCGGCCGTGCCGGGGAGGGCGGCGCCGGCGGGGGCGGGGGTGCCCACCTCCCCGCCGCGGCAGACGAGGTCGACGCCCATGGAGTGCAGGGGTCCGGTGACCGGTCCGCCGGCGGGGCCGTAACAGGTGTGCTGGCCGCTGGTGAGGACGGTGTCGGCGGCCAGTTCCAGGGGGACGAGCAGGGCGGCGATGGCCCCGTAGCCGCGTTCGCGGCCGGCCAGGGCCCAGGCCACGGCGAAGTAGGCGGCCGCGACCACGGTGACGGTGGTCAGCGGCAGCGGCAGCCGGGAGAGCAGGACGTGGGAGGTGACGGAGAGGGTCAGGCACAGGGCGGTGAACACCCCCGCGCGCACCCCTCGCAGCACCCCGCCCGTCCCCTCCATGCGGGCGAGTGTGCCACGGCGGCCACGGGCTGTCCCGGGCCGCCGTGTCACGTTCCGGCATCGATGGCCGTGGGGGTTGCGCACGGCCGGCCGGGGGCTACTTCTTGATCTGTTCGGCGACCAGGGAGCTGAACTGGGCGGGGGTGTTGGGGGCGCCGTCGCCGTAAGGCGTCTTCACCGTCAGCTTCTTGCCGTCGAGCTTGAGCGTGGGGGTGCCGGTGACGTCCTTGTGCTTGTCGAACTCGTCGGAGACGGTCAGCGCCCACTTGTCGTAGGTGCCGTCCTTGACGTCCTTCTCGAAGGCGGCGTTGCCCTTCAGGGCGGGGACCTGCCGGGCGACCTTCAGCAGGACGTCGTCCTTGGAGAAGTCGTCCTTGGTCTCCTCGGGGTGGTTGGCCTTGGCGTACAGGGCCTTGTTGTAGGCGCTGAAGGCCTCGGGGCTCACGTTGAGGGCGGCACCGAGGGCGCTGAGGGCGTTCTTCGAACCGGTGCCGCTGATCTGCGGGTTGCGGTCGAGGAAGGTGCCGATGTGGTACGAGACCTTGTAGGTGCCGGCCTTGACGTCCTTGTCGATGGTGTCGCCGACGTTCTGCTCGAAGGTGGAGCAGATCGGGCAGCGCATGTCCTGGTAGATCTCCAGGGTGTGCCCGGCGTCCTTCTTGCCGATGACGATCTCGGTGCCGTTGTCGCCGGCGGTGTTCGCGGGCTTGACCAGGGTCTTCTTGGCGGCCGCGGCCCATTCGCCGCTGCTGCTGCCGCCGCTGCCGTCGGAGGACTTGGCGACGAAGACGCCGATGCCGGCGGCTATGGCGAGGACGCCGACGACGGCGCCGCCGACGAGGAGCTGGCGGCGGGTCTTGTCCTTCTTCGCCTGCCGCTCGCGTTCGGCGCGCAGCCGCTCGCGGGCGGTCTGCTTGTTCTCCCAGCTGTTGCGGTTGCTCATGATGCTGCTTCTCCTGGTGCGGGTGCGTGTGGTGGTCCGTCCGGTAGCGCCCGGGGCGTGGGTCAGCCGAGGGCGGGCAGGGCCGGCGGACCACGCCGGGAAGCACCGTGCAGGAGGGGCAGGAGCCGCAGCCGCCGCGGCTCGGGGCGGCGGCTGCCGCGTACGGCCGGCCGGGCGCGCAGCCAGGCGGCCGCGGCGGCGGTGACCGCGACGGCCAGCAGCAGCGGGCGGAAGGCGGCGGCCGCGGCGGCGCGCAGCAGCCGGGCGACGGCCGCCTCGCCGCGCCGCAGCCACAGGGCGGCGAGCAGGCCGATGGCGACGTGCCCGGCCAGGACCAGCCAGGGGCCGGTGCCGGGGGCGGCGAGGCCGGCCAGCGGGCCGCCCATGCTGCCGCTGCACAGCCAGGTCAGCGCGCCGGGCCCGGCGTGCCCGGGGCGGCCGTAGCAGGTGTCCTGGCCGGCGGTGAACAGCGCGGCGGAGGCCAGCTGCAGCGGGACGAGCAGGGCCGCGATGCGCCAGTAGCCGCGCTCGGCGCCCGCCAGGGCGTAGGCGAGCGCGAAGACGCCGGCGAAGGCACCGGCGAGGGCGGCCGGCGGCAGGGCACGGCCGGACAGCAGCACGTGGGAGGCGGCGGACAGCATGACGCACAGCGCTGTGAACAGCGCCGCACGCAGTGCCCGCGGCCGTGCCGCCGATATGTCCATGGTGCGAGAGTCTGTCATGCCCCGCGGCCGGCCCCAAAGCCCCCGGTTACAGGCCCGGGATCCGGCCGTTGCGGAAGAGATCCACGAAGATCTGGTGGTCCTCGCGGGCCCGGGCGCCGTAGGTGTGGGCGAAGTCGCTGAGCAGCTCCGCGAAGCCGGCCTCGTCGGCGGCGATGACGGCGTCGATGGCGCGCTCGGTGGAGAAGGGCACCAGCGAGTGGCCGCTGGTGTCGTCCGCGGCGGCGTGCATGGTGGCGGTGGCGCGGCCGAGGTCGGCGACCACGGCGGCCATCTGCGCGGGGTCGTCGATGTCCGACCAGTCGAGGTCGACGGCGTAGGGCGAGATCTCGGCGACCAGCTGACCTGCGCCGTCCAGCTCCGTCCAGCCCAGCCACGGGTCGGCGTGGGCCTGCAGGGCCCGCTGGGAGATCACGGTGCGGTGGCCCTCGTGCTCGAAGTAGGCGCGCACGGCGGGGTCGGTGATGTGCCGGGAGACCGCGGGGGTCTGCGCCTGCTTCATGTAGATGACGACGTCGTTCTCCAGGGCGTCGCTGTTGCCCTCCAGAAGGATGTTGTACGAGGGCAGGCCGGCGCTGCCGATGCCGATGCCGCGGCGGCCGACGACGTCCTTGACGCGGTAGGAGTCGGGGCGGGCCAGGCTGGTGCCGGGGAGGGTCTCCAGGTAGCCGTCGAAGGCGGCGAGGATCTTGTAGCGGGTGGCGGCGTCGAGCGCTATGGAGCCGTCGCCGTCGAGGAAGCGGCGGTCGTGCTCGCGGATCTCGGTCATGCTCGCCAGCAGCCCGAAGCGGGTGCGGGCGCGGGCCTCGCGCAGGGCGGTCAGCAGGGGGCCCTCGGCGGTGTCGAGGGTGAAGGGCGGGATCTCGTCATCCTTGGCGCCGGTGGCCAGGGCGTGGATGCGCTCGCGGTAGGCGGCGGCGTAGATCCGTACCAGCTCGGTGATGGTGTCGTCACTGAGCGCCTTGGCGTGGCCGAGCAGGGCGACGGAGGCGGCGAAGCGCTTGAGGTCCCAGGTGAAGGGGCCGACGTAGGCCTCGTCGAAGTCGTTGACGTTGAAGACGAGGCGGCCGTTGGCGTCCATGTAGGTGCCGAAGTTCTCGGCGTGGAGGTCGCCGTGGATCCACACACGGGAGGTGCGGTCGTCCAGGTAGGGGCCGGCGTCCCGCTCGGGGGCGAGGTCGTTGTAGAAGAGGCAGGCCGTGCCCCGGTAGAAGGCGAAGGCGGAGGCGGCCATCTTCCGGAACTTGACGCGGAAGGCGGCCGGGTCGGCCGCCAGCAGTTCTCCGAACGCGGTGTCGAAGACGGCGAGGATCTCCTCGCCCCGCCGGGCGGCCCGGTCGTGCTCGAGCGCCATCGCTGGTCCTCCTGGTGCGGGTACCCCGGCGGGGGCCGGGGAGGGGCATGGGGCGGACGCATGTGCGCCCGCCGTTCAACGCGTGAGGCTACCGTCGCGTGCCCGCGGCTGTCGGTGGGGGCCGGTAACCTTCGAAGCTGTCCCGCCCGCTGCCTGCTCCCGCCGGAGGTCCTCCACCGTGGCCGACAAGCCGCCCTTCACGCACCTGCACGTCCACACCCAGTACTCCCTGCTGGACGGTGCTGCGCGGCTCAAGGACATGTTCAATGCCTGCAATGAGATGGGCATGACACACATCGCCATGTCCGACCACGGCAACCTCCACGGCGCGTACGACTTCTTCCACTCCGCCCAGAAGGCCGGGATCACCCCGATCATCGGCATCGAGGCATATGTCGCCCCCGAGTCCCGGCGCAACAAGCGCCGCATCCAGTGGGGCCAGCCGCACCAGAAGCGCGACGACGTCTCCGGTTCGGGTGGTTACACCCACAAGACGATCTGGGCGGCCAACGCCACCGGCCTGCACAACCTCTTCCGGCTGTCCTCGGACGCCTACAAGGAGGGCTGGCTGACGAAGTGGCCCCGTATGGACAAGGAGACCATCAGCCAGTGGTCCGAGGGGCTGATCGCCTCCACCGGCTGCCCCTCCGGCGAGCTGCAGACCCGGCTGCGCCTCGGCCAGTTCGACGAGGCCCTGAAGTCCGCCTCCGAGTACCAGGACATCTTCGGCAAGGACCGCTACTTCCTGGAGCTGATGGACCACGGCATCGAGATCGAGCGCCGCGTCCGCGACGGCCTGCTGGAGATCGGCAAGAAGCTCGGCATCCCGCCCCTGGTCACCAACGACTCGCACTACACCTACGCGCACGAGGCCGAGGCCCACGACGCCCTGCTGTGCATCCAGACCGGCAAGAACCTCTCCGACCCGGACCGCTTCCGCTTCGACGGCTCGGGCTACTACCTGAAGTCCACGGAGGAGATGTACGCCATCGACTCCTCGGACGCCTGGCAGGAGGGCTGCGCCAACACCCGGCTGATCGCCGAGCAGGTCAGCACCGAGGGCATGTTCCAGTTCCGGAACCTGATGCCCAAGTTCGACATCCCCGAGGGCTACACCGAGGTCACCTGGTTCCGCGAGGAGACCATGCGGGGCATGCACCGCCGCTTCCCCGGCGGCATCCCCGAGGACCGCATGAAGCAGGTCGAGTACGAGATGGACACGATCATCTCGATGGGCTTCCCGGGCTACTTCCTCGTGGTCGCCGACTTCATCATGTGGGCCAAGAACCAGGGCATCGCCGTCGGCCCCGGCCGTGGCTCCGCGGCCGGCTCGATCGTCGCGTACGCCCTCGGCATCACCGACCTCGACCCCATCCCGCACGGTCTGATCTTCGAGCGGTTCCTCAACCCCGAGCGCATCTCGATGCCCGATGTCGACATCGACTTCGACGAGCGCCGGCGCGCCGAGGTGATCCGGTACGTCACCGAGAAGTACGGCCAGGACAAGGTCGCCATGATCGGCACCTACGGCACCATCAAGGCCAAGAACGCCATCAAGGACTCGGCCCGCGTCCTCGGCTACCCCTACGCCATGGGCGACCGCATCACCAAGGCGATGCCGGCCGACGTCCTCGGCAAGGGCATCCCGCTCTCCGGCATCCTGGACCCCCAGCACCCGCGCTACAGCGAGGCCGGCGAGGTCCGTGCGATGTACGAGAACGAGCCGGACGTCAAGAAGGTCATCGACACCGCACGCGGCGTCGAGGGCCTGGTGCGGCAGATGGGTGTGCACGCGGCCGGCGTGATCATGTCCAGCGAGACGATCACCGACCACGTCCCCGTCTGGGTCCGGCACACCGACGGCGTGACCATCACGCAGTGGGACTACCCCAGCTGTGAAGCGCTCGGCCTGCTGAAGATGGACTTCCTGGGCCTGCGCAACCTGACGATCATGGACGACGCCGTCAAGATGGTGAAGGCCAACAAGGGCGTCGAGATCGACCTCCTGAGCCTGCCGCTCGACGACCCCACGACCTTCGAGCTGCTCCAGCGCGGCGACACCCTTGGCGTCTTCCAGTTCGACGGCGGCCCCATGCGGTCCCTGCTGCGGCTGATGAAGCCCGACAACTTCGAAGACATCTCCGCCGTGTCCGCGCTGTACCGCCCGGGCCCGATGGGCATGAACTCGCACACCAACTACGCCCTGCGCAAGAACGGCCAGCAGGAGATCACCCCGATCCATCCGGAGCTGGAGGAGCCGCTCAAGGAGGTCCTGGACGTCACCTACGGCCTGATCGTCTACCAGGAGCAGGTGCAGAAGGCCGCCCAGATCATCGCCGGCTACTCGCTCGGCGAGGCCGACATCCTCCGCCGCGTCATGGGCAAGAAGAAGCCCGACGAGCTGGCGAAGAACTTCACCATCTTCCAGGCCGGCGCCCAGAAGAACGGCTACTCCGACGAGGCCATCCAGGCCCTGTGGGACGTGCTGGTGCCCTTCGCCGGCTACGCCTTCAACAAGGCCCACTCCGCCGCGTACGGCCTGGTCTCCTACTGGACCGCCTACCTCAAGGCGAACTACCCCGCCGAGTACATGTCGGCCCTGCTCACCTCGGTGCGCGACGACAAGGACAAGTCGGCGGTCTACCTCAACGAGTGCCGGCGCATGGGCATCAAGGTGCTGCCGCCCAACGTCAACGAGTCCGAGGCCAACTTCGCGGCCCAGGGCGACGACGTGATCCTCTTCGGCCTGACCGCCGTGCGCAACGTCGGCACCAACGTCGTCGACTCGATCATCCGCTGCCGCAAGTCCAAGGGGAAGTACGTCTCCTTCCCCGACTTCCTCGACAAGGTCGAGGCCGTCGTCTGCAACAAGCGCACCGTCGAATCGCTGATCAAGGCCGGCGCCTTCGACACCATGGGCCACACCCGCAAGGGCCTGACCGCGCACTACGAGCAGATGATCGACAACGTGGTGCAGGTCAAGCGCAAGGAGGCCGAGGGACAGTTCGACCTCTTCGGCGGCATGGGCGACGAGGGCGCCGACGAGGGCGTGGGCTTCGGGCTGGACGTGGAGTTCTCCGACGTCGAGTGGGAGAAGGCCTACCTGCTCGCCCAGGAGCGGGAAATGCTCGGCCTCTACGTCTCCGACCACCCCCTCTTCGGCATCGAGCACGTCCTCAACGACAAGGCCGACGCCGCCATCGCCCAGCTCACCGGCGGCGAGCACGCCGACGGCGCGATCGTGACGATCGGCGGCATCATCTCCGGCCTGCAGCGCAAGATGACCAAGCAGGGCAACGCCTGGGCCATCGCCACCGTCGAGGACCTGGCGGGCTCCATCGACTGCATGTTCTTCCCCGCCACCTACCAGCTGGTCTCCACCCAGCTCGTCGAGGACGCCGTCGTCTTCGTCAAGGGCCGGCTCGACAAGCGCGAGGACATCCCCCGCCTGGTCGCCATGGAGCTGATGGTCCCCGACCTGTCCAACGCCGGCAGCAACGCGCCGGTGATCATCACCATCCCCACGGTCAAGGTCACCCCGCCGCTGGTGGAGCGGCTCGGCCAGGTGCTCACCCACCACAAGGGCTCCACCGAGGTGCGCATCAAGCTGCAGGGCGCCCGCAAGACCACCCTGCTGCGCCTGGACCGGCACCGGGTCACCCCCGACCCGGCGCTCTTCGGCGACCTCAAGCAGCTGCTCGGCCCGTCCTGCCTGGCCGGCTGAGCCGCACCCCGACGCCATGAGGGGCGCGCCCGTACGACACGGGCGCGCCCCTTCGGCGCTTCCAAGCGCCTGTCAGTTGTGACCGAACCGCTTCTGCTTGCCCTTCCGGGCCAGGTCCGCGGGGGTGACCTGGGACGCCCGGTGCTCGGACTGCGACTCGATCGAGGAGCTCCTGGCCTGCTGCGAGCCGCGCTCGGCCGCGCTCGATCGCTGCTGGCTCCGGTCCTGCTTCCTGTTCTTGGCCATGCCGCTCTGCCTCCGGATCACGGGTGACGCCCCCTCGCGCCCACCCTCGCACGCACCGCCGAACGGCGCATTTCGGGCAATAACCGTGAGTGACCGGCGCGTCCGTCACCCCCTGCGCGTATCCGCCACGCCGAAGATCCAGTTCGGGCTGATAACCCCCGCGCGGTCGGGCAGACTCCTGGGAAAGCCAGGAGGCCGGGGCACGACGGTGCCGGGGGGCGACCGCACTTCTGAACTCGAATGCCGCAAGGAAAGAGGGTGGAACGTGGACCGCTGCGTCGTCCTGGTGGACGCCGGGTATCTGCTGGGCGCCGCCGCGAGCCTGCTGGCCGGCGAACCCGCGCGCTCCCGCATCACCGTCGACCACACGACCCTCGTCCAGGGCCTGCGCGAGCGCGCCGAGGCCGACACCCAGCGGCCGCTGCTGCGCATCTACTGGTTCGACGGCGCCCCCGACCGCGTCCCCCAACCCGAGCACCGCCGGCTGCGGGTGATGTCCCGGGTCACCGTGCGGCTGGGCGCCCTGACCCGCAGCGACGGCCGCTGGGCGCAGAAGGGCGTCGACGCGGCCATGCACGCCGAGCTCACCGAGCTCGCCCGCAACCGCGCCTGCTCCGACATCGTCCTGGTCACCGGCGACGGCGACCTGCTGCCGGGGCTGATGGCCGCCAAGGAACACGGCGTCGCCGTCCACCTGTGGGCCGTCCAGGCCGCCGACGGCGACTACAACCAGTCCGAGGACCTGGTCGCCGAGGCCGACGAGCGGCGGGTGCTCGACCGCACCTGGATCACCCGGGCCGTCCGCCCCAAGGAGCTGACCGGTCCCTGCGCGCCGCCGCCCGTGCCGCGTCCGGAGATCGCGGCGATCCTCGCCGCGCCGCTGCCCGAGACCGCCTCCTCCTCGTCCCCGCCGGACGACACCGCCGAGAACGATCGGCCGACCGCCGAGCGCAACGGCTCGCGCCCGGCCGCCACGCCAGCCGCCGCACGCGGGGTGCCCACGCCCAAGGACCTCGCGGGCCTCGGCCGCGGCCCGGCGAACGGCAACGGCAACGGCGGTACGAACGGCAGCACTCCGGTGGTGACCCCCACCGCCACCCTGCGCTGGTCCTCCGACAAGGGGCTTGTCGACCGCGGCGGCAACGGCCAGGCCGAGTCCCCCGAGACCGCCGCCCTGCCGACCCTGGCCCTGCTCACCAGCGCCGAGCAGCGGTGGGCGGACCGCGAGGAGGACATCACCACCGTCGGCGGCGACCCCTTCGAAGTCGGCCAGGTCTTCGCTCGGCGGTGGGCGGAGCGGCTGACGGACCCCGTGCACCTGCAGCACCTGTCCACCGAGTACCCGCGCATCCCGCACCGCATCGACGGCGAGCTGCTGCGCTACGCGGCGCGGTTCGGGCTGCTGGCGCACAAGGACGACCAGATCGACGAGCGCGACCGCTACGCGATCCGCGCCGGCTTCTGGCGCGAGATCGACACCCGCACCGCGGCGGAGCACGTGCCGGCGGGCGACTGAAGCCCTGCGCGGGCGCGCCACCACGGCGCCCCGTAGGGGCGCGGGGCGGTGTCGATGTGCGGCTGCTGCCGCGTGGGCGCGTTCATCTGCGGGCGCGCCGTGGCTTGTCGCGCAGTTCGCCGCGCCCCTACGGGGCGCCGTGGTGGCGCGTGACGACAATCCACCGGGCAGGCGCTAACCGCCCCTGCGGCGAGTCGGCGCCGGTGGGGCGCGTACCCTCATTGGTCGTGAGAACGGAGCGAGCCGCAGGCGACCTGGCGTGCACCGTACGCGGCCTCGTCAAGACGTACCCCACCGCGCGCGGCGGCAGCCGCGTACGCGCCACCGACGGCGTCGACCTCGACGTTTGCCGTGGTGAGATCTTCGGGCTGCTGGGCCCCAACGGCGCCGGCAAGACCACGCTGGTGCGCCAGCTGACCGGCCTGCTGCGCCCCGACGAGGGGACGATCGACCTCCTGGGGCACGACCTGGTGCGCCACCCCGAGCGGGCGGCGCGCCTGATCGGGTACCTGGGGCAGTCCTCCACCGCCCTGGACGAGCTGACCGTCGCGCTGGCCGCCGAGACCACGGGCCGGCTGCGCGGGCTGTCGCTGCGCGCCGCCCGTGCCGAGCGCGACGAGGTCCTCGACGAGCTGGGGCTGGCCGCGATCGCCACCCGGCCGCTGAAGAAGCTCTCCGGGGGGCAGCGGCGCCTGGCCTGTTTCGCGGCGGCCCTGGTCGGTGAGCGCCCGCTGCTCGTCCTGGACGAGCCCACCACCGGCATGGACCCGGTGGCCCGCCGCGCGGTGTGGTCGGCCGTGGACCGGCGGCGCGCCGAGCGCGGCACCACGGTGCTGCTGGTGACCCACAACGTGATCGAGGCGGAGACGGTCCTCGACCGTGTCGCCGTGCTGGACGAGGGGCGCATCATCGCCTGCGACACCCCGGCCGGGCTCAAGCAACTGGTCGGCGACGAGGTCCGGGTGGACCTGGTCTGGCGGGCCGAGCCCCCGCTGGAGGTGCCGGAGGTGGCGGCGCTGCGCGAGACGGCGCAGGAGACCGGCCGCCGCTGGTCGCTGCGGCTGGCCCCGGCGGACGCCCGGGCGGCCGTGGCCGCGGTCACCGGTGGCCCGGCCTTCGCGGCGCTGGACGACTTCACGCTCGCCACGCCGAGCCTGGAGGACGTCTACCTGGCGCTGGGCGGCGACCGTTCGCAGGGGCTGGTGAAGGGATGAAGAGGAGCTGTCGCCGTTGAGTGCCGTGTCCGCCGAGGCGGTGTCCGGTCGGGTCCGGGTCCAGGACGGGGGCCGGCCGCGGCCCGGGGGCGAGGCCGCCTTCCCGCTGGCGCCCGCCGCGCGCCTGCTGCCGGCGCTGGCCGCGGTCTACCGCGCCCAGCTCTCGCGGGCCCGGGTCGCCCGGATCCCGCTGCTGTTCGTGGCGACCTTCCAGTCGGTCGGGATCATGGTCCTGATGCGCGGGGTCGTCGACGGCGGCGACGCGGCGCGGGCGGTGGTGGCCGGCTCCAGCGTGCTGGTCGTGGCGTTCGTGGCGCTGAACCTGCTCGCCCAGTACTTCGGCCAGCTGCGCGCGAGCGGCGGCCTGGACCACTATGCGACGCTGCCGGTGCCACCCGCCGCGGTGGTGCTGGGCGCGGCGGGCGCGTACGCGTCGTTCACCGTGCCCGGCACGGTGGTGACGGCGGTGGTGGGCAGCGTGCTGTTCGGGCTGCCGCTGGGGCACCTGTGGGTGCTGGCTGCGGTGGTCCCGCTGTCGGGCGCGGCCCTGTCCGGACTGGGCGCGACCCTGGGCCTGCTGGCGCCGCGCCAGGAGCTGGCGACGCTGTGCGGCCAGCTGGGCATGTCGGCGGCGCTGCTGCTGGGCGTGCTGCCGGCCGCCCACCTGCCGGCCCCCATCGCGTACGCCCGTGACCTGCTGCCGTCCACGTACGGCGTGGAGGCGCTGGCGCACAGCTTCGACGCGCGCCCCGACTGGCTGCTGATCGCCGTCGACCTGGGGGTGTGCGCGGGCGTCGGCGTGCTGTCGCTGGCCGTGGCCACCTGGGCCTACCGGCGGGCGGCGGTGCGGTGACGCGCCGCGAGGACCCTCCTGCCGGTTCAGCCCGGGCCGCGGCCTGGCACGATGGCCGTGTGAGCGCACCACTGACCCCTCCGGGCGACCCCTCCGCCGGTCACGACCGGGCACCGGAGCCCGCCCCCGCGTCCCCGCCGGCCCCGCACGACGACGCCGCCCGCGAGGCCGCCCGGGCCGAGGCCCGGGCCGAGCTGCGGACGGCGGCGGTCGTGCTGGCGGCGGTGACGGTCTGCGGTGTGCTGCTGGGCCTGCTGTGGGTGTGGCTGGCGCCCCGCGTGCCGCTGATCTCCGACGGCAAGGCCGTGTACCTGAGGAACACCGAGGGCGAGCAGGCGATCGGCGCGGACGGCTGGTTCGGGCTGCTCGGCGTGGGCTTCGGCGCGCTCAGCGCCGCAGCGGTGGTGTGGGTGCGGCGGGTGGGCGGCATCGCGGTCGTCGTCGCGCTCGCGGCCGGCTCGCTGCTGGCGTCGCTGATCGGCTGGCGGCTGGGCGTGTGGCTGGGCCCCGCGCAGGACGTGGTCGCCCACGCGAGGGCCGTGGGCAAGGGCGTGGTCTTCGACGCCCCGCTGAAACTGGCCGCCAAGGGCATGCTGCTGGCCTGGCCGCTGGCGGCGATGGCCGTGCACCTGGGACTGACGGCGCTGTTCGCGCCGAAGGACCCGGAGCCGAACGAGCTCCCGCTCGCCCCGCACTAGGTGTGTTGTCCCGGCAGGTTGGTGACACGGCTGGCGGGTGTTTGGCCTGCGATGCCGGTGTGGGGTCGGTGGTAGTTGTACCAGTCCAGCC